>NZ_CAOOSE010000007.1:0-172316 GCF_948499155.1 uncultured Phocaeicola sp. | reverse complement strand
CGGAGGCTTTTTGTATTTATAGTGTATAATCTCTAAAATTGAAATACTATGTTGGGGTCAATCTGAAAACCCCGTGGGTGATAAGCATGAACTCTGAGTTACAATGCTGACGTCCAATCAGGTGCTCGTCTGATGTACTTGATTTATAATACTTTGGAAGGATGTATGTTTTTAGCATTGCAGACTTTCAATTTTTCTCCAATATTATGCCCACATACTTTTTGACTTGACCCTAAAAAAACGGTGGAACTCGTGTTTAAAAGATTCGTGTTAGATATGATTATAGATTAAGTTAAAAAGTGTGTGGCATCATATTTTGAGGAAATTCCAATCTTACAATGTAAGAATGCAGATTCTTTTAAGGCATTATAAATTAAGTATATCAGACGATCGCTTGATTTGATACCAGCAATTGTAACTCATAGTTCACGTTTATCACCCACAGGGCTTTCGGATTGATCCATGATTATGATTATCCATAGTTGAACGTGGCTTCATTCTTTCTTGAGAGGAGCAAGCGAGAGGCAGCAGCATTCGCGAATATATTTAGTCTATGATTTTCATACACCCTTTTCTTTATCAAAGGGAATGAAAAATATCCTTTTCTCTAATAATTTACTAATCTACTTAGCAGAGAGATTATGTTATGTAACATGAATGTGGTATATTTTTCTCTTTTTGCAGTACTTTTAGTGTAAATTCTATCATTAAATTCTTTTTCTATCATTGAATTTTGTACTTTTGGGCTATTCTTTTTGAAATTATTGAAGAAAGAAAGTGTTAAACTCAAAAAAATATCTTCTAAGAATATGGAAAATAAAATTCAGGAGCTTACCGATAAGATTTATCGCGAAGGTGTGGAAAAAGGAAACGAAGAAGCACAGCGACTTGTCAGTAACGCTCGCGAAGAAGCAGCGAAGATTGTAGAGGATGCTCGTAAAGAAGCTGAATCTATTGTTGCAGCCGCTCGTAAATCGGCAACAGAAACAGCCGAAAATACACGATCAGAAATTAAATTGTTTGCCGGACAAGCAGTGAATGCATTGAAAACCGAAATTACTACTTTACTGACAAATGAGGTAGTAAGTAAAGCAGTAAAAGATTTTGTGGCCGACAAGGAATATCTGAATAAATTTATCGTTTCCTTAGCTACTCAATGGTCTGCCAACGAGCCTATCGTTATCTCTACTGCAGACGCTGAAGGACTTAAAAAATATTTTGCTGCAAATGCCAAAGCTTTGTTGGACAAAGGAGTTAAAATAGATCAAGTGAACGGTACTAAAGCTCTTTTCACGATTTCACCGGCTGATGGTTCTTACAAAGTAAACTTCGGTGAAGAGGAATTTGAAAACTACTTCAAAGACTTCCTCCGTCCTCAATTAGTAGAAATGTTGTTTTAAAACGTGACTATGACAAATTATTATTGCCTGGTAGCCGGTTTACCGGATCTTTCATTGGAAGATGGTAAGCTGAACTATACGGTCGCCAATTTTAAATCGGAATTATACCCGGAATTATCGGAAAAGGATAGAAAACTAATTGACTTGTTTTATCTAAAATTCGATAATGCTAATTTGCTGAAACTGCTGAAAGATAAAGAAGCAGTGACCGATGCCGATGGAAATTACTCCGCGGATGAGTTACTGGCACTTATTAGTTCGGTACGTGAAGGCGATGCTCCGGATAAGAAATATCCATCTTACCTTTATGAATTTATTACTGCTTATCTGACTCTTCCTGCCGAAGAACTCTATCGTGCGGAGGATATGCTATCTGCATATTATTATGCTTACGCCATGAACTGCGGTAATCAATTCGTTTCTTCCTGGTTTGAATTTAATCTGAATGTCAATAATATACTGGCTGCACTGGCTGCACGTAAATACAAGATGGACGTGTCACAGGTGGTAGTGGGCAAGACTGATGTGAGCGAAATGGTCCGCACCTCGAATGCCCGCGATTTCGGCTTGACCGAGATGCTGGAGTATTTTGAACCGGTGCTACGCATCAGCGAGATTGATGAACTGGTGGAAAGGGAAAAGAAGATAGATTTGTTGAAATGGAACTGGATGGAAGACGCTGTCTTCTTCAACTATTTTACGGTAGAACGGATTTTCGTGTTCTTATTGAAACTGGAAATGATTGGCCGTTGGATTTCTATGGATAAGGAAAAGGGAAGCGAATTGTTCCGTCAGATTATTGACAAACTGAAGGATGAGGTACAGATTCCCGAAGAATTCAGATAATAAACAGATTAAAGATATATGGCAACAAAAGGAACTGTTAGTGGCGTAATTGCCAACATGGTTACTCTCACCGTTGACGGGCCGGTAGCTCAGAATGAAATTTGCTACATTCTGACAGGCGGCGACCGGTTGATGGCGGAGGTTATTAAGGTGGTAGGCAGCAATGTGTATGTGCAGGTGTTTGAAAGTACACGTGGACTGAAAGTGGGTGCCGAAGCCGAATTTACAGGACACATGCTTGAAGTGACTTTGGGTCCGGGTATGTTGTCTAAAAACTACGATGGTCTGCAAAACGATCTTGACAAAATGGATGGTGTCTTCCTGAAACGCGGACAATATACTTATCCGTTGGACAAGGAAAAGAAATGGCATTTCATTCCGTTGGTAAAAGTGGGAGATGAAGTAGGGCCTTCGGCTTGGTTAGGTCAGGTAGACGAAAACTTCCAACCGTTGAAGATTATGGTTCCATTCCAGTTGGATGGTACTTATAAGGTAAAATCTATTGTAAAGGAAGGCGAATATAGTATTGAAGATACAGTAGTTGTCCTGACAGATAAAGACGGAAAAGATATTCCTGTGAACATGATTCAGAAGTGGCCGGTGAAGAAGGCTATGACTAATTATAAAGAAAAACCGCGTCCTTATAAACTGCTGGAAACCGGTGTGCGCGTGATTGATACCGTAAACCCGATTGTAGAAGGTGGTACGGGATTTATCCCCGGTCCGTTCGGTACCGGTAAGACTGTGCTTCAGCATGCTATCTCTAAACAGGCAGAAGCAGATATTGTAATTATCGCTGCCTGTGGCGAACGTGCAAATGAGGTTGTGGAAATTTTTACAGAATTCCCCGAATTGGTAGACCCGCATACGGGACGTAAATTGATGGAACGTACCATTATCATCGCGAATACTTCAAACATGCCGGTTGCTGCCCGCGAAGCATCTGTGTACACTGCCATGACGATTGCAGAATACTATCGTGCCATGGGACTGAAGGTATTGTTGATGGCAGACTCCACTTCCCGTTGGGCGCAGGCATTGCGTGAAATGTCCAACCGTATGGAAGAATTGCCTGGCCCGGACGCTTTCCCGATGGATATTTCAGCTATTATTTCCAACTTCTACGGACGTGCAGGCTATGTGCATCTGAATAATAATGAGAGCGGTTCTATCACCTTTATCGGTACCGTATCTCCGGCAGGTGGTAACTTGAAGGAACCTGTAACCGAAAATACCAAGAAGGTGGCCCGTTGTTTCTATGCTTTGGAGCAGGAACGTGCTGATAGAAAACGTTATCCGGCTGTGAATCCGATTGACTCTTATTCCAAGTATTTGGAATATCCTGAATTTGAGGATTATATCGCAAAACGTATTAACGGTGAATGGATTGGTAAGGTAAACGAAATCAAGACCCGGTTGCTGCGCGGTAAGGAAATTGCCGAACAGATTAATATCTTGGGTGATGACGGTGTACCTGTGGAATATCATGTCATTTTCTGGAAATCGGAATTGATTGACTTTGTGATTCTGCAACAGGATGCCTTCGATGAAATTGACTCTGTAACCCCGATGGAACGTCAGGAAGATATCCTGAACATGGTCATCGACATCTGTCATACGGAATTTAAGTTTGACACCTTCCTTGAAGTAATGGATTACTTTAAGAAGATGATCAATATCTGCAAACAGATGAACTATTCGAAATATAAATCTGAGAAATACGAAGATTTCAAGAAGCAGTTGCAAGAGTTGGTTGCCGAGAGAAGCGTCTGATTTTAATATTTAATCTTTAATTTATAATTAGTAGAGATGGCAACAAAAGCATTTCAAAAGATATATACTAAGATTAGCCAGATTACCAAGGCTACTTGTTCGCTGAAAGCGTCAGGAGTAGGCTATGATGAATTGGCTATGGTAAACGGTAAGTTGGCCCAGGTGGTAAAAATCATGGGCGATGAAGTGACCTTGCAGGTATTCGAGGGTACGGAAGGTATCCCCACCAATGCCGAGGTTGTATTTTTGGGTAAATCGCCTACGCTGAAAGTAAGCGAGCAGTTGGCCGGACGTTTCTTCAATGCTTTCGGTGACCCGATTGACGGGGGACCGGAAATAGAAGGACAGGAAGTACCTATCGGTGGTCCGTCAGTGAATCCGGTTCGTCGTAAACAACCGTCGGAACTGATTGCAACCGGTATTGCCGGCATCGACCTAAACAATACATTGGTGTCAGGACAGAAGATCCCCTTCTTTGCCGATCCCGACCAACCGTTCAATCAAGTAATGGCAAACGTAGCATTGCGTGCTGAAACGGACAAGATTATTCTGGGCGGTATGGGTATGACAAACGATGACTACCTGTACTTTAAAAATGTATTCTCTAACGCTGGTGCGCTTGATCGTATCATCAGCTTTGTAAATACCACGGAAAATCCGCCGGTAGAACGTCTGCTGATTCCGGATATGGCGTTGACGGCTGCCGAATATTTTGCAGTAGAACATAACCAGAAAGTATTGGTGTTGCTGACCGATATGACCAGCTACGCCGATGCATTGGCTATCGTGTCCAACCGTATGGACCAAATCCCGTCCAAAGACTCTATGCCGGGTTCTCTTTATTCGGATTTGGCGAAGATTTACGAGAAGGCGGTTCAATTCCCTGCAGGCGGTTCAATCACTATCATTGCGGTAACTACCCTGAGTGGCGGTGATATTACACATGCCGTTCCTGATAATACAGGTTATATTACCGAAGGTCAGTTGTTCCTGCGTCGTGATAGTGATATCGGTAAGGTTATTGTTGACCCATTCCGTTCGTTGTCCCGTTTGAAACAGTTGGTGAGTGGTAAGAAGACTCGTAAAGACCATCCACAAGTAATGAATGCTGCGGTGCGTCTATATGCCGATGCTGCCAATGCCAAGACTAAGATGGAAAACGGTTTTGACCTGACTAACTATGATGAACGTACTTTGGCATTCGCCAAAGATTACGCAAACCAATTGCTGGCCATTGATGTGAATCTGGATACTACTGAAATGCTGGATGTTACATGGGGATTGTTCAGCAAGTACTTTAAGCCGGAAGAGGTGAACATCAAGAAAGAACTGGTAGAAGAACACTGGAAGAAATAGAACTCATTTATCAAAAGAAAGGTAATAGCAGTATCGTTTCGGAGAATAAAAGCCCTTCGGATGATAAATAAAAAGTTAGAACGAAATGGCAATAAAGTTTCAATATAACAAGACCTCGCTACAGCAGCTTGAGAAGCAACTCAAGGTCCGCGTGCGCACGCTTCCTATCATTAAGAATAAGGAAAGCGCCTTGCGTATGGAAGTAAAGAGATGCAAGACCGAAGCTGCCGAGCTGGAGGAAAGGCTTGAAAAACAAATTCAGGCATACGAGGCCATGTTCGCACTTTGGAATGAGTTTGATGCTTCATTAATAAAAGTGAGTGACGTTCATTTGGGTATAAAGAAGATTGCCGGTGTACGGGTTCCGTTGTTGGAAAACGTAGACTTTGACATTCGTCCCTATAGCCTGTTCAACAGTCCGAAATGGTATTCCGACGGAATACATTTGTTGAAAGGGCTGGCACAGACCGCTATCGAAAGGGAATTTATGCTTGCCAAACTGAACCTACTGGAACATGCGCGTAAAAAGACCACTCAAAAAGTGAATCTTTTTGAGAAGGTACAGATACCCGGATATCAGGATGCTCTGCGAAAAATTAAACGATTTATGGAGGACGAGGAGAACCTGTCCAAATCATCGCAGAAGATTTTGAAATCCATTCAAGAGAAAAGAAAGGAGGCAGAGGCATGATTACAAAAATGAAGAAGTTGACTTTCCTTATCTATCATAAGGAATATGAACAATTCCTGCAAAGCATCCGTGACTTGGGCGTAATCCACGTGGCAGAAAAAGCACAGGGAACACCGGAGAACACCGAACTTCAGGAAAGCATCCGCCTGTCCAACCGCTACACTTCTACAGTAAAGTTTCTGCAAGCACTCAATGCCGAACTGAAAGAGCAGAAAGGCGATGTTGCTCGCGGAGAAAAAGCACTGGAAGAAGTGGAAGCCCTTCAACTGGAAAAGACGCAGTTACAACACCAGTTGCAGGCTTGTGACAAGGAACGTGCCGCATTGGAAGTATGGGGAGACTTTGACCCAGCATCAGTTACGAGATTACAAGATGCTGGATATCAGGTGAATTTCTATATCTGCTCAGAGAAAAACTTTAATGAGGAATGGCTGGAAGCGTACCATGCTACGGAGATCAACCGTATCGGTTCACGCATCTATTTTATCACTATAACTAAGAAAGGTTCATTGCCCGAATTGGAAGTGGAGACAGCCAAACTGCCCGTAATGTCACTGAGCCGGCTCATTGCCAAGTGCGAAGGCATGGAGCAAAAGATAAAGGAAGTGGACGAGAAGCTGACTGCCATAGCAGGGGAGAAGTTACTTTCCTTGCAAGCTGCACAGGCTAATGTTCATTCGCAGATAGAATTTTCTAAAGTTGTGCTGAATACGGAACAGGCTGCGGACAACAAATTGATGTTGCTGCAAGGCTGGGCGCCGGCTTCACGGATTCCGGAAATCACAAAGTTCCTGAACCGGCAGGAGGTGTACTTTGAAGTTGCTGATCCAACTCCTGAAGACAATGTACCCATTCAGCTCAATAACAAAGGATTTTTCCGTCTATTCGAACCGATTATGAAGTTGTATATGCTTCCTAAATATAATGAACTGGATTTGACTCCATTCTTTGCCCCTTTCTTTATGCTCTTCTTCGGGCTGTGTCTGGGCGATTCGGGTTACGGTCTGTTCATGGTATTGGGAGTGACTGTTTATCGCATGGTAGCGAAGAACATCAGTGCATCCATGAAGTCTGTTTTGACTTTGGTGCAGTTATTGGGAGCCGCTACCTTCTTCTGCGGTATGCTGACAGGGACATTCTTCGGATTCAATCTGTATGGTAACGATATTCCGTTCTTTAACAAGATGCGCGATTTGTTCTTCCTTGACAATCAGTGGATGTTCAACCTTTCATTGATTTTGGGAGCGGTACAGATTATCTTTGGTATGATACTGAAAGCTGCTAATCAGACAATCCAGTTCGGATTTAAGTATGCACTTTCCACAGTCGGATGGATTATAGTACTGGTAAGTATGGCATTGGCATTCCTTTTGGGTGATGTGATGCCGATGGGTGGAACAGCCCATTTGGTAATACTGGGTATAGCCGCAGTGCTTATTTTCCTGTTCAACAGTCCCGGAAAGAATATTTTCCTCAACATCGGTCTGGGTTTGTGGGATTCCTACAATATGGCGACCGGCTTGCTGGGTGATATCCTTTCGTATGTGCGTTTGTTTGCATTAGGACTTTCGGGCGGTATTCTTGCCAGTGTGTTTAACAGCCTGGCTGCGGGTATGAGTCCCGACAATGCTATTGCCGGTCCGATAGTGATGGTACTAATTTTCCTGATTGGTCACTCTATCAATATGTTTATGAATATTCTGGGTGCAATGGTTCACCCGATGCGTCTTACTTTTGTAGAGTTCTTCAAGAATTCGGGTTACGAAGGTGGAGGCAAGGAATATAAGCCATTTAAAAATTAGAGCTGTTTAAAATTTATTCAGCTTGTTGTTCTGAATGAGATGAAAAATTTGCAAACTTGCTTGCAGATCCTTTGTAAAGTTCAGGATGACATAAAAAGGAATTTTCCTTTTAGGAAGAGTTTGATAAATAAAGAATTTAAAAATTAAAAAATAGAAGAATTATGGAAATGAATTTATTGATTGCCTACATAGGCATCGCAATTATGGTTGGTTTATCAGGTATAGGTAGTGCATACGGTGTAACTATAGCAGGTAATGCATCTATCGGCGCATTAAAGAAGAACGACAGCGCTTTCGGTAACTTCTTGGTGTTGACCGCACTTCCCGGTACACAAGGTTTGTATGGTTTCGCCGGTTACTTCATGTTTCAAAGTATTTTCGGTGTTTTGACTCCGGCTATTACAGGTATTCAGGCTGCTGCCGTGCTTGGTTCGGGAATCGCCTTGGGCCTTGTAGCACTCTTCTCTGCTATTCGTCAGGGACAAGTTTGTGCCAATGGTATCGCTGCCATCGGTCAGGGACACAATGTATTCGGTAATACATTGATTTTAGCTGTATTCCCCGAATTGTATGCCATTGTTGCTTTGGCTGCAACCTTCTTGATGGGTTCTGCATTGGTTGCATAATCAGATTAGTTCTTTAATAAAAGGGGCTGTTTTCGTATATTTACGGAAATAGCCCTTTTTCTTGTCCTAAAGGAGAATAAATTGATTAAAATACTTACTATTGTTACTTATATCAGCTTTCTTTGTGATAAATGTTAAATATGAAATGGTAAAAGTTAATAAGTGAGTCTGAAATTTCTAACAAAGTTCTGGAAAAACTTTATTATCTCATTGAAATTGTGTACCTTTGCACTCGAAAATAAGATTAGGTATATAGATGGCAAAAGAACTATTAACCCCCAGTTATATCTTCGAAGCGAGTTGGGAAGTGTGTAATAAGGTAGGGGGCATTTATACAGTGTTGTCAACAAGAGCAAAAACACTGCAAGATATTTACAAGGATAAAGTGTTTTTTATAGGTCCGGATGTGTGGGCAGGAAAAGAGAACCCCTTGTTTATCGAGAATGAGAATTTGTGTGCGGCATGGCGTGGACATGCTTTGAAAAACGATGGTTTGAAAGTCCGTATCGGACGTTGGAATATCCCTGGAGAACCCATAGTTATATTAGTGGATTTTTATCCGTTCTTTTCAAAGAAGAATGAGATATACGGACAAATGTGGGAAGATTTCCAAGTGGATTCGCTTCATGCATACGGAGATTATGACGAAGCATCCATGTTCTCTTATGCAGCAGGAAAAACTGTTGAAAGTTTCTACCGATTCAATCTGACGGAAAATGATAAGGTCATTTATCAGGCTCACGAATGGATGACAGGTATGGGAGCACTCTATCTACAGAAGGCAGTTCCCGAAATAGCAACAATATTTACTACTCATGCTACTTCTATCGGCCGCTCGATTGCCGGTAACAATAAACCTCTTTACGATTATTTATTTGCTTACAATGGTGATCAGATGGCACGTGAACTTAATATGGAGGCCAAGCACTCTATAGAAAAGCAAACGGCACATCATGTGGATTGCTTTACCACTGTCAGTGAAATCACTAATAATGAATGTAAGGAACTGTTGGAGAAACCGGCAGATGTGATTTTAATGAATGGTTTTGAGGATGATTTTGTTCCACAGGGACGTACCTTTACTGCTAAACGTAAGAAAGCACGCGCCACTCTGTTGAATCTCGCTAATAAGTTATTGGGAGTAAATTTGAGTGATGATACTTTGATATTAGGCACCAGTGGACGTTACGAATTTAAGAATAAAGGCATCAATGTGTATTTGGAAGCTTTGAACCGATTGACTCGTGACAAGAATCTGAAGAAGGAGGTATTGGCATTTATCAATGTTCCGGGATGGGTGGGAGACCCTCGTGAAGATTTGATGGAACGTTTGAAGAGCAATAAAAACTATACTACTCCGTTGGAATGCCCGTTTATTACTCATTGGTTGCATAACATGAGTCACGACCAGGTGCTCGACATGATGAAGTATTTGGGAATGGCAAATTCTGCCAACGATAAAGTGAAGGTTATCTTTGTTCCCTGCTATTTGGATGGAAAAGACGGCATTATTAATATGGAGTACTATGATTTGGTATTGGGACATGATTTGAGCGTTTATCCTTCATATTATGAACCATGGGGATATACTCCGCTTGAAAGTGTTGCTTTCCATGTGCCGACAATCACTACTGACTTGGCAGGTTTCGGACTTTGGGTGAATTCACTGAAGGGTTCGTATAGTGAGCTGAAAGATGGTGTGAAAGTGATTCACCGTTCGGACTACAACTATTCTGAAGTGGCAGACGTTATAAAAGATAATATTTCGGTATTTTCCGGCATGACTGAGGCTGAAATCAAGATGATACGTAAACGTGCTGCCGACATTGCGGAAAAAGCTTTGTGGAAGCACTTTATTAAATATTATTATGAGGCTTATGACGTGGCATTACGCAATGCACAGAAAAGGCTTTTATTAGGTTGAAAATTGAATATAATATTAATATAATTAGAGAGACATGAAAATCAAGATTAGTAATGCAAATACTCCTACTTGGAAAGACGTAACTGTAAAATCACGCATTCCTGAGGAATTGAAAAAGTTAGAAGAATTAGCACGCAACATCTGGTGGGCATGGAACTACGAGGCAACTGAGTTGTTTAGAGATTTAGACCCTGTTTTGTGGAAGGAAGCTGGACAAAATCCTGTAGTTCTTCTAGAACGATTGAGCTATGAAACACTGGAAAAACTGGCAAAGGATAAAAATATCCTGAAACGCATGAACGATGTATATGCAAAGTTCAGAGCTTATATGGATGTGCAGCCCGACGCCAAGCGCCCTTCTGTAGCTTATTTTTGTATGGAGTATGGTTTGACACACGTTCTGAAAATCTATTCGGGCGGTTTGGGTATCTTGGCAGGTGACTACCTGAAAGAAGCATCAGACAGCAACGTAGATATGTGTGGTGTCGGATTCTTGTATCGCTATGGATATTTTACTCAAAGCCTTTCGATGGACGGACAGCAGGTAGCAGGATACGAAGCTCAGAATTTCGGTAGTTTGCCTATCGAACGTGTATTGGATGACAACGGACAACCGATGGTTATCGATGTTCCCTATCTGAACTATTTCGTTCATGCTTATGTGTGGAAAGTCAATGTAGGTCGTGTTCCTTTGTATCTGTTGGATACAGATAATGAAATGAACAGCGAGTTTGACCGTCCTATCACTTATCAGCTTTATGGTGGTGACTGGGAAAACCGTTTGAAGCAAGAAATACTGTTAGGTATCGGTGGTGTGTTGATGCTGAAGAAATTAGGTATCAAGAAAGATATTTATCACTGTAATGAAGGACATGCTGCATTATGCAACGTTCAGCGTCTGTGTGACTATGTAGAAGGTGGTTTGACGTTCGACCAATCTTTGGAGGTCGTTCGTTCTTCTTCTCTTTATACGGTTCATACTCCGGTGCCTGCCGGTCATGACTACTTCGATGAAGGTTTGTTCGGCAAGTACATGGGCGGTTATCCGCAACGTATGGGTATCAGCTGGCAAGATTTGATGGATATGGGACGTATCAATCCGGGAGATGCCGGCGAGCGTTTCTGTATGTCTACTTTTGCTTGCAACACTTGTCAGGAAGTAAACGGTGTGAGTTGGTTGCACGGAAAAGTATCTCAGGAAATGTTCTCAGGTATTTGGAAGGGCTATTTCCCCGAAGAAAGCCATGTAGGTTATGTAACCAATGGTGTTCATTTCCCTACTTGGAGTGCGACAGAATGGAAAAAGCTCTATGCGAAGCATTTTGCTCCCAACTTTATGGAAGACCAGTCTAACGAAAAGATTTGGGAAGCTATATATAATGTGGCTGACGAAGAAATCTGGGCAACTCGTCAGGCTTTGAAGAATAAATTGGTAGACCACATCCGCAAGCAGTTCAGTGAAAGTTGGTTGAAGAATCAGGGTGATCCTTCACGCATCGTTTCTTTGATGGAAAAGATCAATCCGAATGCTTTGATGATTGGTTTCGCTCGTCGTTTTGCCACTTACAAACGTGCACATCTGTTGTTTACTGATATTGAACGTTTGGCTAAGATTGTGAACAACCCTGACTATCCGGTACAGTTCTTGTTTGCAGGTAAAGCTCACCCGCACGATGGTGCAGGTCAGGGATTGATTAAGAAGATTGTAGAAATCTCTCGTCGTCCTGAGTTCTTGGGCAAAATTATTTTCTTGGAAAACTACGATATGCAGTTGGCTCGTCGTTTGGTTTCTGGCGTTGATATTTGGATGAATACTCCGACTCGTCCTTTGGAAGCATCAGGTACATCAGGTGAGAAAGCTTTGATGAACGGTGTAGTAAACTTCTCTGTACTCGACGGATGGTGGTTGGAAGGCTACCGCGAAGGTGCAGGATGGGCGTTGACAGAAAAACGTACTTATCAGAATCAGGATCATCAAGACCAGTTGGATGCTGCTACTATCTACAGTATTCTGGAAAATGAAATCCTGCCATTGTATTATGCACGTAACCGCAAGGGTTATTCTGAAGGTTGGGTGAAGACTATCAAGAACTCTATTGCTCAGGTAGCTCCTCATTACACTATGAAGCGTCAGTTGGATGACTACTATTCTAAGTTCTATACCAAAGAAGCTAAACGTTTCAAAGAATTGGTAGCTAACGACTATGCTAAAGCAAAAGAAATTGCCGCATGGAAGGAAAAGGTTGCAGAATTATGGGATTCTATTGAAATCGTTTCCAGCGAAAAGAATGAAGAATTGGCTAGCGGTAATATCGAGACCGGAAAAGAATATACTATAACTTATGTAGTGGACGAAAAGGGACTGGATGATGCTGTAGGTATCGAACTGGTTACTACTTACACCAATGCAGAAGGTAAAGAGCATATCTATTCTGTAGAGCCGATGGAAGTAATCAAGAAAGAAGGTAATCTGTACACATTCCAGGTTAAACATAGTCTTTCTAACTCCGGCAGCTTTAAGGTATCATACCGTATGTTCCCGAAGAATGTAGATTTGCCTCACCGTCAGGACTTCTGCTATGTTCGTTGGTTCGTATAATTCATTGAAGTAAGTGTATCTCTCTGTTTCTCAGAGTGATTTCATGATAATATAATAAGAGAGCCGTTTCCTGTTGGGGGGACGGCTCTCTTTTATATTTAGTACAGTGAAAGACTGTGTGTGTTCCAAAAGGAAGAGTAATCTCCTTTCACACAAAACGGATATTGAAACGTCCTATTCATGGGGATTCTGTGTGAAAGCTGTTTCTCTTATAATAGAAAGGGGTTGTGTCAAAACGTGGATAATGCTGTCGTTTCGTTCGTAGGGGCGAGGTTCGCTCGCCCGAAAACAGTTTACTTTGTGTCTTCGGGCAGGCAAATCCTGCCCCTACAGCTGACGATTGGATAGGCTGGTTTAGTTTTGACACACTCCATTTCCGTTTATAGGATATTGCTCTTCTCTTATTTTAAAAGCTCGCTTAATTTGGCTTTAATATCTTCGCCGCGCAGGTTGCGTGCAACGATAGTTCCTTCTTGGTCAACTAAAACAGTGGCAGGAATAGAATTTACGCCATACAGTTTTGCGCCTGCATTGTTCCAGCCTTGCAAATCAGACATCTGCGGCCATGTGATATCAAGAGTGGTGATAGCTTCTTTCCATTTATCCAGATTGTTGTCCAGAGAAACGCCTACGATACCGAAACCTTTATTCTTGAATTCCTTGTAAGCGGCAACTACATTCGGCATTTCCTTGCGGCAAGGTCCACACCAGCTGGCCCAGAAGTCAATCAATGTGTATTTGTTCTTGCTTATGAAATCAGACAACTTCACTGTTTGACCTTCAGGAGTATCCATAGAGAAATCAATGTATTTCTGACCAACAGCAGTTTTTTCTACAGTTTCAATATGTTTCTTCAGTTTTGCGATACGGTCATTGTTGGCAAACTGAGCGGGAACTTTTTCAACTAAAGATTTCTGTTTTTCCAAATCGAATGCAGCAGCATAAGAAGGAAGCAACTGTATACCTACCGCATTCGTAATGTTAGCTTCGATAGTATTAAAGACCATATCCATGGCGATACTGTCCTTCTTTTCTATTTCTTTCATTACATTTTCGCGCTGTTCGTCAGTCAGTGTAGAATCAGCCATTGCGCTACGATACATATCGTTCATTTCTTTGCTCATAGCGATGAAGTTGTCTTTAAACTGCTGGTAAACATCATTGTTTGCAGTACCGCCGATTTTGTTTTCTTCGCCCAATGCTACAGTGATATTTCCGTTTTCGAGGAAGAAGTCGGCACGGTTACGTTTTCCGTCTTTTGCATAAATGATAAAGCAGTTTGTTGCTGTATCCTGTCTTCCGGTGAATGTGAAAGCACCTCCTGCTACAGTGGTAGAATCCAGTTTCACCCAGTCGCCATTCTTGTATTCCTGCAAATAAATAGTGTCGCCGTCGGCAAGACCTTCTACTGTTCCCGATACTTTGTAAGCGGGTGAATTGTTACATGCAGTGAAAGCCAAGCTTCCTACTGCCAATAAATAAACTAATTTTTTCATTGTGATGATATTATAATTTGGACGCAAAGATAGTTACTTAATTAATACAGAAGAGAAAAAAAAGTTTTTATTTTCATCTGTCCATTAAGAATATATAGAATATTATGTGTTTTTTTGCAAGATAATGTGAGTGCATTTGTTTCAAATGGTTATCTTTGTGCCTAAATACCATTTATGAAATGTTAATATTCAGTCTTGCACTAATTACTATCCTGTTTCTTTTGTTAGTATGGACCACTATCAGGGAAAGAACTATGGCGAAAGAAATAAAGTTAGCCCAACAATTCTACGCTGCTATTTGGAATAATGCCCATGAATTTATTTTCTTGATAGACAAAACTTCCCATGTCGTTAAAACCAATTATTATACGGTTTGTAATATGCCTTGCCGGGAAGATTGGAAGTGTTTTGGAGAAATCTTGCAATGTCGGTATGCTCGTGAAACAGCTACGTGCAATAAGCATGAGAAGTGTCGCAACTGTTTGATAAGAAGTAAGATAAGAGAAGTGCTTAAGAATCACGGCAGTTTTAGTAATTTCGAGACTACGATGGATATTCAGATATCTTCCCTTCCTGCCACTCTATACAGCATGATGGTTTCGGGACGGTATCTGTCGCTTAACGGTCATGATTATGTGATATTGACCGTACATGATATCAGTGAGGAGCGAGCGTTGGAATCTTCATTGAAGCACAGCAATGAGAAATTTCTTTGTTTCTTCGATAATGTGACTGTAGGTTGTGCCATTTGCGATAAAGAAGGAACACTGATAGAGGTGAATGACGCTTATGTAGACTATATGGGGTTGGAGTCTAAGGGGGACGCAGTCAATCAGCTCAATATTTATACCAATCCCTGCATCAATCCTGAGTTTAAGGAGATGATGAAGTCCGGCATTCCGGTATCGGGCGAAGTGAAATACGATTATGAGTTGATTAATCAGGTTTATGTAAAGAGTCGTCATAAAGATGTGCACTATTTTCGTTTTATTGTCAACTATTTGAGAGACGCGGCCGGTAATGTGGAGAATATCCTGATTATTTGGGTAGAGAATACCTTAATTCACAAAACCTTGCGGCAAAACAAGAGTTTCCGCGAGATGATTAGTGCAGCTTCATCTGCCTCCAACATCGGTTTCTCTTCTATAAATTTGTTGAAGAATGAGCAGTTGGTGACACCGGAATATCTCAAGAACCTGGGAGTCTCTTCTGAAATAGATTTGAATACCATCTTTTCCCACATGAAATATGTAGATACGGATACATCCCGGCAACAGGAGTTTACGGAGTATGTGGAGAAGGCCAGACATGAAAAGGTGAAGCCTTTGGAAAGGAATATTCATCTGATAGTGAACGGTGAGCCCAGATGGATTAAGCAGTTTCTTATTCAGCAGACATTCGATCCTGATAATGGAAACATCGTTTTGTTGGGAGTAAATGTCGATATCAATGAGCAGAAGAAAACGGAAGAAGCGTTGCGCGAGGCAAAAGAAAAAGCCGAAAGTTCAGATAAGCTGAAGTCTGCTTTTGTGGCAAATATGAGTCATGAGATTCGTACTCCTTTGAATGCGATTGTAGGTTTTGCCAATCTGTTGGTCACTTCGGAAGACAAAGAAGATTTTGATAGCTTCAAGCAAATTATTGAGCAGAACAGCAACCAACTTTTGCAATTGATAGGTGACATTTTGGATCTCTCGAAGATTGAGTCGGATACATTGGATTTTGTGTGGAGCAATGTAAATGTCAATGCCATGATGTATGAATTGGAAAAGATATTCCAAATGCGAAATGCCGCCAATCCTGATGTTGTGATAAAATGTGTGGCAAGTGTGGGCGACTGCATGATACGCACAGACCGCCAACGGTTGATTCAGGTGGTATCCAATTTGATGACCAATGCCATTAAGTTCACCACGCAGGGCAGCATTATTATGGGATATGAAAAGCGGAAGGAAGAAATATATTTCTATGTGACAGATACCGGCTGCGGTATTCCGGAAGAAAATCAAAGTCAGGTGTTTGAGCGTTTTGTCCAATTGGACAGCTTTAAACAGGGCACCGGTTTGGGGCTTCCGATATGCAGCAGCATTATCAGAGCAATGGGAGGCAAGATAGGGGTGAAATCTAAGCTGGGAGAAGGATCGACATTCTGGTTCATATTGCCCGAATGTCCGCCTGTGAAGAATGAACCGGAATCAGGAAAACAGTACTTTTAGTTGTGTCATTGTTTCCGGATAGTCTGATTGGGAAGCGTATATTTGCATTTCTGTCAGATTCCCATGTCAAATAGCCGATAATTATGATTATTTCTCTATCTTTGCGCGCGAAAATGTAGAGGCGTTCGTCGTCCAGTTACAAAAAGTAGTATGCAACAGTCTAATTATATAATTGAGGTTAAGGATGTTTCCAAGTTTTTTGGCGATAAAATAGCATTGGATAACATCAACTTGTACGTGAAAAAAGGAGAATTCGTAACGATTCTGGGTCCTTCGGGATGTGGAAAGACTACGCTTTTGCGCCTTATTGCCGGTTTTCAGACCGCTTCGGAAGGAGAAATCCGAATAGCAGGGCAGGAGATTACACAAACTCCGCCACATAAAAGGCCGGTAAATACCGTATTTCAGAAGTATGCCTTGTTTCCACATCTGAATGTATATGACAATATAGCGTTCGGGTTGAAACTCAAGAAACTTCCCAAACAGACCATTGAAAAGAAAGTAAAGGCAGCCCTCCGGATGGTGGGGATGACCGATTATGAATATCGTGATGTCAACTCGCTTTCAGGCGGTCAGCAGCAACGTGTGGCCATAGCCCGTGCCATTGTGAATGAACCGGAAGTATTGCTCCTCGACGAACCGTTGGCAGCTCTTGACCTGAAGATGCGTAAAGATATGCAGATGGAACTGAAGGAGATGCATAAAACATTGGGAATCACCTTTGTGTATGTGACACACGATCAGGAAGAAGCTCTCACACTGAGTGATACGATTGTGGTGATGAGTGAGGGGCGCATTCAGCAGATAGGTACTCCTGTAGATATCTACAATGAACCCATCAACTCATTTGTCGCCGATTTTATCGGAGAGAGTAATATCCTGAACGGCGTAATGATAAAAGACAAGTTAGTGCGTTTTGCCGGTGTAGAGTTTGAGTGCGTGGACGAAGGTTTTGGCGAGAATATGCCTGTAGATGTGGTGGTTCGGCCTGAGGACTGGTACATTTTCCCTCTTTCGGATGCTGCACAGATTACGGGTACAGTTACTTCTTCCATCTTCAAGGGAGTACATTATGAGATGGTTGTTGTGGCAAACGGTTATGAGTTTATTGTGCAGGACTACCATCACTTTGATGTGGGACAGGAAGTAGGTCTGCTGGTTAAACCGTTTGACATCCATATCATGAAGAAAGAGCGCGTATGCAATACTTTCGAGGGAGAGATGGTAGACGAAAATCATGTTGATTTCTTGGGCTGCCATTTTGAATGTCTGCCTGTGAAGGACATCGAACCGGGTGAAAAAGTAAAAGTAGTGGTGGCATTTAAGGATATTATCCTGCAAGACAATGAAGAAGACGGAACATTAACCGGCGATGTGCGTTTTATCCTTTACAAAGGCGACCATTACCACCTCACTGTTGCATCGGACTGGGGTGAAGATATTTATGTAGATACCAACGATGTATGGGACAATGGTGACCATGTGGGTATCAGTATTCTGCCTGAAAAGATTAAAATAATAAAGATTGTAGATTAATAAAAAAGAAAAGAGGTGCTCAGAACAATACAATTCTTCTTGTCCTCGCGTAAGAGTTGGACTATCCCTTACGTGATATTTTCGGCGATATTTGTTATTCTTCCGCTTCTTCTGATAGTGGTTTATGCATTTATGGACGATGCCGGGCATTTTACTTTCGGTAATTTTGCTAAATTCTTTGCCCATCCGGAGGCCATCAATACGTTTGTCTATTCCATTGGCGTTGCCATTATTACGACGGTCGTGTGCATTCTGTTGGGTTATCCTGCCGCTTACATTCTGACGCAGACCCGAATGAAGTATGCGCAAACCATTGTAGTGCTCTTCATCCTTCCCATGTGGGTCAATATCCTGATTCGTACGTTGGCGACAGTGGCGCTTTTCGACTTTATGAATGTGCCGTTGGGCGAAGGAGCGTTGATATTCGGCATGGTGTATAACTTCCTGCCTTTTATGATTTATCCTATTTATAACACATTGCAGAAGTTGGATAAAAGTTATGTGGAGGCAGCGCAAGACTTGGGCGCCAATCCGGTACAGGTGTTCTTTAAGGCAGTGTTGCCATTGTCTATGCCCGGCATTGTGAGTGGTATTCTCATGGTATTCATGCCCACTATCTCGACATTTGCAATTGCCGAATTGCTGACAATGAACAATATAAAGCTGTTTGGTACTACCATTCAGGAAAATATCA
Source organism: uncultured Phocaeicola sp. (assembly GCF_948499155.1). Taxonomy (NCBI): domain Bacteria; kingdom Pseudomonadati; phylum Bacteroidota; class Bacteroidia; order Bacteroidales; family Bacteroidaceae; genus Phocaeicola; species uncultured Phocaeicola sp. The sequence goes on along the minus strand of NZ_CAOOSE010000007.1, from coordinate 153,357 downwards.
ATAACAGTATGTGGAACTATGGGGCAGCGCTTTCACTTATCATGCTGTTCTTGATTGGTGCTACCACTTTGTTTGCCTCAGATGACAAGGGCAATGATGAAGGAGGTGGCTTATGGTAAAGAAAATATTATGCCAGGGATACCTGTGGCTCCTGTTATTATTGCTCTATGCCCCTATCTTTATCATTATGATTTATTCTTTTACAGAGGCAAAGGTGTTGGGCAATTGGACAGGATTCTCAACGAAACTTTATTCGTCGCTGTTCACCACAGGCACTCATCACTCGTTGACCAATGCCCTGATTAATACACTGACCATCGCGCTGATAGCTGCAACGGTTTCCACGTTATTGGGAAGTATCACTGCCATCGGCATATTCAATCTGCGTGCCCGTTCGCGCAAGGCAATCAGCTTTGTCAATAATATCCCTATTCTGAACGGCGATATCATCATCGGTATCTCGCTGTTTCTGCTGTTTGTTTCACTGGGTATTCCTCAGGGATACACTACTGTGGTGTTGGCCCACATTACATTTTGCACGCCATACGTGATTCTGAGTGTATTGCCGCGCCTCAAACAGATGAACCCGAATATTTATGAAGCGGCACTTGACTTGGGGGCAACTCCCATGCAGGCGCTTCGCAAAGTGATTATTCCCGAAATACTTCCGGGGATGATTTCAGGTTTCATGCTGGCAGTCACACTGTCTATCGACGATTTTGCCGTTACCGTGTTCACTATCGGCAATGAAGGACTGGAGACTCTGTCTACCTATATTTATGCCGATGCGCGGAAAGGCGGACTTACTCCCGAACTTCGTCCCCTTTCAACCATTATATTTGTATTGGTGCTGGTGTTGCTTATCATAATCAACCGCCGTTCGAGCAAGAAAAAAGAGGCATAAGAAGATGAAGATAAAGATGAATAAATGGATAGTGGCATGCGCCTGCGGGTTACTTTCACTCACGGGATGCTACAACACGGGCGAACCTCGTGAAAATGTGCTGAAGATATACAATTGGGCAGACTATATCGATGAAGATGTGCTTGCCGAATTTCCCGAATGGTATAAAGAGCAAACGGGTGAGGACATCCGTATCGTTTATCAGACCTTCGATATCAATGAAATCATGCTGACCAAAATTGAACGCGGTCATGAGGACTTTGATGTGGTATGTCCTTCAGAGTATATCATCGAGCGAATGTTGAAGAAGAACCTGTTGCTGCCTATTGATACAGCTTTTGGTAAGACTCCTAATTATTTGCATAACGAGTCTCCCTATATCCGCGAGCAGTTGGATAAGTTGAGTCAGCCGGGGCGCCGTGCTTCCGATTATGCCATCGGATATATGTGGGGAACGGCCGGACTTCTGTATAATACAGACCATGTTCCTGCGGAAGATGCCAAGACATGGGCGAGTCTGTGGAATCTCAAGTACAAGAATAAAATCTTGATGAAAGAGAGCTACCGTGATGCCTACGGAACAGCCCTTATCTATGCCAACAGCGAAAACTTGAAAGAGGGGAAGGTGACGGTGGAAGAGTTGATGAACAACTATTCACAGGCATCTGTCGATACGGTAGAGAAGTACTTGAAGGCCATGAAGCCTCTGATAGCCGGTTGGGAAGCTGATTTTGGAAAGGAGATGATGACTAAAAACAAGGCATGGCTCAACATGACTTGGAGTGGAGATGCAGTATGGGCAATCGAAGAAGCCGATGCTGTGGGAGTAAACTTGGATTATGAAGTGCCTGAGGAGGGGAGTAATGTGTGGTATGACGGTTGGGTGATTCCCAAGTATGCCCGCAATGTGAAGGCTGCCAGTTATTTTATCAATTACCTGTGCCGTCCTGAAGTTGCTTTGCGCAATATGGACGCCTGCGGTTATGTGAGTTCTGTTGCCACTCCCGAAATATTGGAAGAGAAGATAGATACGGCTCTGAACTATTATTCCGATTTGAGCTATTTCTTTGGTCCGGAAGCAGATAGTGTCCGGATTGACAAGGTGCAGTATCCTGATCGTCGTGTGGTGGAACGTTGTGCCATGATTCGTGATTCGGGTGACCGTACGGAGGCGGTGTTGGAAATGTGGTCGCGTGTGAAAGGGGATAATCTTGGATTGGGAATTGTGGTCGTGATATTTGTATCGGTCGGAGTGATGCTGGTGTATACGGTTTACAGACGGATACAGCGCTATCAATATGAGAAATCACAACGTCGCCGCAGGAGACACCGCAAAAGGAGATAATCCTTCTTGCTGCCGGTGAAATGCCGGGCTCACGGATTTTATAAAAAACAACAGAGGGTGTGTCAAAACTATATCCCATCGTCAGCTGTAGGGGCAGGGTCTGCCTACCCGAAGACACAAAGCAAACTGTTTTCGGGCGAGCGAACCTCGCCCCTACGAACTAAACGACAGTATTATCCACGTTTTAACACAACCCTCTGTTTCTCTCTATCTTCTTATCTACTGAAATTAGATAATATATTGGTCTGAAATAGACTCGTTATTCATCACGCGGCGAATTGTTTCAGCAAACATATCAGCGATAGTCAGCTGTTTCACCTTGGCACAACGGTTAGAATAAGGAATACTGTCTGTAAACAGCATTTCTTCCAAACCGGAATTTTGAACGCGTTCGGAAGCAGGGCCGGACATCACACAGTGGGAAGCAATGGCGCGGACAGAAATGGCTCCGGCTTCCTTCATGATATCGGCAGCTTTGGTAATTGTACCGGCTGTATCCACCATGTCGTCAATCAAGATGACATTTTTGTCTTTCACGTCACCGATAATCTGCATAGTAGCCACTACGTTTGCTCTTTCGCGAGTCTTGTTGCACAATACCAAAGGCACATCAAGGTATTTGGCGTATGTGCTGGCACGCTTGGAACCTCCCACGTCGGGAGTGGCGATTACAAGGTTTTCAAGGTTCAGCGACTGAATGTAGGGCAAGAAGATGCCTGATGCATACAGGTGGTCTACCGGAATGTTGAAGAAACCCTGAATCTGGTCGGCGTGCAAGTCCATGGTAATCAAACGGTCGATACCTGCTACACTCAGCAAGTCAGCCACCAGTTTGGCACCGATAGAAACACGCGGTTTGTCTTTTCTGTCTTGGCGAGCCCATCCGAAGTAAGGGATAACGGCTACGATGCTTTTGGCAGAAGCTCTTTTTGCTGCGTCAATCATCAGCAGCAGTTCCATCAGGTTGTCAGAATTAGGAAAGGTAGATTGCACTAAGAATACATGGGCACCTCTAATTGACTCTTCGAAGGAAACAGCAAATTCACCATCTGCAAAGTGTGTAATGTTCATGTTTCCCAGTTCGCAGCCGAGGCTGTTGCAAATTTTTTCTGCAAGGTATTTCGAGTTTGTTCCCGAGAATACTTTAAAAGGAGATGTTTTACTCATTTTGTAATAGATATTACCTATTTGTTAATTTGCGTGCAAAGGTACATATTATAATTAGAATTTAAAAATCGAACATTAAAAATTAATTCGTATTCTTTTAAACGCCTTTTTTCGGGCAAGAATATGCATTTCTTTTCTCTGTTTCTCTTTGCTTTTAGTTAATCCGCCAACTTTTTCAGTTTGCGGAAGTGTTCTATCAACAATCGGTAGTCGCGGTCGCAGCGTGTATCGAACTTATTCCACAACGCGCCCAAGATGGCTGCTCCGCCAAAGCCGAAGTCTTTTACCTCTAAGATATTGTCCACATCAATGCCACCCAGTGCGATAACTTTCTTGTCGATAATGCCGGCTTTGTCGGCGGCACGAAGTTCTTCGGCCGTATAAGCGGAGTTGTAGTTCATCTTGGAGATGCTGTTGAATACAGGACTCAGAAAAACATAGTCACACGCTTGCTTGTGTTCCTTTGCTTCGTCTAAAGAGTGGCATGAGCAACTGATATGCCCTTTATAGTTTTCGGGTGGATTGGGGTTGCGGCCGTTCAGGTGAATGCCTTTCAACTTATATTCATCCTTCAGATAGAAATGTCCGTGCACCACGATGCGTTTATGGTACTGTTCGGGAATCAAGGTGAGCAGCCGTTCGGCGAACATGGGCGCTGTGTCGGGCTTGCGCAGATGGAGTGTGTCCAGTCCTTCCTCAAACAGGGCCGTGATTATCTTGTCTTCCTCCACAAAATATGTGGGGGTTGTGATTAGAATTAACTTCATACTTTTCAATTAATTGCTAAGCAAAGATAGTAATCAATATGTAATATTCCTAGTAGTTTGCTGTATTTATTTAACGGTTGGGGGAGAAGCTATAAATAAAAAAATCTTCGTCGACCTTCACAGGCAAATGAAGATTAAGGGTTTATTATGGTTACAAAGGTAATATAAAAAATGGATAAAGCAATACTTTGCACCATAAAAGATTTTATTTTTCTAAGAAGAGGATGTGCGTCTCCATCGTCATGAGGTCGATAACCCATAATTTGCCGCTTAGCACTTCACCATATCCGCCTATTACTTTCAGTACTTCGGTTGCCTCAGCGCATCCCACCATGCCGGGGGTCACTCCAAGTACGCCTTTGGGCGGGTGGGGCATGGAGAGCATTTCGTCTTCCTCCGGAAAAAAGTGGCGATAGTTCGGGCCGCCTTGGTAATTGAATACAGACACTTGCCCATCGAAAGCGCGGATGGCACCATATACATAGACCTTGCCCAACTGTACGCAAGTGTCATTGATGAGGTAGCGGGTGGCGAAGTTGTCGCATCCGTCGACCACGATGTCGTATTGGCTGATAATTTCGACGGCATTCTCTATGGTGAGCCGATGAGGGTAGGCATTGATTCGTATGGAGCTGTTCAGGGCTTCGAGACGTTTCTTGGCTTGGGTAGCCTTGTGCATACCTACTTCGGTTTCGCTATAGAGCACCTGGCGTTGTAAGTTGCTGATGCTTACCACGTCATCGTCCATTAGTCCGATGGTGCCCACTCCGGCTCCTGTCAGGTATAAGGCGATGGGGGAGCCCAGCCCGCCTACACCGACTATAAGGACTTTGGCGCGTTGGAGGCGCTGTTGTCCTCCTTCTCCCAGTTCGGGGAGAAGGATTTGACGGTTGTATCTTTCCATATCTTATGGTCGCGTTTATCGTTTCATTCAAGTGATTATATTTCCTCACCAGAGTGATATAATTGAATCTGCCGGGTGATGTAGTTTCATCACTAAGGTGATACGATTATATCGAAAGGCTGTGTGAGGAGGTTTGATACTGTCTGTATTGCTTATCGCGTTAACGTGAATTGGTCAAAGGAAGCGTCCCAGTCTTTCCATACCGGTTCTCGTCCTAATGATTTCAGTGCGCGTTCCACTTCTACGGCCGTACGCTCGTCGCTTACATGGAATTGCTCCAAGGCTTGCGGATACGTATAGTAGCCTCCCGGTTCGGTTTTGCTTTCGGCGCTCATGGTGGTGACGCCCAGTCCTGCCATGTTATCGCGGATGTGTGCCGGTTCGCGGGTGGAATAGGAGATGTCTACATCATGGTCGAAGATGCGCATGGCGAAAGTGAGTTGCGCCAGTTCGCGGTCGTTCATGATGACATTCGGCTGGAAGCCGCCGTTCTCTGCCGGACGCATACGGGGGAAGTTGACACTGTATTTTGTTTTCCAGTACTTTTTCTGTAGATAGCGCAGGTGGTAGGCCATCATGGTCACGTCGGTGCGCCACTCTTCCAGTCCGATGAGGACACCCATACCGATGGAGTGAACGCCTGCCTGCCCCATACGGTCGAAGCCGTCGACACGCCATTCGAACTTGGATTTCATTCCGCGCGGATGATATACGTTGTAACGGGCTTTGTTGTAAGTCTCCTGAAAGCAGATGACACCATTCAGTCCGTGTTCCTTCAGTTCGGCATATTCTTCGGCTTTGAGGGGCATTACTTCTATTTTCAGATTGCTGAAGTATTTTTTGGCAATGTCCAGTGCTTTGGCAAGATAAGGGACTCCGGCTTTGGCAGGATTCTCGCCGGTTACCAACAGCAGGTTTTCAAACGGACCGAGTTTCTTGATTGCTTTGTATTCATCTTCCATCTGCTCGGGGGTGAGGATGGTGCGTGCCATCGGATTGCTGATATGGAAACCGCAATACACACATGAGTTGGTGCAGGAGTTTGTTATATATAGAGGTATAAACATGGAGATGGTCTTGCCGAAACGTTCTTCAGTGTATTTCTTGCTTAGTTGTGCCATCGGCTCCAGGTATTTTGCTGCTGCGGGAGAGATGAGTGCCATAAAGTCGTCTACGTCGCAATGCTCTTTGCTGAGGGCGCGAAGCACGTCACTCTCTGTCTTGGAGTAGATGGCTTTGGTGGTTTCCTCCCAATCTATTTTTTCAAGTTCTTCTGAAAACATGATAGTTATTTTTTTTATTGTTCTGTTATTGTTCAATGAATAATTGGTCTTTCTCCCATCGTAATGGGTTGGTGATGATATAATCCGATATTTCTTCGTATGAATGCTGGTTGCGGATGATGTGTTCGTAATAGTTGCGTTGCCACAAACGTATAGGCAAATCGATTTCTTTGGTTGTTTGATATTTAAAGAAACCTATTATTTGACCAATTGTCGGCTCGTAGGGGCGGGGTTTGCCCGCCCTGTTTTCCGCATAGGGCATTTCATCGTTATCAATATGTGCGGATGTTCCGGTGGATGCATTCGGGCGGGCAAACCCCGCCCCTACAATACGGATGATGCAATGGAAATGATTGGGCATGATTATATGTTCCATACATATAATGTCCGGGTATTTTTCTTGTAATTTTAAATACCACTTTTCTACTAACCTTCCTGCTTCATTCAAATACATATCTCCATTTATAATCTTTCCAAACATACACTTCTTGTCCTGTGCACAAACCGTGATGAAATACAAACCTTCTGATGAATAATCGTATTCTTTCAGGCGTATACTGTGACGGTGATGGATTTCAGGATTATACATCTTGATTTTCTGATTATTCATTTCCTTATTTTCTTTAGGATGTTGTTGCGTGCGCATTGCACGGCTGCTGTATAGTATTCCGGTTCCATGTTCTGCAAGTATGCTTCCAGTTCTCCCATCAGTTGCGGTTCTTTCAGGCAGATGGTGTATGCCAGTTTCATACATACGGCTTGTCCGGCTACACTTTCGGCAGGCGATAACATTCCGTTCAGACAGAAGTCGAAGAAAGCTACATTAATGGGCTCGGAGACAGGAAGATGAAGAAGCGTGTTCAATAGCAACCGCCGTATGCCGTCATGAGGGCATTGTATGGCTCGCTGCATCAGCTCTTCCCTTTTGTTTATCAACAGGGAAGGGGCGAGGATGCTCAGTTTTTCGCAAGCCCATGTAGCACGCCAGGCTATCTTTTTGTCTTCGTGCCGGGTGAGGGCATAGAGGTTGTCAAAGCGGGCAGGTGAATCCATCACCTGTTCCACTATGCTGTCTATGTATTTTCTTCCTAAAGCGCCTTCCAGTGCTTTCTTGAAATCTTCTTCCATTTGTTTTTTCTGTGACGATTAATTATCCGAATGCATCCCGAATGTCCGCCCGAATGGTGCATTTGTGGATGCATTCGGGCAGACACATGGGTCTGCCCCTACGATGGACGAGAACACGATTTATCCCTTGCCTTCTACATTCTTCAGGTCGCGGCTCAGTTTCATGGCGCAGAAGTTCGGTCCGCACATGGTGCAATATTCACCGTCCGTGTGGCGCCCTTCATTGAAGTATTCCAACGCGCGCTCCGGGTCGAGGCTCAAATGGAACTGGTCGCGCCAACGGAATTCATATCGTGCCTTGCTCAATGCATTGTCACGGATTTGTGCACCCGGATGGCCTTTTGCCAAATCTGCGGCATGAGCGGCTATCTTGTAAGTAATTACGCCCACGCGAACATCCTCTTTGTTGGGCAGTCCGAGGTGTTCTTTCGGAGTGACATAACACAACATGGCAGTGCCCAGCCAACCGATTTGTGCTGCGCCGATAGCCGAAGTGATGTGGTCATAGCCCGGAGCGATATCCGTAACCAATGGGCCGAGGGTGTAGAACGGTGCGTTATGGCAATGTGAAATCTGACGTTCCATGTTTTCCTTAATCTTATGCAGAGGCACATGTCCCGGGCCTTCGATGAATGCCTGTACGTTCTTGTCCCATGCGCGAAGCACAAGCTCGCCCATCGTATCCAGTTCGGCAAACTGAGCTTCATCGTTGGCATCCTGGATACAGCCGGGGCGGAGTCCGTCACCTAAGGATATGGCTACATCATATTGTGCCAGAATATCACAGATGTCGTCGAAATGTTCGTACAAGAAACTTTCCTTGTCGTGCATCAGGCACCACTTGCTCATAATGCTTCCCCCACGGCTCACGATGCCGCAAAGCCGCTTGTCTGCCAAGTGTACGTTCTGTCGGCGTATCCCGGCATGAATCGTAAAGTAGTCCACTCCCTGTTCGCATTGCTCTATTAATGTATCTTTATAAATCTCCCAACTGAGGTCTTCTACTTTTCCGTTTACTTTTTCCAATGCCTGATAGATGGGTACAGTACCCACGGGTACGGGACAGTTGCGGACAATCCATTCACGTGTCTCGTGAATATTATCTCCTGTCGAGAGGTCCATCAGTGTGTCGCCTCCCCATTTGCAGCTCCATACCGCTTTTTCTACTTCTTCGTCTATAGAAGAGGTGGTGGCCGAATTTCCGAGGTTCGTGTTAATCTTGACAAGGAAGTTGCGGCCGATAATCATCGGTTCGCTTTCGGGATGGTTGATGTTGGCAGGAAGTACGGCGCGTCCGGCAGCTATTTCGTCGCGGACGAATTCGGGAGTGATGTATGTCTCAATTCCCAGTTCCTTACAATTCATGTTCTCGCGGATAGCTACATATTCCATTTCCGGTGTAACGATACCTGCTTTGGCGTATGCCATTTGAGTGATGGCTTTTCCTGCTTTGGCGCGATAGGGCAAAGCGATATGCTCAAAGCGTAGATGGTCCAGGCTTTTATCGTCGCGGCGCATTTTTCCGTATTCGCTTGTAATGGAAGGAAGTTGTTCCACATCGCCGCGTCCGGTAATCCAGCTTTCACGCATACGGGGGAGCCCTTTTTTCAAATCTATCTCAATATCAGGGTCACTGAAGGGACCGCTGGTGTCATAGATGTAGACAGGATTGTTGGGTGTTGTCATTTTCTCACCGTTCACAATGTTGACGGTGGGAGTGAGGTTTACCTTTTGCATACCTACTTTGATGTAGGGAAACAGGGTTCCTTGCATGTATGCTTTCTCGGCGTGAGCGTATGCCTTTTTATCTTGTTCTTTGTCCATCATATTCTTATTTTAATCTAAAAATGAAGTTAAAGGTGATGAAGCGGAGGCAACCAAGTTTTGCCCGACAATACCCAATCCGGCTTCGTATGCACGGCGGCCGGCGATGACAGCTTCTTTAAATGCGGTTGCCATTTCCACCGGATTTCCGGCAACGGCAATGGCTGTATTGACCAGACAGGCGTCTGCCCCCATCTCCATCGCTTCGGCAGCATGGCTTGGAGCACCGATTCCGGCATCCACTACCACAGGGACAGAGGATTGCTCGATGATGATGCGCAGGAAATCACGTGTCTGTAAGCCTTTATTGGTACCGATGGGAGCTGCAAGAGGCATGACGGTTGCGGCACCGGCTTCTTCCAGACGTTTGCACAGAGTGGGGTCTGCCTGACAGTAAGGTAATACGACAAAACCCAGTTTCACCAGTTCTTCGGTAGCTTTCAGTGTTTCTGTGGAATCCGGCAGCAAGTAACGCGGGTCGGGGTGGATTTCAAGTTTCAGCCAGTTGGTTCCGAATGCTTCACGTGCCATTTGTGCGGCAAAAACGGCTTCTTCGGCGGTGCGTACCCCCGAAGTGTTGGGTAATAACTGGATATGCGGATGAATGATATGTTTCAGCATATCGTCTTCTTTATTATCGAGCTCGATACGTTTCATGGCTACTGTCACCATTTCGCATCCTGATGCCAGGATAGATTCTTCCATGATGGTGTTTGAATAGAATTTGCCGGTTCCCAAAAATAAGCGGGAGTCAAATTCTTTTCCGGCAATGATGAGTTTCTTCATTGTAGTTATAGTTTATTTGTTGTTTATCTTTTCGATATTTATGATTCGTCTTGTCTCTTCTATGGGGTTGTCTGCACGCAGAATCGTTCCGCTAAGGGCGACTCCTGTGACACCGGTTGCCATGATAGAAGGAATATCCTCGAAAGTTATGCCTCCGATGGCAACAATGGGCAGATGAATACCGGCCTCTCTCATTTGTGTCACAATGGAGCGATAACCCTCCAGACCCAACACCGGCGAAAGATTCTTTTTGGTTGTGGTGAAACGGAACGGGCCGCAGCCGATGTAATCAGCCCCGGCTGCATAGTGCATCTTTACATCGTCGAATGTATTGGCGGTGCCTCCTATGATAAATTCTTTTCCCAATATATTCCGGGCCTCGGCTATGGGCATGTCTTTTTTCCCCAGATGTACGCCATCGGCATGGATTTTCTTGACTAACTCCACGTGGTCGTCTATGATAAAGGTGGCACCGTAGTCCTTGCATAAAGGTTGCAGACGCAGCGCTTCGCGTTCCACCTCGCTGACAGGAGTATCTTTCATGCGTAGCTGAATCCAGCGGCAACCGCCTTCGAGAGCCATGCGTGCCGAATCATAATAGGAATAAGTATCGGTGAAATGTGTAATGAATTGAAGTTCCATCGGCCTTATCCTCCACAGGCAGCTTTAATCACTACCAAACTGTCATTGGGTTGCAATATGCGTTCGTTCCACTCTGTGCGGGGAGTCATCTTGTTGTTTACGGCGATGGCTATACCTTTCTCGGGCAATGCCAACTGTGAGGCAAGTTCGGCAACGGTGCATCCGTCCTTCACTTCTGTTTCTTTGCTGTTTACTTTCAGTTTCATAAGTTAGGAGTTTATGAATTTGTATGTAAATACAAAGAGTTGCTTTTAAGCCGGAGGATGTATAGGCAAGAAGTAACAATCCCTTCGTCGGTACTAACCGCATCAGGTTCACAGGGTATAATCTCAGCCCATTCATCGTTATCCGTGGGGCACCCCTTTGTTTTTACGGTCACAAAGATATAGGAAAAGAAATGAATAATGCTATAAATCAGTGGATTTTTTTTCCCTGTGTTACTATAAAAGGGAATAGCAAAGAAAGATGAGGGTGTATCGAAACGTGGATAATGCTGTCGTTAAGTTCGCAGGGGCAAGGTTCGCTCGCCCGAAAACAGTTTACTTTGTGTCTTCGGGCAGGCAAACCCTGCCCCTGCAGCTGACGATTGGATAGGCCGGTTTAGTTTTAACGCACTCCTATTTTTATAATTAATGTGTAACTAGTGTGGCCTTTTACATACGTTTTTCCACTGCATCCCAATCAATGATTTCCCACAACTTATTCACGTGGTCGGCACGGCGGTTCTGGTAATCCAGATAATAGGCATGTTCCCAAACGTCGAAGCCCAGTAGTGGTTTCAATCCGTGGCGCAGCGGGTTGCTGCCGTTCGCTTCTTTAGTGATATGCAGCTTACCGTCTTTGTCGACCGAAAGCCATGCCCATCCCGAACCGAACAGGGTAGTGGAAGCGTTGTTCATTTCTTTCTTGAAGTTGTCAAAGCTTCCGAAGTCGCGCTTGATAGCCTCGGCCAGTTTGCCTGACGGCTCGTGCTTGTTGGGCTGCGGAGCAAACTGAAGGAAATATAATGTATGATTCAATACTTGTCCGGCGTTGTTGAAGATACCTCCGTCGGGGGCAGTGGCTACAATTTCTTCCACACTCTTGCCTTCGAATTCAGTACCCGGTACAAGTGCGTTAAGGTTGTTTACATAAGTTTGCAGGTGCTTACCATAATGGTAATCTATAGTGGCCTGGCTGATTACAGGTTCGAGCCCGTTGTTTGCATACGGGAGTTTTGGCATTTCGTAAGTCATAACTAGAGAAATTAAAGTTGTTAATATAATATTCATTTCAAGTCGAGTTTTGAATTAAACTTCTGTTATAACAACATTATTGCTGCACGAAATGTTCAGATAAACTTAAACTTTCTCTATCTTTGTGGGCGAAAGATGAAACGTATGACAAATTATTTAGAAGAACTTAATGAAAGCCAGCGCAATGCGGTGCTTTACAATGACGGCCCCTCTTTGGTTATTGCCGGAGCAGGGTCGGGAAAGACTCGTGTGCTGACTTATAAAATAGCTTATTTGTTAGAGCAAGGATATCAGCCGTGGTCTATTCTGGCATTGACATTTACCAACAAGGCTGCCCGTGAAATGAAGGAACGCATCGCCCGCCGGGTGGGTGAAGAGGCCCGCTACTTATGGATGGGGACTTTTCATTCCATCTTTTCGCGCATTCTGCGGTCGGAGGCACACGTCATCGGCTTTACCTCCAATTTCACTATTTATGATTCTTCGGATTCAAAGAGCCTGATAAAGTCTATAGTAAAAGAGATGCATTTGGATGATAAGACATACAAGCCGGGAATGATTCAGTCACGCATCAGTAATGCAAAGAATCATTTGGTATTACCGGATGCGTATGCATCGAATGCGGATCTTTATCAGAATGATGTGAATGCCAAAGTGCCGGCTACACGCGATATCTATCATCGCTATTGGGAGCGTTGCCGGCAGAGTGATGCGATGGACTTTGACGATTTGTTGGTCTACACTTATCTATTGTTCCGCGACCATCCTGAGATTCGTCAGAAATATGCCGGACAATTCCGTTATGTATTGGTAGACGAGTATCAGGATACCAATTTTGCGCAGCATAGTATCGTTCTCCAGCTTACAAAAGAGCATCAGCATGTCTGCGTGGTGGGCGATGATGCACAAAGCATTTACTCTTTCCGGGGTGCAAATATTGATAATATCCTGAAGTTCACACAACTCTATAAAGGTGCCAAACTCTTTAAACTTGAGCAGAACTACCGTTCTACTCAAACCATTGTTTGCGCTGCCAACAGTCTGATAGAGAAGAATAGTGAACAAATTCGCAAAGAAGTGTTTTCCGAAAAGGCGAAAGGGGAACCTATCGGAGTGTTTAATGCATATAGTGATGTGGAAGAGGGTGAGATTGTTGCCAACCAAATACTGAGGCTTCGCTCACGCGAACATTATTCATACAATGATTTTGCCATTCTGTATCGTACCAATGCTCAAAGCCGTATTTTTGAAGAGGCCTTGCGTAAGCATAACTTGCCTTATAAAATCTATGGAGGGCTATCGTTCTATCAACGTAAGGAAATAAAGGATATTATTTCTTATTTTCGTCTGGCTGTCAATCCGAATGATGAAGAGGCTTTCAAGCGAGTGGTAAATTATCCGGCACGAGGAATAGGGGACACTACGTTGAACAAGATTATAGATGCCGCTACGCAGAATCATGTCAGCCTCTGGAAAGTATTGGAGGAGCCTTTGACTTATGGAGTGTCTGTTAATAAAGGTACACATGCCAAGTTGCAGGGCTTTCGTGAAGTGATAGAGAATTTTATAAGAGAGGCGGCGGAAAAGAACGCGTATGAGGCCGGTACGCTGATTGTGCGTCAATCGGGCATTATGAATGAAATTTACCAGAGTAATGACCCTGAGAATTTGAGCCGGCAGGAGAATATAGAGGAGCTGATAAATGGTATGCATGATTTTTGTGCTACACGCGAGGAGGAGGGTAATGAAAATGTCCGCTTGACGGATTTCTTGTCGGAAGTATCTCTGCTGACAGATCAGGACAGCGATAAGGAAGGGGATGCTGAGAAAGTAACGTTGATGACCATCCATTCTGCCAAAGGATTGGAGTTTAAAAATGTGTTTGTGGTGGGGTTGGAAGAAAACTTGTTTCCCAGTGCATTGTCGCTTAATTCATATAAGGAACTGGAAGAAGAACGCCGCTTGTTCTATGTCGCGATAACCCGTGCCGAAGAGCATTGTTATCTTTCTTTTGCCAAAAGCCGTTTTAAATACGGAAAGATGGAATTCAGCAGTCCGAGCCGTTTTTTGAAAGACATTGATGTGCATTTCTTGCAGTTGCCTCAAGAAGAGCAAATGGCAAGAAGAATAGACGAAGGGGCCGGGCGTTTCCGCCGTGAGCAGAATGAACGCTTGCAGTTGGGGGGGAAGCCGAAAGTGGAAATGATTCGCCCTACGGTGCCGCGCAACTTGACGAAGGTAGGAGCAGCGACGAGTGTGAAGTCGCCAACATCAGCCTCATTGCCTGTCAATGTGCAGGCCGGTCAGGTGATAGAGCATGAGCGTTTCGGTATCGGTGATGTGATAAAAATAGAAGGAACCGGAGAAAACAGTAAAGCGACCGTACGTTTCCGTAATGCGGGAGAAAAACAATTGTTATTGAAGTTTGCACGGTTTAAGGTGGTAGGATAGTAGTTTTAATATAGTAAAGACATTAATAAATATGATAGATATAGATAAAATACCGTCTCCATGCTATGTGATGGATGAAAGTTTGCTCAGAAAGAATCTGAGTTTGATAAAAAACGTTGCTGACAAGGCCGGAGTAGAGATTATTCTAGCTTTTAAATCCTTTGCCATGTGGAAGTCGTTCCCCATTTTCAGGGAATATATCCGTTATACTACTGCCAGTTCGGTGTATGAAGCGCGTTTGGCCTATGAAGAATTTGGGAGCAAGGCACATACTTATTCTCCTGCGTATACAGAAACGGACTTTCCTGCCATCATGCAGTTCAGCAGTCATATTACATTCAATTCTTTCAATCAGTTCCGTCGTTTTTATCCGATGGTTGAGGCGAATGGGGATAAGATTTCCTGTGGCATTCGCATCAATCCCGAATATTCGGAAGTGGAAGTGGAACTTTACAACCCATGCGCTCCCGGCACCCGTTTCGGAGTGACAGCCGATTTGTTGCCTGAAACATTGCCGGCCGGCATTGAGGGTTTTCATTGCCACTGCCATTGCGAATCCGGTTCTTATGAGCTGGAGCATACGCTGGAACATATCGAGGCTAAGTTTTCCCGCTGGTTTCCCCAAATAAAATGGTTGAATCTGGGTGGGGGACACTTGATGACACGTAAGGATTATGATACAGACCATCTTGTGGCTCTCCTCAAGGGCCTGAAAGTACGCTATCCTCATTTGGACATTATTTTGGAACCGGGCTCCGCTTTCACTTGGCAAACCGGTCCCCTTGTGGCTTCGGTGGTTGATATTGTTGAGAGTCGTGGAATTAAGACAGCCATTCTTGATGTCAGTTTTACCTGTCACATGCCCGATTGTCTTGAAATGCCTTATCAGCCGACCGTACGCGGAGCAGAAACATTGCCGGCGGAAGCGGTTAAAACAGCCAAGCCGGAAGAGTATATTTACCGTTTGGGCGGGAACAGTTGTTTGAGCGGCGACTATATGGGCAGTTGGCGTTTTGACCATCCTTTACAGATAGGAGAACGAATCGTGCTGGAAGATATGATTCATTATACCATGGTAAAGACAAATATGTTCAATGGAATTCATCATCCTTCCATTGCCATTTGGCATACAAATGATACCTTGGAGGTATATAAGCATTTCGGATATGAAGATTATAGGGACCGTATGTCGTGATATATAAGAAAAAATTAATTCCAATTTGTATTGATAATGAGGAATTTGGTGAAATAATGTAATGAGTGTACTATAAAAAGTACGGAAAAGTTTTGGAGGTTTAGAAAAAAGCACTACCTTTGCAACCGCAATCGGGAAACAGCTGCTGGTCAGTCAAAACCGAAAGCGGAAATTGCGGAAATAGCTCAGTTGGTAGAGCATAACCTTGCCAAGGTTAGGGTCGCGAGTTCGAGTCTCGTTTTCCGCTCACGAAAGAAATCTTGTGCGTAGTGACAAGCGAGTTACACAGAGAAGCCCAGGTGGCGGAATGGTAGACGCGCACGTTTCAGGTGCGTGTGTCGAGAGGCATGCAGGTTCGAGTCCTGTTCTGGGCACTGTTACACAAGAATTTCTTAGTTGATGGAGGAATGGCGGAATTGGTAGACGCGCCACTTTGAGGGGGTGGTGACAGTTATGTCGTGTGAGTTCGAGTCTCATTTCCTTCACCAAAAAATAGATATTTGCGGAAATAGCTCAGTTGGTAGAGCATAACCTTGCCAAGGTTAGGGTCGCGAGTTCGAGTCTCGTTTTCCGCTCACGAAAAGCCCAGGTGGCGGAATGGTAGACGCGCACGTTTCAGGTGCGTGTGTCGAGAGGCATGCAGGTTCGAGTCCTGTTCTGGGCACCATTAGATGAATAATTGCGGAAATAGCTCAGTTGGTAGAGCATAACCTTGCCAAGGTTAGGGTCGCGAGTTCGAGTCTCGTTTTCCGCTCTAAGAGAGAAGGTCAATGTAGAAATACGTTGGCCTTTTTTAGGCAGCATACCGAATTTGTCGATGAAATATTGGTGTTGGCGAAACAATTCCTATCTTTGTTCCTCTGAAAAGGAAATCTATTAATATATTTATTATGAACAGAACATTTTTGAGAAAGGTTGCTTTATGTTGTGGCCTGTTAATTAGTTTGCCATTCGTCGTATTCGGGCAAGTTCATGGGGGAGAACATCATTTTGATTTGACTGTTGCTGATACTGTTTCTTTTTTGTCATTCAATGATTTTCATGGTGCATTTGTGAAAGACCGCAATGTTCCCGGAGCTGCTGAATTGGTCCAGGCGGTTTTGGAAGAGAAAGCCAAGAATAAAAATACTGTTGTTGTTTCTGTGGGGGATAACTTTAGTGGAAGTTATTTCTCTAGAATCACTCGTGGAAAGCCACTGCCGGAGATGTTTAAAGAGATGGATGTCAAAATGTCGGCAATAGGAAATCATGAATTCGACTGGGGGTTACCTTTCTTGGTGGATACGGCAGCAGTATGTATGGATTATATCGCAGCTAATATTGTAGCAAAAGAAGGGCATGCTCCGCTGGAGTGGTTGGCACCTTGCAAGGTGGTGGTGCAGCCACTTAAGAATGGCGGCAATATCAGAATCGCTTTTGTTGGTTTGACAACTACAGATACGGCAGTCAAGACAAGTCCTGAAAATATTAAGGGGCTTGATTTTATAAATCCCGTGGAGGCGGCACGTGTTCAGGTTGCAACCGGTCTTAAAAAGGATGGAAAAGTGGATATGGTGGTGTTGCTGATGCATATTGGCACGGACATGTCCAATCCCGATGTGATTGAAGAAGAAAATGCAAAGCGGCTTCCATGGGTAGAAGGTGTGGATGCCATTATTTCCGGTCACTCGCACAAAGTGGTGCTGGCTGAGGTAAATCATCTTCCCATTGTCCAAGCGGGCGTGAATGGCACTCATCTGGGAAAATTGAATTTTGAAGTGAAACAAGATGCAGGCAAGTATGTCATTCAGTATATTGGTGGAGACACGATTCGGGTAGCAGGAGAGGGGAATCCGGCTATTGACTCGCTGGTAAATAAGGAGATGGACAAGTATGGCTTTGAGGAGGTGCTTACTGCGGCTGAAAATGATTTAATCCATGACCGTAATATTAATAAAAGAGATTATACTTCTGTAGGTGCTTATGTGACTGCGGCCTATGCGGATGCTTTCCGTAAGCATTCTCAGGCATCGAAGAAATATAGTAAGCTGTCGGTTGTCGGGGTAAACCATTACGGTGGTTTACGTGCAAGTATATTGAAAGGGGAGGTGACGAAGTTGCGTGCAGGAAATGTGTTACCCTTCCAAGGACATTTGCTTGCGTTCCATTTCTCTGGTAAAGAGTTGAAGAAATTGTTGACTGATGGGCGTGTTAATAAGAATGGCTTCTTGCAGACATCTCATTTGGCACTTGATTTGGCATCGGATGGAGTGACCGTTACTTCTGTTACTGATTTGATTACAGGAAAAAAGATAAAGGATACAGGGAAATGTATTGTTGTGCTGGATTCTTTTATTACTGACGGTGGAGATGGTTATGATGCAGGACTCTTTCAGAAACCGGTCAAGGAATTTAATGATTTGAATCTTGAACCGACAGTTGTCTTTATTGATTACTTGCGGAACTTGGGAGGGACTGTTTCTGTGGAAAAAGCTCCGTTGCCTGAGGTTATCACTAAAAAGGCACGATAACCGAATCTGATAGTATTCAGATTGTATAAAATAAAACTTGCTCAAGCAGAAGACTGTTTATCGTCATCGTTTGAGCAAGTTCTTTTTTCTGAGTATTATTTATAAAAGTTTGTTAGGCAAATTTTATCCGCAATGGAAATATCTGTTTACTAAAGCCAACATCGCTTCAGGGTTGTCTTTCAGTTCGCTACGCAGGGTTCTATCGTTGTAACTTTGCAGTTTGCTGATAATTCCGTCAATCATGGCCGGGCTGAATACATTGTATTTTTCAAATATCTCACGCTGCTGTTGCAGGCACTCGGCAGAAGCGGTACAACTGTCGGGAAGCTGTGCCAGTGCTTTTAGTTTGTCTGCATTTTCCTTTTGGTGAATATTTACGTTTACATAAGTCTTTTCTGCTATGTCCAATGCATTCTCCAACTCGAAACCATGTCGGCAAGCCACGGCTAGTCCGGCTATTAATTGATAGAGATCGGCCGAGCCGTCCGGTGAACGCATTTCCACTGTTTGCTTTTGGGTGGTATCATAATTGCTTTGGCTTTCCAAAGGATTTGCAGTCATGCACATATCTGTTTTTGCTGCCCATCCCAAAGGTACCCGGACTAGAACCGAACGGTTACGGTCACCCCAGCAAATATTTGTAGGAGCTTCCTGATGCGGAACCAATCTGAAATAAGAAGTCGGGTTCGTATTGCCAAAAGCTGTAATCGAGGGGGCGGCAACCATCATTCCGGCAATGGCCTTGCGAGCTATATCCGATAATACACCATTGTGTAGCATCTGATTTTGTCCGTCTTTCATAATACGCATATGGATATGCAGTCCCGAACCGGCTTTGCCGGTAGTGATTTTCGGTGCAAAAGTAATATCATAACCATTCTTATAAGCCAGATTACGGATAATCCATTTGGCAATCATTAGTTGGTCGGCGGCATCTTCAGCCCGTACAGGCAGAAATTCAATTTCATTTTGTTCGTATATCATGCCGTTCAGGGTGAAATTACCAACTTCGGAATGACCGTATTTGATTTGTCCGCCGGCTTGTGCAATATAAGCCATGCATTGTGTGCGGAAATCATTGAATTTGGCATAGGGAGCTGATTCATGGTATCCTTTTTGGTCGGTTGCCGGAAACATTCCACTATCGGGGGCAATTACATAATATTCCAGTTCCCCCATTGCTTGAAATTCCATATCGGTGACATCGGTAAAAGCTTTGCATGCCTTCTGCAATGTATGTTCAGGAGAACTTTCCAATGGTTCGCCATCCTTATTAAAGAAAGAGCAAAGCATGGACAGAGTTGGTATTTCGGCAAATGGATCAAGGAAAGCTGTACGGAAACGTGGAATTACATAGAGGTCACTGCTTCCGGCTTCGATAAAAGGGAACAGGCTGGAACCGTCTACTCGTTCGCCACATGTGAGAATGGCGTCCAGATATCCAAGATTGTTGATTACAAAATTAAGTGTTTTCAGGCGTCCGTCTCCTGCAGGATACATAAAGTTAACCATACGGATACCGTTTTCTTGGATATAGCGTATAATATCAGCCTTAGTGAATTCAGCACAAGGCTTACCGATAAAAGCTACCAATTGGTTGGGATTCATTTCTAGTTCTTTATTCATAGCATGTTGTTTGTTTTTTTGTTTGTTATAGGGTTAACGCTCCAAAGGTAATGAAAAGTTTTTAAATCCCTATCAATATATGTAGGCTGAGTTCTGTTTGTCGAGCCAATTTATATGATGACCGGAGGTTGAAGTCCAATTCAGATAGTCGGGATATGCCTCACTTACTCCTTTATTATAATTTAGGTGTAGGCGACATTTAAGTAAAAACAGAAATAAAAGCCGTTTCTCATCGGTTTTTGTCTTTTTGTTTATAACTTTGCTTCCAATTTTAAGGTATAAAAAGAAATGTTATGGAACCGATGCACAAAATCAACAAAGTAGAGGTCCGAAATTTACAGATCGAAGATTATGCCCAGTTATCACAGTCATTCACACGAGTTTATGCGGATAAAGATGTTTTCTGGACACATGAGCAAATTAAAACGCTAATCGGGATTTTCCCCGAAGGGCAAGTAGTAACAGTAGTAGACGATAAAATAGTGGGTTGTGCCCTCTCCATCATTGTCGATTATGATATGGTGAAAG
Organism: uncultured Phocaeicola sp.; assembly: GCF_948499155.1. Taxonomy (NCBI): domain Bacteria; kingdom Pseudomonadati; phylum Bacteroidota; class Bacteroidia; order Bacteroidales; family Bacteroidaceae; genus Phocaeicola; species uncultured Phocaeicola sp. The sequence continues at coordinate 133,062 of NZ_CAOOSE010000007.1, read as the reverse complement.
GCGATCACACTTATGCTAAAGTCACGGGGAATGAAACATTCTGCACCCATAAGCCCGATGGCAATATCCTCTATGGCATAGAAGTGTTTATCCATCCGGAGTATCGGGGGCTGCGTTTGGCGCGACGTATGTATGAATACCGTAAGGAGTTGTGCGAGAAGCTGAATCTTAAAGCAATTATGTTTGGAGGGCGTATCCCTAATTATTATAAGTATGCCGACGATATGCGTCCAAAAGAATATATTGAAAAGGTGCGTTCTCGGGAAATTTATGATCCGGTACTTACTTTCCAGTTATCCAATGATTTCCATGTTCGGCGTGTGATGAAGAATTATCTTCCCAATGATGAGGAATCAAAGCATTGCGCCACCCTGCTGCAATGGGATAACATTTATTATCAAGAACCTACAGAGGATTATGTAGACAGGAAAACTACCGTCAGGGTAGGTTTGGTGCAATGGCAGATGCGACCTTACAAGACGTTGGATGATGTCTTTGAACAGGTAGAGTTTTTTGTCGATGCGGTATCTGATTACAAGAGTGATTTCGTCCTCTTTCCCGAATATTTCAATGCACCGTTGATGGCAAAATTCAACCATCTGGGCGAGGCGCAGAGTATCCGCGGACTGGCGCAATATACGGAAGAAGTTCGCGACCGCTTCATTAATCTGGCTATCAGTTATAATATTAATATCATCACGGGCAGTATGCCTTATGTCAAGGAGGACGGAGGACTGTATAATGTTGGTTTCCTCGTGAGGCGTGACGGAACCTATGAAATGTATGAGAAGGTGCATGTCACTCCAGATGAGATAAAAAGCTGGGGATTGACAGGAGGCAAGATGGTTAAGACATTTGATACAGACTGTGCCAAAATTGGTATTTTGATTTGTTATGACGTAGAGTTCCCCGAATTGTCACGTATTATGGCAGATCAGGGTATGCAGATTCTATTTGTGCCTTTCCTTACGGATACACAAAATGGTTACTCACGCGTTCGTGTCTGTGCGCAGGCGCGTGCCATTGAGAATGAGTGCTTTGTCGCTATTGCAGGTAGCGTGGGCAATTTGCCGCGTGTGCATAATATGGACATTCAGTATGCACAATCGGGGGTATTTACTCCGTGTGATTTTGCTTTTCCGACGGATGGTAAACGGGCGGAAGCTACTCCGAACACAGAAATGATTCTTGTATCGGATGTAGATTTAGACTTGCTGAACGAATTGCATACTTATGGCAGTGTGCGTAATTTGCGTGATCGTCGTCATGACCTATATGAACTGAGGGTAAAAAAATAGTTTTTTTGTATGGGCGGGCATTACATACCTGTCCATACTTTGAGTGAAAACTGTTATCGGAGAAAGTGGTATCTAATGATATTAGAAGTTTGTTTTCAGGGGGAATCCGGCCATTCTATGACAAAAACTGTTTTTCCTTTTTGGCTTTCCTGTAAGTAGAAATTGCCTTCATGCTTTTTAATGATTTGTTGGCACAGGCTGAGGCCGATTCCCATTCCTTCTGTTTTTGTGGTGAAGAATGGTACAAAGATTTTCTCTTGTAGTCCAATAGGAATCCCTTTCCCATTGTCCGTTATATGAATGCGCAATTTTTCGCATTGGGTCAGGTTGATTTCTATTTCCCCTTCAGTTTCTCCTTCCAGGGCTTGGATGCTGTTTTTAAGGAGGTTCAGAAAAACCTGTGAAAGTTGTTTTTCGTCTCCTTCAACCGTTATGTCGTTTGGAGTGCTACGCAGGGTGAACCGAATGTGTGCCATTTCGAAATCTGATTGTAAGAGTATCCCCAGGTTATGAAGTGCAGTTGTCAGCGAGAATGTTTCTTTTACAGGCTCAGGAAGACAAGAAAGATGGCGGTAAGATTCTGTAAATTCCATTAATCGTTCGCTTTGCTCACGTATTACATTCAGGCCTCGTGTTATTTTTTCATCGGTTTGGGGACGGGCAGAAAGTGTTTGTGCCAGTGATACAATGGGGGCTATGGTATTCATGATTTCATGGGTGAGTACGCGTGTTAGTTTGCTCCATGATTCACTTTCTTTCTCACTCAACTCATTGCTGATGTCTTTGATGGCAAGCAGGGTTATGGTTTCCGACTCCAGTTTCATGTAGTTTAGGGAAAGCGAAAGCTGACGTTTGCCAATGGAATGTATGACAGCTGGTTTTTGTATCTTATTTTGTTGAAGGAAGTCTCTTATTTCGGGATAACGCTGTTTTAATTGGCGGACGAAAATCAGTTGTTCAAACCCTAAAAGCAAGAGTGCCATACTGTTTGCCAGTATGATTTTTCCTTCAGAATTCCATGCAATGACACCACTTGGGATCTCTTCCAATAAAGAATAGTAGAATTTTTCTTGTTTTCGACTGTCGGATTTGGCAGTGGCAAGTAGTTCGTTTATGCGGTTGAGAGAATGGCTGAGCGCATTCATCTCCTTGTCCTCGGAATACTCGTTGAACTGTATCATGTTTTCTTTGTCTTCTATGGCATTGAAGAAGAGCCTGAGTTTGGCATTAGATTTGTTTAGTCGTTTTACGAGGGCTCCGATTATAAAGAAGGAAATGGTTATCAATAAGCATCCTATAATAATTCCGGTGTGGGTGATGACCAATACCAACCCAGTTCCGGCTACGCCTAAAATCAAAAGGACATAACAAAGGATGACGGTGTAGAGATGACGGCTGAAGGACATAATAGCTCAGAGTTTGAATCGTTTAATTTTATTGTAGAGTGTCTGGCGGCTGATACCCAGTTGCTCGGCCGTTGCTGTCAGGTTACCATCATTTTGCCGGATAGCTGTTTCAATGGCTTGCCGTTCCACTTCTTCCAAGTTGGGGACAACCGTAGATAGTTGGGGGCTCCATGTCTGTTTCACAAAAATATCTTTGGGGCGGATTATGTTGCCTTCACATAGAATAATAGCTTTTTCAATGGAATGTTGCAACTCGCGGATGTTACCAGGCCAATGATAGGAACGGAGCTTTTCTAATGCGTTTTCATGCAAAGAAATGTCTTTTCGTTCGTATTTGTTGGCATAACGGCGGATGAAGTAATCTATAAATAAAAGTATATCATTCCCGCGTTCTCGTAAAGGGGGAAGTTCTAAATGGATGGTATTCAGCCTGTATAACAAATCTTCACGGAAGCGGCCGGATTCTATCCTCTCCTGAATATTAAGGTTGGTAGCTGAAATCAGTCGTATGTCTACGGGAATCACTTTGTTGCTACCTATCCGTGTGATATTTCTGTTTTGTAATGCCGTTAACAATTTTGCTTGCATTCCTAAAGGCAAGTTACCGATTTCGTCCATAAAGAGAGTGCTTCCCGAAGCTGCCTCGAATTTTCCGGGGCGACTTTCGTAAGCATTGGTAAAAGCTCCTCGTTCGTGCCCGAAAAGTTCACTTTCAAACAGTGACTCACTGATGGCTCCCATGTCGATTGTTACCATCTCTTGTTCCCGGCGGGAAGAAAGATGGTGGATTTCGCGTGCCAGCATTTCTTTTCCGGTTCCGTTTTCGCCGGTGATAAGAATATTGGCATCAGTGCGTGCTACTTTGATAACCATTTTCATGAGTTGTTGCATGGCGGGCGATTGTCCGACAATCATTTGTGGCTTATGGTTTAGGATAGAGGAAGGAGTTTTGTTTTTCTTTCTGTTGCCGAATGCTTCTTTTATTTTGCGTACAAGGGTTTGATTATCCCAAGGTTTCAGTAAAAAGTCGGTGGCTTCATTCTTCAGTGCTTTGACGGCCAATTCCACATCTCCGTAGGCAGTGAGCATTACAACAGGAAGGGTAGGGGCGATTTCGCGGATGCGTTTAAGCCAATACAAGCCTTCGTTGCCATTATTGATGCCAGCGGAAAAGTTCATGTCGAGAATGATGACATCTATTGGCGAAGTATTGAGTATGGATATGATTTGGTTAGGATTACTGGCTGTTTTAATTTCGCAGAACTCTGTTTCTAATAAAAGTTCCAGTGAAGCCAGTACTCCTTTATTATCGTCTACAATTAAAATAGTTCCTTTTTCCATCATTAATTTGCTTTCGGGGATAAAGATATTTGCTTTTGCCTGTTCCTGCAAATGAGGTGTCTAATAATTGGACGTTTTTGGAGGATTATTTAATAGTTTCTCCTCTAAATTCAGTCTTTCATAGTGAAGTGTCGGTATTTATGGCCTAAAATACATTGTAAAAGTTTGTCCATGACCGAGCTTTGTTCTGGTTGTAGGGAATGGGAGTGTCCATGAGTTGGACGCGGTACCGTCTAAAAAATGGACGGTGTCCGATAATTCCAATTTTGTATATCGTTGATAATTAATAGCTTGGTGTTTATGGCATACCATTTGCTTTACTGTATCCATCAAAGTAAAAACAGTATGAAAAACAAAATGATAATTGCGTATATATTGTCCGGATTGGTTTTGCCGGCAGGTGGGCAGACTACGTTAGATGATTGCATACACTATGCTTGGAGGCATAATCCCGAATTTAAAAACACACAAATAGAGGTGCAAGAAGCCCATACAGATTATGTGGCGGCTATGGGAAAGTTTATGCCCAGTGTATCTTTACAGGCAGAAGTGGGCAGGCATATAGGCCGTTCTATTGATCCTGGAACTAACAGGTATACTTCTGATTCTTACAACAAAGGAACAATAGGTATGGATGTTACCCTCTCTTTATTTGAAGGGTTTACGCGGATTAACCGTTTGCGCTTTACCCGTTTGGTGCAAAAGGAAAAAGAGTGGAGCCGTCTGGCTAAACAGAATGAGTTGGCTTATCAAGTGGTTGAGGCTTATTATAAAGTGATATTGGATGAAAAACTTTTGCAGTTGGCCGAAGAGCAATTACATTTGGGCGAACGCTATTTAAAGCAGACCGAGATGTTTTTGGCATTAGGCTTACGGTCTGCCTCCGATCTTCAAGAAGTGAAAGCACGTTATCAGGGAGATGTGTCCCGTTACAGTTCGTATGCAAAGAACCGGAAGATGTCGCTTCTCTATTTAAAAGACCTGATAGGGATGAAAGCGTCCGAAGAATTAGCTGTAGTGTGTGCGGATAAAGATAGTGTGGTGGCATTGCCTGTGATAAATGCTGAAGAACTCTATTTGCAGTCCACACGCGTATTGCCAGATTATAAGAAGATGGAAATGTGGGAACGGGCTGCGCGTAAGGAGTTGGCTGTGGCTTTTGGACAGCTCAGTCCTACTATTTATGCCCGTTTTTCGTGGGGGTCTGATTTTTATAATTCTTTATTTTCCTTGCACCAGATACACGACCATTGGAATAAATATATAGGTGTGGGAGTTTCGTTCCCTTTATTTATCGGTTTAGATCGTTACGCTTCTTTGAAAAAGAAAAAAAATAACGTATTACGTGTGCGTAATCGTATTGAGGCGGAAAAAAATAACTTGCGCACTGGGACGGAGCAAGTTGTTTTGTCGTTGCATGCAGGATTGGAGGAGCATCGGCAGGCTATGCTGCAAGTACAGACCGAAACACAAGTATTGAAAGAGATGGAACGTAAATGGGAGGAGGGGCTTGTTTCGGTCTTCCAGTTGATGGAGTCACGCAATCGTTTACTTTCGGCAAAAGCAGAACAAGTGCGAGCAAGGTTGCAGTATGAGTTGGCTTTGCGCTTGGCCAGTTATTATCAGACAGGAAGTTTTTAATAAAAATAATATATGGATACACAAATAGAACACAAGAAAAGGTTTACCTCAAAACAAATTTACGGTGGGGTGGGCATCGTTTTTTTAATAGTACTAATTCTTTATTTATTTTTTCGCGATACCAGCTCTTCCATGGCAGTGGAAAAGAACCGGATAACTATTGTCACTATCAAGGAAGGTGAGTTTAATGACTATATCCGTGTCATCGGCCAGGTACTTCCCAGTCGCATGATTTATCTGGATGCCATTGAAGGGGGAAGGGTGGAGGAACGTCTTTTTGAGGAGGGGGCCATGGTGAAAAAAGGGGATGCTATCCTTCGTTTAAGCAATCCGTTGCTTAACATTGGCATCATGCAAAGTGAAGCTGATCTTGCTTATCAGGAAAATGAGCTTCGAAATACTCGTATCAGTATGGAACAGGAACGACTGAGGTTGAAACAGGAACGTATCGGCATACATAAAGAGTTCCTTACAAAAAGGCGACGCTACGAACAATACAAGCGTTTGCTGGAAGAACAACTGATAGCTCGTGAAGATTATCGGTTGGCAACCGAGGAATATGAGGCGGCTCGTGAGCAACTGCTTATACTAGACGAACGCATCCGGCAGGACAGCCTGTTCCGTTTGACCCAGATCGCCAGTCTTGACGAGAATATACTGAATATGAAACGCAGTCTTGCCTTGGTGCGTGAACGGCTGGAGAATCTGAAGGTAAAAGCACCGATAGATGGGCAGGTAGGAAACCTTGAAGCCCAAATAGGGCAGTCCATTGCGGCAGGCGAGCATATAGGGCAAATCATCACTGCTGACTTGAAAGTACAGGCATTGATTGACGAACATTATGTAGAACGAGTGGTTCAGAAGTTGCCGGCCGACTTCACACGTGACGGTGAAAATTATAAACTAGAAGTGACTAAAGTATATCCAGAGGTGAAAGAGGGGCAGTTTCGTACTGATTTTCGTTTTACTACAGGACGCCCGGAGAATATCCGTGCCGGGCAGACTTATCATGTCAATCTTCAGTTGGGTGATCCGGTGAAGGCTGTCCTGATTCCTCGTGGTGGTTTTTTTCAGATAACTGGAGGCCGATGGGTGTATGTTGTCGATGAAAGTGGTAAATTTGCTGTTCGCCATCCTATCCGTATCGGACGGCAGAACCCACAATACTATGAGGTTACTGAAGGACTGAAACCTGGGGAACGGGTGATTGTTTCCGGATATGAATTGTTTGGTAATAATGAAAAATTAATATTAAAATAAGTCTGTAATATGATTAATTACTTTTCGCAAGTGATACGTGGCCAGCGAGTTAAGAAATCTTTAGTACTGGTAAACATAATGGGATTGTCTGTTTGTATTGCAACAGCACTGCTCATCATACTTTATGTATGGTCGGAGTTGAGTTACGATTCATTTCACAATACCGAGCGTGTATATCGTGTTGAAAGTCGGTTGTATGAAGGCGAAACGCTTACAGATAATTGGGCGACTACAGCTTACGGGCATGCGCCCACAATGGAGCGCGAGATTGCCGGCATTGATAAGTATGTCCGTGTGACGGCACAAGACCGCGAACAAGTGGTGAATTATTTCGATAGGAGGTTTGCCGAAGGACATTACTGTTATACCGAACCTGCTTTTTTTGAAATATTCAATTTTCCGATAATCAAAGGAGATAAGGCCGGACAATTGGTACGCCCTAATACGATAGTGCTGACCGAAAGTGCGGCAAAACGCTATTTCGGTGGTGAAGATCCGATAGGTAAAGTATTGACTTTCAGTACGTCCTCATCGCAGCAAAATTTTGAAGTAACCGGTGTAATAGCGGATATGCCCGTCCGTTCTCATTTGCAATACGATTTTTTACTTTCATATAGTACGATTCCTAAAGAACGGCAGGACATTTGGTACATCCATGGGGTTTATACTTATGTCCGCTTGATATCTGGAAAGCGTCTGGCAGAGATCGAAGAGGCTTTCCTCAACATATCCGATAAGTATAAAACCGATGCGCTGAAACATAAGACTTGGGCGGTGGAACTGATACCGCTGGAGGACATTCACCTTACTCCGCAAAAAGCCTACGAGAAAGAAGTGAAAGGGAGTCGGGCTGCCGTTTTTATCCTGTCGGTGATGTCTGTTGCCCTGCTACTGATAGGCTGGGCAAATGCCTTGAACCTGACGGTGGCGCGTTTTCTGGAACGCGGGCGTGAGTTCGGATTATGCAAGGTTTTTGGCGCTTCGCGCCGTCAGATTATCATCCAGGGGCTTTTTGAATCAGGTTTTATGAATCTGTTGGCTACACTGATAGCCTTTGGTTGGTTGGAACTTCTTTTACCTTTTGTTTATCGTTGGGCAGGGCAAAACTTCGGGACGGATATATTTATGTTACCCGCTTTTTGGGGGATTGTAGCCGGAATTGTTGTTATCGGTACGTTTGTCGTAGGGCTCTATCCTTCGTGGCTGATGGTTACTATACGTCCGTCAGAGATTATGAGGGGGAAACTATTGCATGGCAAACGCGGCAACCGGATAAGGAAAGTGCTGATTGTGGTTCAATTTCTGATTTCTTTTGTCCTGATTGCCGGCATGTTTACAGTAGTCCGACAGGTTCGTTATATGCAAAGTGAGGCTTCTGTTGGTTTCCATTCACATATGTTGGTCATTAAGTATCCTTCATTTACTGAGGGGTTGGCACTGCGTATGGAAAGTTTCACCAAGCGTCTGAAGCAGCGGGCGGATGTAAGCCATGTTACTGTTTCGGGGGCTGTTCCTGGGGTAGAGGTGGCAAATTACTTCACCAATCGCCCCTATGGAAGCGATCCTTCGCAGGTGAAACTGATACAGATGTTTGCCGTAGATTATGATTATCTGCTTGCCTATATGCCCGATCTGATATGTGGGCGGTATTTTTCTGAGGATTTTGGTGGTGATTTCAACCGGATAGTGCTCAACGAGGAAGCTGTTAGACTGTTAGGCTATGAATCGCCCGAAGCTGCATTGGGACAACAGGTTAAAATGGAGGTGGTGCCTGATCCGCTTGAAATTATCGGGGTGGTGAGAAACTATTACCAGCAGTCACTTTCTGTGGCATACAAACCCATTATCTTCTTTATGAAAGAACGGGTACCGTTTATTGCAACTCCTTATATTTCAATCCGCCTGACAGGTGAAAGAGAAGATAGTGCTTTGACAGAAATTGGGCAGCTGTATCGTGAATACTTTCCGACTTCTTTATTCTCTTATTTCTTTTTGAATGATTTGAGCACTTTCCTATATAAATCAGACCGTAATTTCGGTTGGATATTTGCTTGTGCTTCTTTACTTACTGTGTTTGTTGCCTGTCTCGGATTGTGGGTCGTAACACTGTTTTCAACCTTGTCGCGCTTGAAAGAAGTGGGTATCCGTAAAGTACTTGGCGCCAATAAAAGCAGTCTGTTTTTTGTCTTGACTAAGGAACTGATGCTACTCATTGTATTGTCATCTGCCATCGGCATTCCTGTATCAGCGGTGTTGATGGACGGCTGGTTGGAAACATATGCTTTCCACATTTCGTTGTCCTGGTGGATATATGCAGTTACTTTCATGTTGCTGATGTTGACTGCGTTTCTTACCGTCTTTCAACAAGTGTGGCGCATAATCCGCCTGAAGCCGATGCGTATTTTGAAATATGAATAACAAATAAATATTGAACTGATTATGATTAAAACTGAAAAACTGACAAAACTCTTCACTACCGAAGAAGTACAGACAAAGGCATTGAACGAAGTTACTTTGCAGGTAGAACAAGGGGAATTTGTTGCCATAATGGGGCCTTCGGGATGCGGTAAGTCAACACTGCTGAATATTTTGGGTACACTTGATTCGCCCACTTCCGGCTCTTACTCTTTTGAGGGAAGGCAAGTGGAGAAAATGAACGAGAACCAGCTTACCGCTCTTCGGAAAGGCAATCTCGGTTTTATTTTCCAGAGTTTTAACCTGATTGACGAACTCACTGTGTATGAGAACGTGGAGTTGCCCCTTATTTATATGGGGGTTAAAGCCGGGAAACGCAAAGAAAAAGTAAACAAAGTTCTCGAAAAAGTGAACTTATTGCATCGTGTCAACCATTATCCCCAGCAACTGTCTGGTGGACAGCAACAACGTGTAGCTATTGCTCGTGCCGTAGTGACGGATTGTAAATTGCTTCTCGCCGATGAACCTACTGGAAATCTGGATTCGGTGAACGGTATAGAAGTAATGGAGTTATTGAGCGAATTAAACCACCAAGGAACTACTATCGTCATTGTTACCCATTCTCAACGGGATGCGATGTATGCACACCGTGTTATCCAATTGCTGGACGGACAAATTGTAGCTGAAAATATTAACCATCCGTTGGAATGAATAACAGATGCATGTACTTTTCCTATTTGGTTGGAATGTTATTTTACGTCTGTGGAATGGTGGAAGCAAACATAAAGATAAAACAAAAAGGCATGATTATCTGTTTAATAGTATTCCGCTCTTTGATTTAATCGAAAATAGAGTTGAAAAGTAACCAATTTATATTACCTTTGCCGCCTAAAATAAAAAAAATGAAATCGGATATTGAAATAGCACGCAGCATTGAGCTGACAAAGATTAAACAGATAGCCCGCGAAACCGGAATTCCTGTTGAGCACATTAGTAATTATGGCCGATATATAGCCAAAGTAGACGAAAACCAGATTGATGAGGAAAAGGTACAAAAGAATAACCTGATTCTAGTTACTGCCATCACTCCGACCAAAGCCGGTATCGGAAAAACAACCGTCTCCATCGGGTTGGCGTTGGGGTTGAACAAGATTGGCAAGAAGGCCATCGTTGCTTTGCGCGAACCTTCATTGGGGCCTTGTTTCGGTATGAAAGGCGGAGCAGCCGGAGGAGGATATGCCCAAGTCTTGCCTATGGATAAAATCAATCTTCATTTTACGGGAGACTTTCATGCAATAACCTCTGCTCACAACATGATTTCTGCCTTGCTTGATAATTATCTTTATCAGAATCGCGACAATGGTTTCGGCTTGAAGGAAGTGTTGTGGAAGAGAGTACTGGACGTCAACGACCGCTCTTTGCGTTATATCGTTACCGGTTTGGGGCCGAAAACGAACGGCATCACTCAGGAGTCGGGTTTTGATATTACTCCGGCATCAGAGATAATGGCGATTCTCTGTCTTGCCAATGATGAAGATGATCTTCGCCGTCGTATTGAAAATATCCTGCTTGGCTTTACATACGATAACAAGCCTTTCACAGTGAAAGACTTAGGGGTGGCGGGAGCAATCACGGTGCTTTTGAAAGATGCTCTTTCACCTAATTTGGTGCAGACCACCGAGCATACGGCTGCTTTTGTACACGGAGGCCCGTTTGCCAATATTGCCCACGGATGCAATTCTATCCTTGCAACTAAGATGGCGATGACCTTTGGTGATTATACTATTACGGAAGCCGGCTTTGGTGCCGACCTCGGTGCAGAGAAGTTCTATGACATTAAATGCCGCAAAGCCGGAATTGCTCCGAAACTGACGGTGCTTGTCGTTACGGCACGTGCCTTGAAGATGCATGGCGGTGTAGCCCAAGACAAAATCAAGGAACCCAATTTGGAAGCTTTGCAACAGGGCATTGCCAATATGGACAAACATTTGCGTAATTTGCGGTCCTTCGGACAGACAGTGATTGTTGCCTTCAACCGTTACGGTGATGATACTCAGGAGGAAATAGATTTTCTACGTACCCATTGTGCGAAAGAAGGTGTCGGTTTTGCTGTCAACAATGCTTTCACTCAAGGTGGAGAGGGGGCCGTGGAGCTGGCGGAACTTGTTGTAAGGACTATTGATGAACAGCCTTCGGAGCCGTTGCATTTTGCTTATGATAATGAAGACAGTGTAGAAACAAAGATTTCAAAAGTGGCAGCTCATCTTTATGGTGCGGATATTATCACTTACAGTGCTGCTGCCCGCAAGAAGTTGAAACATATCGGAGAACTGGGATATGCTCATTTCCCCATTTGCATTGCGAAAACACAGTATTCATTTTCTACCGACCCTAAACTTTATGGTGCAGTGGAGGGCTTTGAGTTCCATGTGCAGGATATTGTGATGAATGCCGGAGCTGAGATGCTGGTTGTCATTGCCGGAGAAATCATGCGTATGCCGGGCTTGCCGAAAGAGCCGCAAGCACTGCATATTGATATTGTAAACGGAGAAATAGAGGGGTTGTCATAATCCCTTTCTCTGTGTCTTTTAATTCTTATTTTGATTCTTAAAGTAATAAAAATATGGTTATGACTAAAATTGCAATTCCTACCAGAAATAATGTCGTAGACAACCATTTCGGTCATTGTGAGTTTTATACCATTCTGACGATTGGACAAAATCATGAGATACTGAGCTGCGAAACGTTGCCTTCTCCCGAAGGATGCGGATGTAAATCGAATATAGCCGGTCAACTGGAGGAGATGGGAGTGAGCGTGATGCTAGCAGGAAATATGGGGCAAGGAGCCTTGAATGTACTAACCAATCATCATATAAAGGTGATAAGAGGTTGCTCGGGAGCTGTTCTTGATGTGGCAAATGCTTATCTGAAAGGCGAGATAAAAGACTCGGGCGAAGGTTGTCATCACCATGATGCCGAAGGAGAGCACGAATGTGCCCATCATCATGGATAACCAAACGCTGGTTTATCTTCTTTTAGTACAGATTGCACGGATTGATGCGGAATACGATACCTTTATTGTTTCGTGCAATCCGTCATCAATTCGTGCAATGCTTTTTCAATGCCGATAGCACTTAAAATGGGTCAGCTGCAAAAGTCCGTGTTTTGTCTCTTCTCCGTATCTCTATCCGAATATCAAACGACATAAAATTTTGAGTCACTTACTCCTCTAAGCTCAGAACGAAATCCTTTCATCTCCATATCTCTTTATTATGGGAATATCAAGTGTTGAACTCCCTAAGCCGTTTCATTAGCCGGCCTAAGCGTTTTCGTCCTTTCGATTATGCCTGTCCATTAGTCGGATTACTACAGTCTCCGGCAGCGGACTGTATAGTCCGTTGCAGTGGACCGTACAGTCCATTGCAGTAGACTGTACAGTCCATTGCCGCAGACTGTAATAATCTTCCGTTTAAAAGACCTTGGCTGACCCTAAGAAAAGGCTTACTCTTCCCTTCGTTTGTGATATGATATTTAAATCACCAAGAAAACAATGTGGTCCATTTTCAGACATGAGTCCTGAGTACTCAAAAACAAATCCCGAATATTCACATTTTAACAATGAATATTCGGGATTCTATTATTATGATGCTGTTACGGACTTATTCAAACTTTCCGTAGCGTGTCGGCAACAGTTTGCGGTCGCCCAATGTATTATCTACTCTCGCTACATTAATCCAGAACTTGTTTTCACGTACTGTTTCGATAGGATAAGCAGCTTTTTCGCGACTGTAGCTGTGGTTCCATTCATTGGCAACTACTTCGTATTCGGGATGGGGAGCATTGAGCAATACATTATCTTCCTTGTCCGCTTTGCCCTCTTTCACTTCCTGAATTTCCTGCCAGATGGTCTGCATCACATTCACAAAGTTATCCAATTCCCAAAGACTTTCACTCTCGGTAGGTTCAATCATTAACGTACCGTGTACGGGGAAAGACAGGGTAGGTGCATGATAACCGTAATCCATCAGACGTTTGGCAATATCATTTTCGCTGATACCTGCTTCTTCATGCAGATAACGGCAGTCCAAAATCATTTCGTGTCCTACAAACCCTGTAGCACCTGTGTAGACAATGCCATAAGTATCTTTGAAACATGCAGCCAGATAGTTAGCACTCAGAATAGCGGTTTTGGTAGCACGTGTCAATCCTTCGGCGCCCATCATACAGATATACCCGTATGTGATTGGCAGGATACCTGCGCTGCCATAAGGAGCAGAGGAAACTTCATTGGAACTGTTTCCGAAAATGGAATGTCCCGGAAGGAACGGAACCAGATGTTCGGCTACACAAACAGGACCTACACCGGGGCCGCCACCACCATGAGGACTGGCGAAGGTTTTATGCAAGTTAAGATGGCAGACGTCTGCACCGATAGTGCCCGGATTAGTTAAACCAACCTGTGCATTCATATTGGCCCCATCCATATATACTTGTGCACCGCACTTATGGATAATTTTACAAATCTCGGCTATCTCAGGTTCAAATATTCCGTGAGTGGATGGATAAGTAATCATCAATGCTGCCAGCTCGTCTTTGTGCTCTTCAGCCTTGGCACGCAAATCTTCTACATCTACATTACCTTTCTCATCGCAAGCACAAGTGACGGTAGTGTAACCGCATTGTACAGCCGATGCCGGGTTTGTTCCGTGGGCAGAAGCAGGAATCAATATCTTGTTACGGTGGCCTTGGCCAATGCTGTCCAGATAAGCGCGGATGACACGCAGACCGGTATATTCGCCTGCAGCACCCGAGTTAGGTTGGAGAGTGACTCCCGCAAATCCGGTAATCACTTTTAATTGCTCGCTTAAGTTATTGATTAGTGTCTGATATCCTTTTGCTTGGTCTTCAGGTACTAATGGGTGAATAGCCATCCATCCCAAGTTACTCAGTGGAAGCATTTCTGAAGCGGCATTTAGTTTCATGGTACATGAGCCGAGTGAAATCATGGAATGTGCCAAAGAGATATCTTTGCGTTCCAGACGTTTGATGTAACGCATCATTTCTGTTTCGGTGTGGTACTTGTTGAATACTTCATGTGTCAGGAATGAAGTGCGGCGGCGTAAGTCGCGGTTCAGTGAGGATGCTTCGGGGATGTCGGTTACTTCCTGCATGGTTTCTTCGGCAGCAATAGAGAAGATGGAGAGTAGAAGATTGACATCTTTCAAATCTGTTGTTTCATCGATGCTGAAGCCTACGTCGCCATTGTCGTAGTAACACAAGTTCACTTCTTTGCTCAATGCAATCGTGCGGAGCTTTTGTGCCGATACATGGTCGGGCAGGCTGAAACGCAAGGTGTCGAAAAATATTTCATTGTGCTGTATGTAGCCTAGACGTGCCAGGGCTTTGTTCAGCCAGGTAGTGATACTGTGGATGCGCTTGGCAATGTTCTTGATGCCTTCTTGTCCGTGATATACCGCATAGAAACCTGCCATTGTAGCAAGCAAAGCCTGTGCTGTACAGATGTTGGAAGTTGCTTTTTCACGTTTGATGTGTTGTTCACGGGTCTGTAAAGCCATACGATAACAAACTTTGCCGTATTTATCTTTAGACAGACCGATGATGCGTCCCGGCATATTGCGTTTATATTCGTCACGTGTGGCAAAATATGCTGCTGACGGGCCACCATAGAATAAAGGAATACCTAATCGCTGGGTGCTTCCGAACACAATGTCTGCTCCCCATTCGCCTGGAGGCAGGAGTAGGGCAAGGCTTAGGATATCTGCATCTACCGCTACTTTAGAATTGGCAGCGTGAGCTTTTTCTACAAACTCACGATAATCTTCTACGCTGCCGCTGGCATTCGGATATTGAAGGATGCAGGCAAATATTTCAGGAGTAAACTCCAGTTCTTTGTAACTGCCTACTTTGATTTCCATCCCTTGCGGAATAACGCGCGTTTGGATAACCGCCAAGTTCTGTGGGAAAATACTCTCGTCTACGAACAATACATTAGCACCTTTCTTTTGTTGGTCGCGGCTGCGAAGTCCGTACATCATGGTTGCGGCTTCTGCCGCTGCGGTGGCTTCATCCAACAAAGAGCAGTTGGCAAGAGGCATCGCCGTGAGGTCGGAAATTACGGTCTGGAAGTTGAGTAATGCTTCTAGACGTCCTTGCGAGACTTCTGTTTGATAAGGAGTGTAAGAGGTGTACCATGCCGGATTTTCAAACACATTACGTTGAATAACGGCGGGAGTGATGGTATCATACCAGCCCATACCGATGTAAGAGGTGTAAATCTTGTTTAGAGAGGCCAGTCCTGCAATATGTTCGGCAAATTCGCGTTCGGTCATCGGAGTTTCCAATGCCAATGGCTCTTTCAAACGAATCTTGGACGGAATGGTCTTGTTAATCAGTTCATCAAGGCTTTTTACGCCTATTTTTTCCAACATAGCGGGAAGGTCAGCTTCCTGAATGCCGATATGTCGGTCGGCTAATAAATCTGTTTTCATGGTTTAATAATAGGTTTATATTTTTAATATCGTATCTGCTGCTTACAGATGATTCCGGGCTTGTTGTCGGGATTCATAATAAATTGAAACAGCAGGGTTTATGTTTATTTTATCTGAAAAAAGGATTGTTTCTCTTTTCGGCACCGATAGTGGTCGGGTCTCCATGTCCGGGATAAACTATTGTGTCACCGGGCAGAACAAATAAACGGCTGCAAATATGTTCGCGCAGTTCGTCGAAGTTTCCTCCTGTGAGGTCTGCGCGGCCGATACTTCCCTGAAACAAAACATCACCGCTAAACAGACAGCTTTCTTCTTTGCAATAATAAACGATACTACCGGGAGAGTGTCCGGGGACATGAATTGCTTCCAGCTTGGTGTTTCCGAAGGTAATGATATCTCCGTCGCATACATATTTTCCCAGCGGAACGGTTGGTTCGGGCAATTGGAAACCAAACATTCGTGCCTGCGCGTCTGCTTGGTTCAGCCAAAATTCGTCTGCTTGGTTGGCTTCTGCTTTTAAACCGTATTCTTTCAGCAGAAAAGAATTACCAAAAATATGGTCCAGATGCAGATGTGTGTTCAGCAGATGTTTCACGTTAAGTCCGTTATCATCAATATATTTCTTTAAAGCCTGCTTTTCTTCTTCATAAAAACAGCCGGCATCGATGATTACCGCTTCTTTGGTTTCGTCCGATAATACGTAGCAGTTTACCGGAAACATATTAAACTCGAATCTCTTTATTTTCATGGTGCTTCAATCTATATAATTTAACCGTTGATGGTTACGTAAACTACTTTTTTAGTTTCGAAAAAGTCTTCGCAGAACTCATCTTTCAAGTCGTAAATAACAGTCTTATGCTTTACAGGCATTGTTTCCTGTTCCAATTCTCCTCCTTTCAAGCAAATAAGTCCGTTGGGGAGGGCATTGTGTTGTTCTTGTGAGATATTTTTGCGAATTATTTTTATTAAATCTCCTAAAGGCATAACAGCGCGGCTTACGACGAAATCGAATTTTTCTTTTTCTTCTTCGGCACGGCAATGACGAAAGGTGACATTGGTCAGTCCGATAGCATCGGCTACTTCGGTCGCTACTTTTACTTTTTTTCCAATACTGTCTATTAAGTGAAATTTAGTTTCGGGAAAGAGAATTGCCAAAGGAATGCCCGGAAAGCCACCACCCGTCCCGAGGTCCATGATGCGGGTACCGGGAGTGAAATTTATCACTTTGGCGATGCCTAACGAATGGAGCACGTGGTGTTCGTAAAGGTTAGTAATGTCTTTACGTGAAATCACGTTGATTTTACTGTTCCAGTCAGTATATAAATCATACAGGGCAGCAAACTGTTCTTTTTGCTTCTCTGTGAGATGGGGAAAGTATTTTAAAATTAATTCCATTCTGTTTCTTAGTTGTTGGGTTGATGTATCATGTACTTTTCTATTTCTGTATAGGGCAGTGAAAGGACGATGGTTCCCACTGCATACGGGGCAATATCATATTTGTTGTATAAGAACGATGCTTCGTCTTTCTCCAATAAGAAATTATCGGGTACATATATATTGGTTGAGTTCAGTATTCCTTCATTTTGTAAATCTTCCAAGGATTGGATTTTGTTATTATCCAGTCTTGTTGCCATTTCTTCAATCAGTTTTTCCAGCAACATTTTGCTCATCGGAACTTCTGAACCTGCCATGAATACGTCTTTCAGTGTCAGTCGTTTGCCGGTATTCTTGTCAAAGTTCAGCCAGTTTTCCCATTGGTTGGGGTGTGCGCCTCCTGAATATTCGAAAGTAACAGCGGTATAATTCAGGATACCCTCTTTGCCGTCTTTGAATTGAGTGGTCAGGCTGTATTCATAATTGTACCATGAAGGGAGTTCATCTTTCGAAGTACCGTTTTTGATATCTTCCTCATATAAATCCGCTACACCGTTACGGTATTCGCGTACATAAACATTCTTAAAAGAGTCTACAGCAGCCTGCGGTTCCATTTCGGCATACTTCTTTCCTAAAATAGTGGACTGAACAGTATGGTTAATTCTGTGTGCAATGGTGTCATTGCTATTGTCTTCTGCTAAATAAGCGTAATCAATAGTCATTTTACAGGCAGGAGAGGTTGTATTATCTTCCAAATGCACATCCTCTTTCAAATTTATATATTCCACTGTATTACTATCCATTTGTTTTTGTCCGTTACATCCTGACAATAAAAAGCAGGAGACAAGATAGGTTGCCATAACAGACGTCATTATATTTCGTCTTTTCATGTCTTTTTGTTAATTAATTCGAGTTCTATATCCAAACTTTCTCCACAAATATAGGATAACTTCGCGAATTGTCCTCTTAAAAAACGAAAATATATTCGTCTTTTAGCAACTGAGTTGCATGAACTTTTTCCTAAATTTGTCCGTTAAATAATAGATAAGCAAATAAAGAAAAAGATATATGAGCAAGATTACTAAAAAAGTATATCCCGTCACGGGGATGCATTGTGCGGCGTGTGCTAATAATGTAGAGAAAATAGTAAAGAAACAAGAAGGAGTGGAAGAGGCATCAGTCAATCTGGCTGCTGCTTCTCTGACTGTGGGTTTCAATTCTGATGTCGTTTCGCCGGAACAGTTGAAAGATGCTGTGATGAAGATAGGTTTCGATTTGATAATTGATGAAGACAACTCTGTGGAGGAACAGGAAGAAGCGGAGCATTCCTATTATGCGCAACTAAAGCGAAAAACTCTAGTGGCATGGATATTTGCTCTGCCGGTGGCTTTTATGGGAATGTTTTTTATGGATGCTCCGGGCATAAATTGGTGGATGCTTGTGTTATCGTTGCCTGTATTACTTTATTCCGGACGTACTTTCTATGTTAATGCATGGAAGCAGGCTAAACAGTTTACCAGTAATATGGATACTTTAGTGGCACTGAGTACTTCTATTGCCTTTTTGTTTAGTTTATTCAATACAATTTATCCTGAGTTCTGGTTTGAACGAGGACTGGAGCCTCACGTATATTATGAAGCAGCAACGGTGATTATTGCCTTTGTACTTGTAGGGAAGTTGATGGAGGAAAAAGCAAAAGGAAAAACTTCTACGGCGATTCGTAAATTAATGGGCCTGCAACCGAAGACGGCCCGCATTTTGCGCGATGGCAAAGAGGAGGATATTCTTATTTCCGAATTAAAGAAGGGCGATAAAGTAAGTGTACGTCCGGGAGAATGTGTTCCGGTGGACGGACTTATTGTAGAAGGAGATACTTTTATAGATGAGAGTATGATAAGCGGTGAACCTATTCCAGTAGAGAAAAAGTTGAATGATAAAGTGCTTGCCGGTACGATAAATCAAAATGGTGCTTTTGTCATGAGTGCAGAGAAGGTGGGAAGAGAAACGGTATTGGCACAGATTATCCGTATGGTGCAAGAAGCACAAGGCTCAAAGGCTCCCGTACAGCGCATTGTAGATAAGGTTACGGCTGTTTTCGTGCCGACGGTGTTGGCTATAGCCATTCTTACTTTTTCCGTTTGGATGATAGTGGGTGGTGTGGATGATTTCTCTTATGCAATGCTTTCAGCCGTCTCTGTATTGGTTATTGCCTGTCCGTGTGCTTTGGGATTAGCTACACCTACTGCTTTGATGGTTGGTATAGGTAAAGGAGCCGAAGCTCATATTCTGATTAAAGATGCTGTGGCACTGGAGCAGCTGCGAAAGGTGGATACGGTGGTACTTGACAAGACCGGAACTGTAACAGAAGGTCGTCCGGCAGTGACCGGTTGGTTACATGATGCCGGTTGGGTAAACGAACATAAAGGTATTTTGTATGCAGCAGAATTGAAATCCGAACATCCGTTGGCACTTGCCATTGTAGAGGAATTGAAGAAGGATGGCAATAAGCCCGCTATTATAGATTCTTTTGAAAGCCGTACAGGACGTGGCATTGTTGTGACTCGAGGAGGTAAAACATACTGGGCAGGTAGTCATCGTTTGTTAAATGATTTCGGTGCGGAAGTGTCCGACCTACTTAAAGGTATGGTGGAGGAATACGAGCGTAGTGGCAAGAGTCTGGTTTACTTTGGCGAGGGGGACACATTATTGGCTGTCATTGCTATAAGTGATAAGGTGAAGCCGACATCTATCCAGGCAGTGAAGCAGATGCAGGCAGAAGGCAAATATGTTGTATTGCTGACAGGTGACGGACATCTGACTGCACAAAATGTGGCAGGAGAAATTAATGCCAACCTTTTCATAGCCGAAGCTTTGCCGGATGATAAAGAAAATGTGATTAAAGAATTGCAGCGTGAGGGTAGGGTAGTTGCCATGGTCGGTGATGGAATCAATGATTCGCAGGCGTTGGCCCGTGCCGACGTGAGCATTGCGATGGGTAAGGGTACGGATATTGCAATGGATGTGGCAATGGTTACATTGATGACCTCAGATTTGCTGTTGCTCCCAAAGGCGTTTAAATTATCTCGTAAAACGGTAAGACTGATACATCAGAATCTTTTCTGGGCATTTATATACAATTTGATAGGTATTCCTATTGCAGCAGGTATCCTGTTTCCGATGTATGGCATTTTATTGAATCCGATGATTGCCAGTGCTGCCATGGCTTGCAGTTCGGTTAGTGTGGTGCTAAATAGCTTAAGCCTCAATTGGCGAAGACTGTAAACTGTTTTTTATTATAGGGGATGAGTTCGTTTCTCCCCTATAATAAAACGGCAAATAATTAGTAGGGTGTCGTTCTTCCTCTTTGTACTTCTATGCGGATACCGAAATTACCATTCTCCGATTTCATCTCGAAAGCACCGTTAAAGTTATTCTTTTCCCACGGTAACGCACTTGGGTTTCTAACCTTATTACCATCCGCATCATATTCTCCGTAGGTCGTTATTTTCCATCCGTTTTTGAGCTTGAAGGTAGCACTTTGCAGAGTAGGAGGCATAGCGCCGAAACCATAAGCGCCAAAGCCATACATCCCGAATCCGGAATATCCGCGTGAGAATATGGTCGCGTTTTCTTTTCCGTAAGTGATATCCGGATTAAGCTGAAACAGTTTATAATAATCTTTGGTGTTTCCCATACTGTAGACGTCATAAGTAAGTTGTGGAGGAACCAGGCGCATGGGAGTTGCTATCTTCATCCCCATATCCAGAATAAAGCCGTCATCATATACTTTGTAATTATCCATAGATATGCCGTGGATGGTGTCGGTGGGCACTTCCGACTGTGCAGAAGCTGCCAAAGACAGCAAATACAATGAAACGGATAATATAAACTTTTTCATAATTCGTAAACATTCTGTTGTGACAAAGATAACTCTTCTTTCTATAATCCTGCAGATGCTTTCGCAATTTTTAGGAATAAACAAGTCGTGTTATCCTCTTTGTTGTATCTCTTCTTTGTATAGCTTTTCAAAGATACTTCTCAGCCTCTCCTCATCTGCCAAAATAGCACGTAGCTCTTCCAACTGATGGGCATTGGAAGACTGGGGTATCCATAACTTTAGATATCCTCCGTAGGCATATTTGTTCCGCAGGTGGGCGACGGCACGCTCATATTGCGCCTCTTTTTCCAGCTTGGGATAATTGGATAAACCATATTGAACGGCACGGCGCAGGCTCACTTCGGGGTTGATAATCCGGTCGGCTTCTGCTACAATTTTCCCATAAATACTTCGGGGAGCCTGTTTGTTTGATGCACGATGGTCTTCCACGGCTTCTTTCATGGTTTGCAGTTGTGCTTCACTGAACCATTCCCGTAGTTTTTCATCGGCTGCCAGAATCTTTCCCGAAACCAAATGATGAAATTCCCGTCCTTCGCATAACCCCAAATCATGGTAAGCTGCAATGGCATATACCATTGCGGTTTCCACTTCGTAATATTGTGCCAGCTTCATACTTTCTTCCATTACCTTTTCTACATGATCCAGACGGTGAGCTTTGTCAAAAGCCTCATATCGGGGAAGAATGTTTTTTGCGATATGCTCACGTAGGTCAATCGGTATTTCTTTATTGGATAGTGCCATATTCTTTAGCTTGTTTTGAGTTGCAAATATACGATAAATATCTTTTCTATGCAGGGGATAAGAAACTTTTATGTATCAGACATTCGCGCAATTTATCGAGCAAATAGGTACAGCTCTCGCCCTTGCGACGTCTGATGCCGATATAAGCGTCATAGAAATTTTGCACATTGAGACGAATACCAAACCACTTTTGCCGAAGAATCCGGTCACTTCGTTCATGGCATCTTCCCGTCATCGATACGTTTCATTTCGTGCAAGGCACATATCAATTCGACCAGTTCGATAACGGCTCTCGTCCAACGTCGTTTGCATACATGAGGTCTTGGCGGATAAGTATCTTCGTAGCGATATCTCCAATTTCTATTACAGTTAAATATTTGTTATTCTGAATCATATAAGAATCATAAATCATCTAATAATAGATTTATCAAAACTCATTTTTAGCAACCACGCCTGTACTGTTTTCTGTGCTTGTAGCTGCGAATTTTGCGCGGTTGTGCCTTTTATGGCAAGCCCTTCACTTACCGTAGCTCCTTTGCAGGCATCTTTCAGTTTACGTTCCGTACCCGACAGCCCGCTACCCTCGTGCGTGCAGAACGGAACGACAGTTTTCCCGTTCCAATTATGCCTCTCGATAAAGGTATAGACCGCCATCGGCATATCTCCCCACCAGTTGGGATACCCCAAGAAGATAATATCGTAATCCTCGACTTTTGCATCACCTTTTACTTCCGGGCGTGCATTGCTTTCTTTCTCCGTTTTCGCAACCTCTACGCAAGCCTTGTATTCATCCGGGTAAGGTTTGACCGTTTCTATTTGGAACAACTTGCCTCCGGTCTCTTTCGTAATCATTTCGGCAATGATATGGGTATTTCCCTTTTCGATATTTCCCACCGCATAGTTCTCACCCGTCCGGGAGAAGAAAACCACAAGTACTTTCTTACTATTTTTCATATCTGTTGTTTGAGACGTATTACCCTGCGCATGAACGGTAAATGCACACGCGCAAAGCATCATTAAAATTGATATTATATTTTTCATAACTCCATTGATTTGATTGTTTCATTTTTCGGGCTTCAACGCTCCATAAAAGTAGGATGCCGTAGCGCCGCCATCAATGAGGAAATCGGCTCCCGTGATAAACGCTCCCCGGTCACTCATCAGCAACTCGGCTACGTTAGCAATCTCGTCCGCCGTACCGGGACGCCCTGCCGGACACTTGGCGAACATATTCTTGTAAAAATCGCCTCTCGGCCCGTTGAACTCATCCAATGCCAGCGGGGTTACGACAATCCCTGGAGAGATGGAGTTGATACGGGCATCCCGTTCACCCCATTTCACGGCCTCGGCCATTACACGTTTCACGTTGCAGCGTTTGGCCATCTGGTAAGCGTGCAGCGTATCCCGGATATTTTGAGGTTGAAGAATATCGAGCGAGAGCAATTCCTCTGTCGGTGTGCAGGCCAGTTGTTCGTCCTCATCGGCAGTGAGTGCAGGCATTCGGTATCCCGACTGGCTGGAAATCGTAATGCCGACACCACCTTCTTTGATAATTTTACCGACTTCTTCAAGCAAAACGGCAGTTCCGTATAAATCCACTTTCAATATGGTTTCTATCGAAGCCTGCGACGGCGATACGCCCGCTGCGTTGACGAGCATCGAGATCTCACCGTATTTCCGGGCCTCGGCAATCAGGCTCAATATGGATGCTCTGGATGAAAGATCCATTTCAACGGGTATTGCATTGAACCCGGCATTATTCATGATTCGGGCAACATCTTCCGCATTTTCCATCTTCTTATCACCCACAACTATTTTCTTTCCATAGCCCATGCGACGGGCTATTGCCATACCGATCTGACCGGCTCCGGTCAATATCATTACATCTAGTTTCATTTTCTAAATCTATTACTTTAATTATTATTCTTAGTAGTTGCAAAATTACGGTATTGCCGATTGCCCGACCTTAACCCGATTACGGATTCTCTTACCGAAATTACGGATTCTGGCCTTCTTATGATATTGATAAACGGGGTAATTCTTATATTTGCCGTCAGAAAAACAACAAAGCAATGAATAAAGAACTATTGAATATTACAACCGTTACAGAATATAATGATATGCTGGGTGTGGAGACCTTGCATCCGTTGGTGAGTGTAATCGACTTGTCGAAAGCGAAGCCGATGAAACATATGAAACACACTTTCAGTTTTTATGTCGTATTTCTGAAAGACGAGAAGAATTGCGAGTTGGTTTACGGACGCCAGCGTTACGATTATCAGAAAGGTTCTGTCGTGTGTCTTGCACCCGGACAGGTAATCGGGGTGGAAGACACGGGAGAGACTTTCCAGCCTCAAGGGTGGGCGCTTTGTTTCGATCCGGAACTGATACGGGGAACATCGCTCGGTCGTAACATCCGGGAGTATTCCTATTTCTCATACAAGGTGAATGAAGCCCTGCATCTGTCGGAACGGGAACGAAAATTGTTTATTGACTGTCTGGAGAAGATTCGGAACGAGTTGGAACACACTATCGACTGTCTTAGCAAACGACTGATCGCGACCAATATCGAACTGTTGCTGGATTACTGCCTGCGTTTTTATGAACGACAGTTTATTACACGGGAGCCGGTTAATCACGATGTACTGACCCGCTTTGAAACGTTACTCGACG
This sequence comes from uncultured Phocaeicola sp., assembly GCF_948499155.1. Taxonomy (NCBI): domain Bacteria; kingdom Pseudomonadati; phylum Bacteroidota; class Bacteroidia; order Bacteroidales; family Bacteroidaceae; genus Phocaeicola; species uncultured Phocaeicola sp. The sequence goes on along the minus strand of NZ_CAOOSE010000007.1, from coordinate 108,506 downwards.
ATTATTTCCAGTCTGGAAAAGCGCAACAGAACGGTCTGCCGACAGTCAAATATTGTGCCGGCGAGCTATGCTTGTCGCCCAATTACTTCGGTGACCTGATAAAAAAAGAAACCGGAAAATCAGCCCAAGAATACATACAATTCAAGGTTATGGATATAGCTAAAGAACATATCTTGAATCCGGAAAAGTCCATCAGCCAGATTGCCTATGAATTGGGCTTTCAATACCCGCAACATTTCACACGGTTGTTCAAGAAAGTGGTGGGACAAACCCCGAATGATTATAAAGGGCAGGCAATAACAGCGTAAATACGGATATGGAAGAATTTAGAATCGACATGCGCAAGCCTGAAGAGGCCGACCCCGCCGAAGGGATTCGTTGTGTGCAGCTTTGCTTTAAGATTAACCACACCATGCCTATGACCGAAGAGTACAACCGGCTTGTGTCGGAGCTTTTTATGGGGAACATAGGCGAGGGAAGTCGTGTTATGCCTCCTCTGACAGTGGTACGAGGCAATAGCGTAAAAATAGGTCGGAATGTGGTAGTGATGAATAATTCGCTCTTCATGGCTGCCGGAGGTATTACCATCGAAGATGATGTGATGATAGCCGCCAATGCGCAACTTATCTCAAACAATCACGATTTATACGATCACCAGATTTTGACCTGCAAACCCGTCAGGCTGAAACGTAACTGCTGGATCGGTGCAGGAGCTACCATTCTCCCCGGTATTACGGTCGGAGAAAATGCGGTAGTAGCCGCCGGTGCGGTTGTTACCCACGATGTCGAGGATAATACGGTAGTGGGCGGCAATCCGGCTAAAGTGATTAAACGAATATAATCCCACCAGTTTATTTAAAAAAGGAACAAGATACTACCACAGGCAATGGCATCTTGTTCCCTTTACTTTTTATCGAGATTATATATTCTATCTTCAAGTATCAGAGCGTTTCGAGTAATTTGATAAGACGTTCAGCGTGCGCCACCGATACATTTTTTTGTTGCTCGATAAGTTCCGGTGTGGTACGGTTGCCATAACTTACACCACAGGTATAAACACTGCCGCTATACTCCATTTGAGTCAGTCGGCAGGTTGCTTTGTAGCAAGCCAAAAATTCGTCGATCATGTAGCCCATCGCCCCCTCATGGCTATATAGTGTTTCGGGAGCTCCCGTTGTGAAAGAGAGAACGAGTTTCTTGCCTTTGAGCTTGTCTCCGGTACTTCCGTGCGAGAATCCGTGACGGAAAGTCTCTTCCATCCAACGTGCCAATATGGAGGGTGCGGAGTACCAAAATAGGGGGAACTGCAACACGATGATGTCTGCCTGGAGCAATTTCTGCTGTTCGGCTTCCACATCGATTTTGAAGTCGGGATAGAGTTCGTCCAGCTTTACGATTTCGGCTTCCGGCAGCCGTTCATTCAAGGTTTCGAGAATCGTTTTATTGGCCACGGATGCGGCGAGGTCTGTATGGCCGCTGATAATCAATACCAATGTCCCGGATTTTCTTGTTTTCATCATTCTGTATCTTTTACTTGTTTATCTTACTAGTTTTATTCCCCAATCCATATTCCCGGTAGCACTAAGTGCGGCTACCCAGAACGAACCGAGCATTTCAGTGTAGCGGGACATACTGATATTTCCTAAATCAAAGGTATCCTCCCAGCCGAAATCCTTTAATAAAACCGCTACTTCGGCTTTTGCGTCAGCATCGTTACTGCAATAGAAGCCCGTAATGGCTTCCGGTAGTAGCCTCGGATGAACCATCAATTGATTGCAGAGATAGTTCAGTGTTTTTACGACTTTTGTGTCCGGCAGAAATTTTTGGGCTTCTTCTCCCAAACTGGTTGTTCCGCTCCACCTCGAATCGAGTGAAATATGCCCGTCCTTGTAGATGTACGGATTTGCCAAGTCGATCAACAGTTTCCCGTTCAGATTTTCTTTTCCGGCAGCATTCAGAGCTTCGAGCGAGTGAATGCCCTGGACACAGTTGAATACTCTTTCACCGAATCGGGCAGCATCGGCAAAAGTGCCGTGAGAAGCCCGCTCATCATTGTTTTTTGCCCAGCATGCAGCTTTCTCATTGGTAGCACTGCGTGCCCCCATCATGACTTCATGACCGAGTTCGGTCAATTTCGTGGCGATGGCGTGAGCCACATCGCCTGTTCCCAATATTCCGTATTTCATACTTTTATTTCTTATTGTGAGGGTTAAATTGCTTGTCGTAATTCAGAAGGAATTTTACCAGTTCGGGATTACGGTGCGACCAACGGAAGCCGGCAGGTTTATCGAGCGGACGGATACTTTCCATATCTTCCGATGTAAGCGCAAAATCGAATACATCCAGATTTTGTTTCATACGCTCGATGTGCGTGCTTTTCGGAATAGCGATGATGCCGCGTTGCACCAAGTAACGCAGGGCGACTTGCTGCGCCGTTTTATCGTATCGTTCGGCCAAGGCTGTCAGTACAGGATTGGTCAGAAGGTCGGGATCGCCTTGTGCCAGCGGCGCCCAAGCCATGATCCGTGTATCATAGGAGTTCATTTCGGCTTCAGCGTCCCACTGCTGACTGAATACATTGGTTTTTAATTGGTTTACGGCAGGTTTTATTTCGGCACATTCGGCCATATCCACGAAGCGGTCGGGATAGAAGTTCGAGAGTCCGATGGCACGGACTTTTCCGGCCTTTACCGCTTTCTCCATCGCCCGCCATGTTCCCGGATAGTCGCTGAACGGCTGGTGGATAAGTAGCAGGTCGATGTAATCGGTGCGCAACTTACGGAGCGATTCGTCGATGCTGCGGGTTGCCTTTTCCTCTCCGGCATTAGTAATCCAGACTTTGGTGGTGAGAAAAAGTTCATCACGGGACACGTTGCATTTGGCAACGGCATTACCCACGCCCTCTTCGTTATAATAAGCCTGCGCCGTATCTATCAACCGATAACCTGCGCCGATGGCATCGAGCACGCAACGCTCACACTCTTCGGGCGATACTTGAAATACACCATATCCTACTATCGGCATTTCGATGCCGTTGTTTAATTTTACAGTCTGCATATCATTCTGTTTTAAGGGTTAATATTCTATTTGAGCAATATCGGCGCTCTGCATATCGAAAGCCTCTTCTGCTTTTTCCGCCATGTCGATATGTGTCCGGCTCCGGATCAACACATCGAAAGCGGCCTTGTCTTTAAGGTCGACGACCATCATCACGGCATCGAGACGTCCGAACAGTCCGCGTGTACGACCTACCATGATCTCTTCAATAACCGTTTCTTTCTCTTTCATGGCACGCATTTCGGCCATCTTCTGTTCTACCACGTCATCGGAAATTCCTTCCTTGACGTTGATGATAAATACATGACGTAACATATTCTTTTTTTTTATAAATCATTCGTGTATTCTATGTAACCCGATGCCTTTTACCGTAGGCAAATCCATATCGTCATAGATAGGACTTTTCCCTGTCTCCAGCAGGGCGATGGCATCCATTTCCTCTTTGAACAGCGTAAAATCGAGAATATTGAAGTTCTCGATCATCCGCTCCTTGTGTACGGATTTCGGGATAACCACGATATTACGCTGATTCAGCCAGCGAAGAATCACGGCTCCGACGCCCTTACCGTGCCGCTCTGCTATCGCTTTCAATGTAGGATGATTGAATATGTCATTCTGCCCTTCGGCAAAAGGTGCCCATGCTTCGTGCTGGATGCCTTCCTGCTGTAAGAAAATATTAGCAGCCTGCTGCTGGAAAAACGGATGGGTTTCAAGTTGGTTTACGACAGGTCTTATTTCGTTATGCAAGAAAAGGTCTTGCAGGCGTTCGTTGGAAAAACTCGTGACCCCGATAGCCCGGATACGTCCCTCTTTATAGAGCCGTTCCATCGCCCGCCATGCGGCATAGTAATTTCCGTAGGGTTTGTGCATCAAATAGAGGTCGAGGTAGTCCAATCCGAGCTTTTTCATTGAGAGGTCGAAAGCCCGCAACGCATCGTCGTACTCGTAGTCCTGTACCCACAATTTGGTGGTTATGAAAAACTCTTCACGTTTGATGCCACTTTGCCGGATGGCATTTCCCAACTGTTCTTCATTGAAATAGGCCGCAGCCGTATCGAATTTCCGATAACCGATCTCGATAGCATCATTCACGGCTCGTTCCGTTTCATTTTCAGGAATCTGAAAGACACCGAACCCGATGGCAGGCATCATTACTCCATTGTTTAATCTTACATTTTTCATATCCTTTATGGTTTTTAATTCTGATGCAAAATTACAGAGTACCTATTATTTTATCGTTGCATTATTCGGGGAAGAATTTTCACTATTCGTGGTTTTTTGTTATTTTCGCAGGAGATGAAAGAAAGAATGAGACATACAGACTTCGACGGGATTATTTTCGCTGATACATTGCAGGAATTTAATGCCTTACGATATGCAGGAAGAGTAATCCATATTCTTTGCAGCGAAGGAAATATGGGTTTCACGTTTCAGGATACCCGTTATAACATCGCGGCCGGGGATTATGTAATTCTGCCCAACGCCACACTCGTATCGGAATTTTCGGATTCCGAAGACTTTCAAGGTATCCTGATGAATCTTTCGGATGCGTTCGTTTCCTCGATTGCTATTCGCAGCAATTACGGCATTATTGGGTATCTGTCACTCTTGCAGAATCCGGTCATGAAACTTTCCTCCCATGATTTTCAAGTATGCAAGCAGGCTATGCACAGTATCCGGCAACGTCTGAAAGATAAAGAGCATCTGTTTTGGGAAGAATTGATGGGAAGCCTGCTCACAGCACACATCCTCGACCTCTATGATATTCATGCACGCAGTCAGAATAACGTGGAGGTGTCGGAACATATAACCTCGTTGCTTCGGAAATTCATAGAGCTGTTATATAACGGCGAATATATCCGAAACCGGGATCTCGATTTTTACGCTTCCCGACTTTGCATTACTCCTCATTACCTATCGGAGATATGTAAAAAGGTAAGTGGTAAACCTGCCACGTATTGGATTGACCGCTTTACTCTTCAAGAGATTACCCGTTTGCTGCGACAAAAAGAATTGTCTTTAACTACGATTGCCGAGCGAATGAATTTCTCATCTGTTTCTTATTTTAGTCGATATGTACAGAAGAGAATGAAAATAACTCCGTCGGAGTATAGAAAGGATACGTATATTCGTTAATTTCTATGGCATTTAATGTAAAACAAACGAAATAAGGATAGCCGTTTTTGTACGACTGTCCTTAATTTAAATCTTTATTATTCTTCCATTTGTAGAAAAGGAAGTTTATTGAATATCTAACCCTTTTCGCCAGACTGTTTTCTCCGTTCAGGCAACAAGTCGGACGGTTGAACAGAATCACATATATTACTCTAAATTCCGCCTGCTCCAGCATACTGGTATATTCACCAATTGAAGGGAAATAGAAAGAAAAGGCATAATCCATATCTTTTTTCAAAACTTATCCTCAAAGAGGCATGTACCATTGCCACATACCCTTTTCCTCCAAATTCACAGACAAGTTGCTCATGTAGTTTCAATGTCCGGTTGACCTGCCTTAATAACAGAGGCTGTTTCTCTTTATCAATCCAATGAAACAGTTTATAGAGTACGATATTATCACGGACAGGTACGCCTCCGTTAGTCATGTGCCTGTCTGCCGGTATAGGAGTATTCCGGCAATGGCCTTTCCCAATATTTCTTCCACCAACCCACGGGAGTACATATCAGCCGTATCGAACCTATTCAGACTGGCATCTGCACATATCCACCATACGTGTAGCTTCAGACATCTCTGTGTGGCTTTATCCTTCAAACCCGTGTGTACCACCGAAAGTGGCGGTTCCCAAAGTCAATGTCCGAACAAAAAAGTCCGGTTCCATTTAGATTTCTATATTCCATTGAGTATAAAATTAAAAATGATTATTAAACTAATAATAGCAATACCGACAAGCAGGTGACAGCAGTTGTGAAATAGCGGAATCCCTTCTCCGGCAGTTTTTTAACTAATGCAATTCCCAACACACCGCCTATAATAATAAAAGGAATGGTATAGGCATCTAATATCAGTGAGGAGGTGGTGATATTGCCCCATGCAAATATCTGCACGGGAATCTTCAGGTAGTTGATGACCAAAAAGAACCAAGCATTCGTCCCTACAAAACTATATTTGGGCATCTTGACCGATAGCAGGTAAATGGCCATCACAGGCCCCGCCGCATTGCCTATCATTGTGGTGAAGCCACCCATCAGTCCGAATAAAGGTCCGTACCACCAGTGGGAGGAAAGCGTATTTTCCTTACCTTTCCAGTCTGACCAGAACATCACAAGCAGTACCACTAAAAGACAGCCACCCATTAGGTGCTTGAACTCGGCGGGAGGAATTAGCTTGTCAACAAACAGCGCGACGGCAAACCCTACTAAAGCAGAAGGTAATAATTTCAGTATATACCTCCATTCGGCAATCCTGCGATAATACAGGACGGCTATCAAATCAGCCACACATAAGATGGGCAATATCAACCCGGTAGAAGGTTTGGCTCCGAAAGTCATTGCCATCATTGGTACAGCAAGCAAACTGATACCTTGAATACCGGTCTTAGACATACCGATAAACAGGGCAGACAAAAACAATATTCCCCAGTCGGAAGATGATTGTATCCACATCGAAAAGTCCATTATCATAATATACAACCGTTATAATCCAAGTACCTTTTTGAGCTCGTTACGCATAACTTCAGCATCCACATCCACACCTGTCCAGTATTTCACGGCAATCACAGCCTGATTGACAAGCATGTTCATACCCGGAAGTACGTATTGGCATCCGCGTGCCATCGCATCCTTGACAAAATGGGTGTACACCGGATTAGGAATGCAGTCGGCTACGACCATGTTAGGTAACAAGGTGTCGGAATCCATGTTCAGACGCTGATCTACATTCGGATAAAGTCCTACGGAAGTGGCATTAATCACGATGTCCGTATCGGCCGGAATTCGGTAAGAATGATTCCATAAGACAAAGTCTGCTTTGGCGGGTGTCTTGCCATTCAGCAAATCGGCCAGTTCCCATCCTGCGTTATCGATATTCAAAATAGTAATGGATGCAGCTTCCGCCAAAGCCATTTCTACACCAATGGCACGTGCAGCACCACCGGCTCCGAACAGAACCACCTTCTTGCCCGGAATGGAGGTCACTTCTGAAATGGCTTTCACAAAGCCTTTCCCATCCGTATTCTCACCTCTGGTCCTTTTATCTTTCCCGATGATGACCGTATTGACAGCCCCTATAATTTTAGCAGAGTCTCCCAACTCGTCCAGATATTGTATAACCTTGATTTTGTTGGGAATGGAACAGTTGAATCCTCTCCAGCCCATGGCCTTAGCTCCGTTTACGGCAGCTTCCAAATTATCCGGTCCTACCTCACAGTTGATATATCTGTAGTGCATACCGTGATGCTTGAAAGCGGCTTCCATGATAGCCACAGTAGGATTTTCGGACGCGGGTTTTGCAAATGAACCGACTAACCCCGGCAAAAAATCGGGAGCCGGAGTGTAATTTTTTAAATCATTGATACTCATAATCGGATAATTATATTGGTTACTAAATTCTACAATTTCAGGAAGGCGGGAATTATGCCGTTATCGTTGGTCAACTCGCACAATACGGCACAAGGTATTTTCGATAATAAATCCTCCTTGCTCACCTCATTCTATTCAGTCAGTTTTTCACAGTATTCTATTTTCTCTTTATTAGGACCGAGTATCGTAAAGAACTTTACCCCATGTTCCCAAAAAGGCAGGTATTGCACCTTTTCATCCAACATCTTGTGTCCGGTCTCTTTCATACTCTCAAATAGCAGGTCGATACCAGTAACATTCAACGCTATGTGGTCTATCGCTCCGGATTTATCTGCTACCTGTGTACTCTCGTAAATCTCCATTACCAGATTTCCCAGTTGCAGGAAAACCACGGCTTCTCCATTGTTCGGATTAACTGTTTGCCAGACCGGTTCAAAACCGAGGCTCCGGTAGAATTGCATACTCTTTCCAATGTCGTTTGTCGGAATACCGACATGCTGTATTCCTGTAATTTTTGCCTTTATCTCCATAGTTTATTGCTTATTAAAAATAGATTCTTTGATGACTGACAGTACCCCTCCGGCATCGTTGGACGGGGCTGTATAACGTGCGTAACGCTTCAACTCCTCCGAAGCATTTTCCATTGCATAGCTGTAAACCACGGACTGAAGCATTTCAGCATCGTTCATCTGATCACCGAAAGCCATACACTCGTCCGGCGTTACGGAAAAATACGACTGAATTAGCTTCAAGGCATTGCCCTTATTCGCATCCCGATGGCTTACGTCCAACCAGTTCGATCCGGAAACAACCACTTTCAGGCTATTATTGAAATGCTCCATGATGGGATAGCTGTTTATAGCAGAACCTCGGAAATCGTAAACAGCTATTTTCAGAAATCTGTCATCGGTGACATTCATCAAATCCGGTACGACATTACATTTCTCATAATAAGTATATGCCTGCTTTACAAAATCCGGGTGGTAGTCTTCTATATATGCCTTGTTCTTTCCGCATAAAACAGGATAAGCTCCCTCTATTTCCCGAACTTCACGTATGACCTCACGGGCTTTTTCTACGGGAACATCCACTATTAGCAACTCTTGGGAATTAAAAAGGACATAAGTTCCGTTTTCTGCTATAAATATGATTTTATCTTTTATAAGGTTGAAAAGTTTCAGCAAGTTGTAGTATTGTCTGCCACTTGCGGCAACAAACATTATATCTTTATTACTTAAATCTTCAAACATAGTGAAAAACTCCGGATTCAATATTCCATTTGAATCCAAAAGTGTACCGTCCATATCGGATGCTATCAGTTTTATGGGATTATTTTTCATGTCTCTCTCTATTAATCTTTTGACTTTGCAAAGGTAGGGTATGTTTTTAACATGTAATTCTATTATATTTGCTAATTACTTTCTTATATTTGCGAAAACAAAAAAGAAGGAAATATGGGTATACTGGAACGTAAAATCATTCACGAGCGGACAACATTATGCAGTCATATTCTTTATCCTCAATTCGTATTGCCCCGTCATAAGCATGTAGAATACGAAATTATGCTGTTTACCCGTGGAAGTGGAAAACAGTTTGTTGGGGAAGGGGTTCTTGACTATCAAAAGGGAGACATCGCATTAATCGGCAGTAATGTTCCTCATTTGCATCTTTGTAATACCAAACTGAATTCTACGATAAACTTTGAATCAAGTGCAGGAGAGGCTTTGCAGTTCCATCCAATAATATTTCCTTTCAAGTTGGAGGATATACCTGATTATCAACTTATTTATCAGTTGCTTCAAAAGAGTCAATATGGGATACGTTTTTATGATAAAGAGTTATTCGAGGAATTAGGACAACGGTTTCAAGACATTGATCATTATGAATATACCCATCGGATAATAGCTCTCTTTCAAATTTTGGAGCGGCTGTCTGCATGTAAAAACATAAAACTTCTGTCCAGTACGGCATATAGCAATACGAATTTTGCCGTAGAAGTCAATGAGCCCGTCAGTAAAGTATATACCTATTTATTCAACCATTATAAGGAGAAAATCACATTACAGGAAATCGCCAATTACGTCAAGCAAAATCCATCGGCACTATGCCGTTATTTTCGGCAACGGACAGATAAAAGTATCTTTCAATGTCTTGCGGAAATTAGGGTGGAACATGCTTGTAAGTTACTATCATATTCCAATTTGAGCGTCTCTCAAATAGCCTACGAGTCAGGGTATGGTAATGTCCCATATTTTATCAAACAATTTGAAAGCATAACTCAACGGACTCCTAAAGAATATCGTAATCAAATAGAAAAAATATAGAATGAAATACCCTTGGAAGTTATCGTGTAATTCTGGAAGACATTTCATTTAGGATAGATAGAACAACGCTGGACAACAAACAGGAAGCGTATGGACTGAAATATTGATTTCAGCAACAATAAGCTGATAATTTATTGAATTTGGCTATCTGTGAATGTGTATTTCTCAAAAATAATGCTGCTGTAATCGTTACCTATTTAACGATGTCTTCCCATGTGCCATGTTGCGTTTTCGGCTTCGACATCGTAGTCAGGTTCTCTCTAAACCCCTTGTTTACAACCTTCTTGCTCCAATCCGCTCTAACTCTCGGTTTTTATCCTTATCTTTGCCAGAAATAATGAATGCTTATGTGTGTTACTTTGTCTACTGCTGATGATTTTGAGGAACTGACCGAGCTGTGGGAAGCGTCGGTGCGTGCTACTCATCATTTTATTCCCGAACAATATATTCTGAAACTCAGACCGTTGGTGTGGAGTGTTTATCTTCATAGCATGCCTGTCTACATAGTGCGAGGGCCGGAACGGATAGAAGGCTTTATGGGGATAAACGGTGATATGTTGGAGATGCTTTTTGTGCACCCCCAAAGCATGGGAAAAGGAATAGGGAAGAAATTACTGCAGTATGCCATCAACTATTGTCATGTTCATTATGTTGATGTAAATGAACAGAATGAGCAGGCTTATGGTTTTTACCGTCACTTAGGATTTGAGGTGATAGGCAGAGATGCTACTGATGCATCAGGTGAACCGTATCCTATATTACATTTAAAATTAAAGGAAAACATGAAAATAGAAAATTGGGGAATAGTTCCTTACTCCGAAGCTTGGGAAAGACAAACCGTGCTTTTCAATGCACTGGTGGAAGCAAAGCAGGAAAGAAAGCCTTATGAGAACAGAATTATTTTTGTAGAACACCCTCACGTCTATACGTTGGGAAAGAGTGGAAAAGATGTAAATATGTTGTTGGGTGAGGCACAGTTGCAAGCTATCGGTGCAACGCTCTATCATATTGATAGAGGGGGAGATATTACATATCACGGTCCCGGACAGTTGGTTTGCTATCCCATTCTGAATTTGGAAGACTATCATTTGGGTTTGAAAGACTACATTCATCTATTGGAGGAAGCGGTGATTAAGGTATGTGCTTCGTATGGTATAGAAGCTAGCAGGGTAAAAGGGGCAACAGGCGTATGGCTTGCTATCGGAACTTCTCAGGAACGGAAGATTTGTGCTATGGGGGTGCGTAGTAGTCATTTCGTTACGATGCATGGGCTGGCATTGAATGTCAATACGGATTTGCGTTATTTTGGATATATCAATCCATGTGGATTTATAGATAAAGGAGTGACTTCTTTGCAGAAGGAATTGGGCAAAGAAGTTCCGATGGAAGAAGTCATAGCACGTTTGCAACAGGCATTGTGCGGGCTGTTGTCATAAATGTATCAAAAATAACATTTATCTCATGAGTAGCGCTTCGGATATCGGAGTATGATACTCAACAGTGCAAATATCCCGATGGTAACCGGATAGTATAAATACTCGATTACACTCAGTGGTGACAATGCAGCTAGTTTGGAAGCAATTAACATCTGTGCTCCGTAAGGGATTATTCCTTGGATGACACAGGAGAAAGTATCCAGAATGCTTGCACTCTTGCGCTTGTCCACTCTGTAGCGGGTAGCTATGTCGTTTGCCAACGGGCCTACGGTGATGATGGCTATCGTATTGTTTGCCGTGCAAAAGTTGGCAATGCTCACCAATGCTGCAATGCATAATTCGGCACCTCGTTTGCTGTTTACGTGTTTGGTTAGTTTTTGAATAATATAATCCACTCCACCGTTAAAACGAATCAGTTCCAACATTCCGCCTGCCATGAGTGTGATGATAATTAAATCACCCATTCCCGTGATGCCTGTTCCCATAGAGCCAAACCAGTCGAAGAAGCTGATACTTCCGGTCAATATTCCGATGATTCCTGTGCTGGCAATTCCCAAGATGAGCACTAAGGCCACATTCATACCGGCAATGGCTGTTCCCAGCACCACCAGGTAAGGAATAACTTTCACCCATTCTACTGAATGTACTTCGGGAGTAGTCATAATATCCATTCCCCTGAAAATATAATAACCGAACACTATCAATGCCGCCGGCAAAGCAATCATAAAGTTTACCCGAAACTTATCACGCATGGCACATCCTTGGGTGCGCGTGGCTGCGATGGTAGTATCCGAAATAAAGGAAAGATTATCACCGAAAAAGGCGCCTCCCACCACAATACCTACCATGAATGCCAGATTCATGTCTGTTTTCTCGGCAATACCTGCCACTACCGGCACTAATGCTACAATTGTTCCTACCGAGGTTCCAATGGAGATGGATATGAAACAGGCAGCTAGAAAGACACCTGCCAATAAGAGGTTGTCAGGCAATAAATGGAGCGTCATATTAACGGTTGCATCGATGGCGCCGATATCTTTTGCACTTTGGGCAAAAGCACCTGCCAAAATAAAAATCCATATCATCAACATGATGTTCTTATTGGCTGCACCGATGGAGTATTGCAACATTCGTTCATTCAGGCTCAGTCCTTTGGTGATGCAGACAGCATATACCGAAGAAACCATGAATGCAACGGTTATGGGGACTTTATAAAAATCATCTACTATGAGAGATGTTACCAAATAAAGACACAGAAATACCAGTAACGGACTAAGTGCCCATAGACTGGGTTTATTGGTTATAGGAGTTAATTTTTCACCGTTCATGAATTTCTATTTTTATGAAATGGGGTGCAAAGTTACAAAAAAGACTGCTTGATACCTCGTTAGCAGAATTAATTTATCCTTTTTTGGGTTACTAAGCGTGAGTTCGGTATTAAGAATACCGGGTTGTGGATTGGGTTTAGTGATAGAAGGATATTATGAATAGAAGAACAAAAGAACAAATCCAAACACCCTATTTAGAATTTGCCCTTTTGTTCTTCTCCTAAAGGAATAATGTGGCGAATATAGGTATCAGAGGGTTACTCCTGTTTTAAAGATGGCTATTTCGCGGTAATTCTTCTTTTCATTATTTACGAATTCGCCGCTTGCCACTTTGATGACATAATCAATGAATCTTTCGCATGTCTTTTCCATCGGTTCATGCTCTACAATAACACCCGCATTGAAGTCTATCCATCCCGGCTTGTTTTTTGCCAGTGCGGAGTTGGTTGAAATCTTCATGGTGGGGACATAAGTGCCGAAAGGAGTACCGCGACCGGTAGTGAAAAGCACCATGTGGCAACCGCAAGAGGCGAGGGCAGTAGCTGCCACTAAGTCGTTGCCCGGCGCCGAAAGCAGATTCAGTCCTTTCACTTTTAGGCGTTCGCCATAAGGCAATACCCCGTCAACGTAAGATTTGCCGCACTTTTGTGTACAGCCTAATGCCTTGTCTTCCAGTGTAGAGATACCGCCCGCCTTGTTTCCCGGTGACGGATTTTCGCCTACCGGTTCCCCATGAGACAAGAAGTATTCCTTAAAGTTATTGATGAGCCGGACAGTCTGCTCAAACAATTCTTTGTTACGGCAACGGTTCATCAAGATAGTTTCCGCACCAAACATTTCCGGCACTTCCGTCAAGACTGAGGTACCTCCTTGGGCAATAAGAAAATCGGAGAACATTCCCAGCAAGGGATTGGCTGTGATGCCCGAAAAACCGTCCGATCCGCCACACTTCAGACCTACTCTCAGTTCGGATAAAGGAACTTCCACCCGCACATCTTCTTTTGCCTTGGCATAAAGTTCGCGCAATATTTTCATTCCTTCTTCAAATTCATCGCCCACTTTTTGAGTAACCATAAATTTCACACGGTCGGTGTCATACTCTCCAAGGAACTCACGAAATACATCAGGCTGGTTGTTTTCGCATCCCAGACTGACAATCAATACGGCTCCCGCATTGGGATGCAGTACCATGTCACGCAGAATTTTCTTAGTGTTTTCATGGTCGTCACCCAGTTGGGAACAGCCATAATTATGAGGAAATGCCATGATAGCATCTAATCCTTCGCCGTTGGTTTCGCGTCTCAATGCCTCTGCCAGTTGGTTGATTATGCCATTAACGCATCCCACAGTTGGGATAATCCATATCTCATTGCGGATGCCCACTTCTCCGTTCTTACGGCGGTATCCTTTAAAAGTCAAATCCTTTTTGGGAATGTCCAGTGAGACTTCCACCGGATTATAAGTATATTCCAGCAATCCGGCAAGGTTGGTCTGGATTTGCTTTTCATTCATCCAGCTTCCCTGTTTCACAGCCATGCGCGCATGTCCGATGGGGTAACCGTATTTAATGATATCCTCTCCTTCAGAAAAGTCTTTTAAAGCCACTTTATGCCCGGCGGGTATGTTCTCTTTCAGAACGATTGAAACACCATCCACAGTAATTGTTTCACCGGATTTAAGTTCTGAGATAGCGACAGCAACATTGTCGGCCGGATTGATTTTTAAATACTTTGTTTCCATTTATGTCAGTTATTAGATTTGTTTTTTGTGGGCATCCAGATAGAAATCTATATTCTCTACTGTCAGCAAGGTAATGGGCATATAGTTGCACTGCTTCACTTCTTTTTTGAAAATGAGATGATTGCAAAGACTTTCCACACCGCAGTATCCCTGAACGGACGGTTGCTGTGCAATCAAAAAATCTACAGTTCCTTCTTTCAGGCAGTGTACATTGCGGCTCAGCAGGTCATACCCCATCAGCTTGAAGTCCTTTTTGTTATGCTTTAGCAAATACTCTCCCACAATATATACTTTGGAATTGAACGTGATACCGCAATTAATTTGAGGATGTTCGATAAAGAAGCGTTGTAGCAGTATCTCATCCTCGTCGGGACGCTTGGCGTAGAGGTTTAGTTCTACAATCCGACAGTCGGGGAAATGTTCCTGCATGTATTTTCTGAAACCTTTCTCCCGGTTCTCCTGTTGGTTGGACCCCAATCGCCCTTCATTAATTTGACGGAACACGACAATTTCTTTCGGTCTCTCTCCCAGCATCATTGCCATGCGTGCGGCAAAATAACCGCTTTGTTCGGATTTCTGCCCAAAGAATGCCAAAGGACGAAGACTGGGTACATTGGAGTCGATAAAGATGTAAGGGATTTCCTTCTTTTGCAATTGTTCGATAAACTGTGAAGTGATTTCGGGAACGGTGGGAGCCACCAAAACTCCGTCCACTTCCCGGGCCAATATCTCTTTGCCGGAATTTGTGAAAGAAGCATATTCATATTGGTCGTAATAGGAGATGGAGAGCGTGATATGGAAATCAGAAAATGTTTCCACAGCACGTTTTATGCCGGCTTCCACATCAGTCCAATAGTCTCCTTCTTTGTGCTGGGGAAGCAGACAGACAAACAGATACTTTTTGTTTGAGGCCAATGCACTGGCATACATATTGGGCTGGTAATCCAGTTGCTTTAAGATTTCTTCCACTCTCTTTCGGCTGGCTTCCGAAACTCCGGTGCGGCCATGCAATACGCGGTCTACTGTGCCAACCGATACGTCCGCTAAGCGGGCAATATCTTTAATTCTGATTCTTTCGGGCAGTTTATTCATATACCTTATTATATATAGCGTGCTCGGACACACTAATAAATTATTTTTTTCACCCACAAATATATAACAATTTTTGGTATTAAAAAAATAAATAGTACCTTTGTGCACGTACACGGATGAAATATCCGAGTAGGGGACTGGGCGAAGATGTTAAAGCCTTAACAACTATCGGCTTGCAGACCAGTGCTTTAGTAAAGTGTAAAGTGAAACGAACAGATAAATAACAATTTAAAATCACGTAATTATGGGAAAAATAGTAACCTTAGGTGAAATCATGTTGAGACTCTCAACTCCGGGAAACACACGGTTTGTACAGTCAGACTCATTTGACGTAGTTTATGGCGGTGGTGAGGCAAATGTGGCAGTGAGCTGCGCCAATTATGGTCATGAAGCTTATTTTGTAACAAAACTACCGAAGCACGAAATCGGCCAGTCTGCTGTCAATGCTTTGCGCAAATATGGTGTGAAGACTGATTTCATTACTCGTGGTGGTGACCGCGTGGGTATCTATTATTTGGAAACGGGAGCGTCAATGCGTCCTAGCAAGGTTATTTATGACCGTGCACACTCGGCTATCTCAGAGGCCGACCCCACTGATTTTGATTTCGATGCCATTATGGAAGGGGCCGACTGGTTCCATTGGTCAGGTATTACTCCTGCCATTTCCGACAAGGCTGCCGAGTTGACCCGATTGGCTTGTGAAGCCGCCAAACGTCATGGTGTGACGGTTTCTGTAGACCTCAACTTCCGTAAAAAGCTGTGGACAAAAGAAAAGGCACAGTCTATCATGAAACCGTTGATGAAGTATGTGGATGTATGCATTGGTAATGAGGAAGATGCGGAACTTTGCCTTGGGTTCAAACCGGAAGCAAATGTGGAAGCCGGCGAAACAAATGCCGAAGGCTACAAAGGCATTTTCAAGGCAATGGCTCAGGAGTTCGGATTCAAATATGTTATTTCAACTTTGCGTGAATCGTTCTCGGCTTCTCACAACGGCTGGAAGGCAATGATTTATAACGGTGAGGAATTCTATGAATCAAAGCGTTATGATATCAATCCTATTATTGACCGTGTAGGTGGCGGCGACTCATTCTCAGGAGGTATTATTCATGGATTGCTGACAAAACCCAATCAGGGTGCGGCTTTGGAATTTGCTGTTGCAGCTTCTGCCTTGAAGCACACCATCAATGGTGACTTCAATCTGGTTTCTGCTGAGGAAGTGGAAGCATTGGCAGGCGGCGATGCCAGCGGACGTGTTCAGAGATAAGAATTCAGACATATTTTTGTAAAACAGTAAAATGGCAAAATTTGATAAAATAGCTGTGTTGAACAAGATTGGTTCTACCGGCATGGTTCCTGTGTTCTACCATAAAGATGCAGAAGTGGCAAAGAAAGTGGTAAAAGCCTGTTATGAAGGCGGCGTTCGTGCGTTTGAATTCACTAATCGTGGTGATTTTGCTCACGAAGTATTTGCCGAGGTAGTAAAATATGCAGCTAAGGAGTGTCCTGAAATGGCAATGGGAGTTGGCTCGGTTGTTGATCCGGCTACCGCTGCACTGTATCTTCAGTTAGGGGCAAATTTCGTTGTCGGCCCATTGTTTAATCCTGAAATAGCCAAGATTTGCAACCGTCGTCTGGTGGCTTATACTCCGGGATGCGGAAGCGTGTCTGAGGTAGGTTTTGCACAAGAAGTGGGCTGTGACCTTTGCAAGTTGTTCCCCGGTGATGTACTCGGTCCGAAGTTGGTAAAAGGTTTGCTGGCACCGATGCCTTGGTCAAAACTGATGGTGACCGGTGGGGTAGAGCCTACTCAGGAAAATCTTACTTCATGGATTAAAGCAGGTGTTTTCTGCGTAGGTATGGGCTCTAAGCTTTTCCCGAAAGATAAAGTGGAAGCGGAAGACTGGGCTTATGTTACTGCAAAATGTAAAGAGGCTTTAGGCTACATTGCCGAGGCTCGCGCAAATAAATAAAGAGCAGGCTCCCCTCGTTGTGTGTAGGGGAGATGCTAAGGCAAGATTATCATTTTGTTTAAAGGTGTGTATAAAAAAGGGTGAAAGCCGTCGCAAACTGAATTTGCGGCGGCTTTTCGTTTAAAATATTAGTGAAAAGATTGGTGGATAAACGATAATTTTGTTCTTTTGTGTCATATTTAGAAATAGAATTAAAAACCATTAACAACTTACACGAAAATGAAAAAGACTTTGATGAAACTGGCAGTTGTACTGTTGTGTATGACGTGTTCTGTACCGGTAATGGCACAGTTCAATTTGAAAAAGGCCATAGGTGGCGCTGTGAAAGCTGCAAAGGCAGTTACGCTGACCGATGAGCAGATGAGGGAATATGTAAAAGAATATATTGACTGGATGGACAAACACAATCAGGTATGTGCCGATGATGATCCATACACAGTTCGTTTGAAAAAGCTGACCGAAGGTTTGAGTGAAGTGGAAGGCATTCCTTTGAATTTCAAGGTGTACTATGTGATTGATGTGAATGCGTTTGCTTGTGCCGATGGTAGTGTCCGTGTCTTTTCTTCTTTGATGGACATTATGAGTGATGAAGAATTGCTGGGCGTAATTGGCCACGAGGTAGGTCATGTAGCCCATAAGGATTCTAAGAACGGTTTCCGCACGGCATTGCTGACTTCAGCTTTGAAAGACGGTATTTCTTCGCAAGGCGGCAAAGCTGCTGCACTTACAGAATCTCAGTTGGGCGATTTGGGAGAAGCGTTGGTTAATGCCACTTACTCACAAAAACAGGAGCGTGAGGCGGATGACTACGGTTACGAGTTTCTGAAGAAAGCAGGGAAAAATCCGTGGGCAATGGCTCTGTCTTTCCAAAAACTGAAACAGTTGCAGGAAGAAGCCGGTGCACAGAAGAGCAGTAAACTGAATCAGTTATTCTCTACTCACCCCGATCTTGATGTCCGCATCAAGCGTATGGAGGAAAGAGCTACCGGCGAAGGTATCGAAAAGCCGGAGAATAAAACACCGGAGGCTGCCCAATAAGACATAAGAACATCCGTGTTGTTTGTTAAAACAGACAATGACAGCTTAAGGAAGTTGTAAATCATAAAAAGAGTCATATTCTTACTCAGGATTGAGTTTGATATGACTCTTTTTTGTGGTTATGTTTTATATAATGTTCGGACAGAATGTTTCCGCTGAATTATTTCTTCAGCCACTTGTCCAGCCAGCTAAAGAAGGTGCGTTGCCACAACACTCCGTTCTGGGGCTTCAATACCCAATGGTTTTCGTCCGGGTAAAGCAATAGCTCGGCAGGAACTCCGCGAAGCACGGCTGCATTAAAGGCAGACATACCCTGTGAGGCCAGGATGCGATAGTCCTTTTCACCGTGGATACACAGGATGGGGGTATCCCATTTGTCTACAAAACGGTGGGGCGAATTGGCAAACGTGCGTTGTGCCGTTGCATTATTCTTATCCCAGTATGCGCCGCCCATATCCCAATTGGCAAACCACATTTCTTCCGTTTCCAGATATTGCTGTTCTATATTGAAGATACCATCGTGTGCGATGAAGGCTTTAAAGCGCTTGTCATGGTGACCGGCCAGCCAATAGACCGAATATCCGCCGAAGCTGGCGCCCACACATCCCAGACGGTCTGTGTCCACATAAGGCTCCTTAGAAATATCATCGATGGCCGACAGATAGTCTTTCATACACTGACCTCCGTAATCGCCACTGATTTGTTCCAGCCATTCCATGCCGAAGCCGGGCAGACCGCGACGGTTGGGGGCAATGATGATGTAGTCGTTGGCCGCCATTATCTGGAAGTTCCAACGGTAGCTCCAGAACTGGCTGACAGGACTTTGCGGGCCGCCTTCGCAGAATAGCAGAGTGGGGTATTTCTTGTTCGGATCAAAGTTGGTGGGATAGATTACCCATGAAAGCATTTGTTTGCCATCGGTGGTCTTGGTCCATCTTTCTTCCACTTTGCCCAATTTCAGCTGATTGAAGATGTGGTCATTCTCATGTGAGATTTGAGCCAACTGACCGTCGGCAGGAGTGAGGGTATAGATTTCATCGGCTGCACTGATGGAATGGCGTTTGGTAACCACCTTATCGCCTGCCATCGCCACCGAACCGTAGTCGTACATACCGTCGGTCAGTTTCTTCACTTCGCCGTTCAGGTTAGTACTGTATATCATGCTGGTACCATGCCATACACCGACAAAGTACAGGCTTTGGGAGTCATTGTTCCAGCAATAGTCGTCTACACCCGATTCGAAACTCTCGGTGATATAAGTCTTCTTTTTGCTGCCCAAATCCATTACACACAGGCGGTTGCGGTCACTCTCATATCCGTCGCGTTCCATGCTTTGCCATGCGATGTACTTGCCGTCGGGCGAGAATTTGGGGTTGATGTCATACCCTTTGTTCTCGTCCTTTACAGTCAGTTTGACTGCTTGTGGGGTAGCGCCGTCCATTGCATTGGTCATGGTAGCAGGTATGCTGCTTTCAGTATAGTTCTTGCATAGATTCTCGGTCTTTTTGCTTTCCAAATCATAAAGGTAGATATCCGAATCGGTAGAGATGGCGTAAGCCAGCCCTTGCTTCTTGCGGCTGGTATAGGCTATTTGTTTAGAGTCGCTGCTCCATGCCAGTTGCTCGATGCCGCCGAACGGTTTCATCGGAGCTTCAAACGGTTCGCCCTCCATAATGTCGGTGGCCGTTCCCATCATGTTGCCGTCAAAGTCGGCTACAAAGGGATGCGGAGTCGTTTCCACCCATTCGTCCCAATGCTTGTACATCAGGTCGTTTACAATGATACCGCTGGCTTTGGGCAGGTCAGGATAGAGGTCTACGGTGCGCTGACCATATTTTACCTGCGAAATGAAAAGAATTTTTCTGCCATCCGGTGAGAACGAGAATCCTTCTATGTCTCCTTTGAAGTCGGAGATGATGCGGCGTTCCGAACCGTCAGGGTTCATTTCCCAAATCTGGCTGCCGCCACTTTCATTGCACAGGAATGCAATCTTGGTTCCTCCCTTTATCCATTGGGGCTCTCCTTCGTTCCAGGCTGTTTGGGTAAGCAGGGTATTGTTTTGCCCGTCGGCATCCATTACATAAATCACACGGTGGCTTTTGTTTTCGGGAACACTGTAGTATGCTACGGTGTAGGCTATTTTCTTGCCGTCGGGTGATACACTCAAGCTGCCTATACGTCCCATTGCCCAGAGGGTTTCGGGGGTGAGGCGGCCGTCTTTGATGGAAATCTCTTGCTTACCGATGATGGGCTCGTAGCCCTGTCCTTCCTGCTTTATCTCAGTGCAGGAAGAAGCTAGCATAAGTGCTGCTGCCATGATGGTTGCGCTTGATTTATTCATACTTAAAAGCTATTTTTTGATGATTAAATGATTGCAAAAATACACATAAAAGCCGGTGAAGTGAAATGTTCTTGCATATTTGTTCTTTTCTTTGTCCGCTTCAGGGAATGCTGTTGGTGTATTGGGTGTGTGGGGTATGGTCATTCGTCTTTTCGTCTCACATAAATCATTCCGTTTCTTTTTCCTTCCGTTGTGATTCCGCTGGCCGGGTCTTCTCTCAATCGTTTCAGTTCCAGGGTGGCGCTTGTCTTGCGCAGCCCGGTCAGCTTCATATAATCGGCTACGCGCATAAAATGATGTTCATCCAGATATTTCAAGGCGAGTGCGATACGCTCTTCGGGTGAGTAGGGCGAATGGTGGATGCGGCTCACCCCCGCACGCTTCAAGTCACAATGCCGGGCGGTTTCTTTTATCAGCTCCTTGCTGGCGCGGAAGTTTACCCCGTTCACCATGATGCTCCGCGCGTTTCGTTTTTGTTCGTCACCGTCCAGTGTGTCCGTTTCTTTGCCTTCGGCTATTCCCAAAGTGGGTTTGAAGGTTCCCACACCGTCGATGCTCACGCTGTATCCTTGTGCCATATAATAAGCCAGTTCGTCGGCAAGAGTGGTAAGTACGTGCAATACATTTCCTTCGCTCAGCCCTGAACCCGGACGTGCCAGCTTGCTGACGAATTCCCGGGCATTGATATTGTGATAGGTTTTCATGCGGTAGAACACCCGCTGTTCACCTGAGCCGTCCAGGTCACTCATTTCCTGTTTGATGTATTCAGCCATAATTGTCTGTCTGTATAAAGTTGATATTCATAGTATCCAAAGTCTTTGGAATCCCTATACAAAGGTACTATATGCCTGATGTATATCCTAATTTTTACCATTGATTTACAGGTTGATGGCATTGGTTTATGGATTAGTGCTTGTGATTTACGGATTAGTGGCTGTAATCCGGTTGTGCAGCAGGAAGCTTTGGGGTTTGTGATGGCATGAGGGAGGCTTTGTAAGGGGAAGGAAAAGAGTATGAGACGGTGTGGCGGGGGATTTCAATCAGTCCGCAATCCCCTCATCGGGTTGGTGCATCGGAAGAAAAGGCGGGGGCGGCCAAATCTCATTGAGAAATGGTCGCCCCCTTGATAATTATTAATTCAAAAAAAATGTAATGTTGCGGAGTTTTATTTTTTTCCTTTGTTCATTCTTTCCTGCTGCAGACGCTCCTGTTCTTTCTGCAGTGCTTCCAGCTTGGCCATCAGGCCACCGCCAGCTTTACCGCCGTTTTTCTGTTTCTTCTTTTCCTTGTTGGCTTCCAACTGTGCTAGAAGTTTCTTTTCATCGGTTGTCTTGCGCAGGATTACCATAGTCAGGATACCTATCAGACCGGAAATGAAGTAATAATAGTTCAGACCGGAAGAGTAACCGTTGAAAATGAAGATAAACATCACAGGCATGATATACATCATCAGTTTCATGCCCGGCATTTGCTGTTGGCCGGTGTCCTGTTGCTTCATGGTGTACACTGTATTCAGTATGTTGGTGATGCTGAACAGCAGACAGAACAGGCTCAAGTGGTTGCCCAGTAAAGGAATAGTGGTGCTCCAATGAATGATATCATCGTAAGTAGACATATCGGGAGCCCATAAGAAACTCTGTTGGCGCAGCTCGATGGCGTTTGGCACAAAGAAGAACAAGGCCATGAATACCGGCATTTGAATCAGCATAGGCAGACAGCCGCCCATCGGACTGACACCGTATTTGCTGTAAAGTGCCATTGTTTCCTGTTGCTTCTTCAGCGCATCCTCCTTTTTGGGATATTTGGCATTGATTTCGTTGATATAAGGCTTCAATACGCGCATCTTGGCAGACGACATATATGACTTGTGGGTAGCCGGATATACCAGTGCTTTTACGATAATGGTCATCAACAACAACACTATACCCATGCTCAGTCCCCAACCAGACAGCCAGTCGAACAAGGGGATGGTAAACCAGCGGTTAATCCATCGGATAATCGGCCAGCCCAAATATACCAGGTCTTCCAGTTCCAGGTCTTTTTGTGAAAGGCTCAAGTCATTGCTTGCCAGCAGTGTCTTGAAACGGTTGGGGCCGAAATAGAACTGCATATTGGTAGCCTGTTTTCCCGTGGGGTCAAAGAATGTGGTCATGTCTGCGGTATAGTTCTTCATATATCCGCTTCCCTCTTTTTGGGGAGTAGAGACCAGCGAAGCCTTGTCGAAGTCCTGATCGGCAATCAGCACGCTTGAGAAGAACTGGTTCTTGAACGCAATCCAGTCCAAGCGGTCGGTTACTTCTTCTTTGGCGTCTTTCATTTCGCTCAGGTAGTCGGAGCCTTTGTTTACCGGCTTGTAAGTGAGTGAAGTATAGCGTTGCTCAAAGCTGAATCCCTTTTCCAATTGGCGTGCACGCTGATGCCAGTTGATGTTGACAGTGTTGGCTGCTGCGGGGAAGAAATTCTGCATTCCGTTGGCACGGATGGAGAAATTCACCACATAGGTGTTGGGCAACAGCTTGTAATCAAAATCAATATAGCCTGCACCGTTGGTGGTCAGTCGCATCGTCACTGTAGTGTCTGTCACATTGGTCGGCTGGAAATAGAGGTCTTCGGTCAAGATGTTTTCGTTCTTTCCTTCGAAAGCGAAGTTCATGCCCGAGTCCTTTTCGTCGAACAGATCCAATGGCTTGCCGTCCTGACCGTTATAATCTTTCAGCATGGCAGCGCACACACGTCCGCCTTTATTAGTAAATGTTACTTTTACCAAATCGTTTTCCAGCGTTGTCAACTGCTCCGTACCCTGGCTCGCGCCATAAAGGAGTGAAGTGGAGTCTGCCTGTATTGTATGGGCCGGACTCTGCTGTGCTGCTGCCTGTTCTTGCATGGCAGCTTCTTTTTGGGCGATAGCCTGAATGGAATCCTGGTAGTGTTTTGCACGTGCCATCTCTTCCTGGCTGGGACGGTTGTAGATGCTGAAGCCTATTACAACTGCACCAATCAGGGCGAATCCCACTAAAGTGTTTTTGTCCATTTTTTCTTGTTTACCTTATTTATATTATAATTCTCGTTTTATCCTTTGTTAATGGCTGCCTTGATGAATGACAGGAATAACGGATGCGGTTTCAGTACGGTACTGCTGTATTCGGGATGGAACTGCACTCCGATGAACCATCTCAGGGTAGGAATCTCAACAATCTCCACCAAGTCCGATTCGGGGTTGATACCGACACACTTCATACCAGCTTTCTCAAATTCCTGTTTGTAGTCATTGTTGAATTCATAGCGATGGCGGTGACGTTCCTGAATGTGCTCGCTCTTATAGGCTTCGAAAGTCTTGGAATTCTGGTCGAGCACACATTCGTAAGCTCCCAGACGCATTGTGCCGCCCATGTTGGTGATGGCCTTCTGTTCTTCCATGATATCGATAACATTGTGCGGAGTCTTTTCATCCATCTCGCGGCTGTTGGCATCAGCATAGCCCAATACATTGCGGGCAAATTCGATGGCGATGCACTGCATGCCTAGACATATACCGAATGTGGGAACATTGTGTGTACGAGCGTACTTGATAGCTACAAACTTACCTTCGATACCACGCTGTCCGAAGCCCGGGCAGATAATGATACCGTCCATGTCTTTGATTTGCTCTTCCACATTTTCATCAGTCAGTTTCTCGCTGTTGATGAAGTGGATGTCGGCCTTGCGGTCGTTGTATGTTGCTGCCTGTGACAATGCTTCGAGGATAGATTTATAAGCATCCTGCAAATCATATTTTCCCACTAAGCCTATTTTTACTTTTTCGGTAGCTTTGTGACGACGGTCGAGGAAGTCTCTCCACGGGCCGAGGGTAGGAGTCTCGCCTACGGGTAAGCCCATTTTCTGAAGGATGGTGACGTCCAGACCTTGTTCCTGCATGCGTACGGGAACTTCATAAATAGTCGGCATATCCATGGACTGTACCACTGCATTTTCGTCTACATTGCAGAATAGAGCGACTTTCTTCTTCAGGTTAGTGCTCAATTCGTGTTCTGTGCGCAGTACCAAAATATCCGGCTGGATACCTACGGATTGCAGCTCTTTTACAGAATGTTGTGTCGGCTTTGTTTTCAGTTCGCCGGCAGCAGCCAAATAGGGTACATAAGTAAGGTGTACGCACAAAGCGTTGCGTCCCATTTCCCATTTCAACTGACGGATACTTTCCAAGTAAGGCAATGACTCGATATCACCTACCGTGCCTCCGATTTCGGTGATTACGAAGTCAAATTTATTTTTAGTGCCTAATAATTTTACGTTGCGCTTAATTTCGTCGGTGATATGAGGAATAACCTGAATGGTTTTTCCCAAATAGTCGCCACGGCGTTCTTTGTCGATAACACTCTTATAAATACGACCGGTTGTAATGTTGTTGGCTTTAGTTGTCTGGATGCCTAAGAAACGTTCATAGTGCCCCAGGTCAAGATCGGCTTCGTGACCGTCTACAGTCACATAACATTCACCGTGTTCATAGGGATTCAGAGTTCCCGGGTCGATGTTGATATACGGATCAAACTTTTGAATGGTAACATTGTAGCCTCTTGCTTGCAGCAATTTACCTATTGATGATGAAATAATACCTTTGCCCAATGAAGAGGCAACACCACCAGTTACGAAGATATACTTAGTTTCTCCCACTACTTAATATTTTTAATTGTTATTCTCTTAAATTATCGAAGTTGCAAAATTACAAAATCTTTTTCTGAATTCCCCGGTTGCACAACAAAAAATCATAATAGAACGTTTAAAAAGTAATCGGTGATGCTTTTTAAAAACTTCTTTCAGTTTTAAAAAGTCACTGATATGGTTTTTAAAAATACTTTTGTCTTTTGATAAAAGGAAAATTAAGTGTACTTTTGCACCATTTAAGTGTCTTTTTACGCAAAAACGATAAGGAATATGAAAAGAAAACTAGCTTTGCCCTTGATTTTAGCTTTGCTTTGTTCTGCGGCACCGGCACAGAAGATAACCAAAACGAAGGAAAGTCCAGCTGTAGCGGCATTTGCCGATTCTTTGGCTAATCTGAGAGCCGCTTATTATGCTTATTTTAGAATGTGGGATGACTTGGATGCTCCGGCTCCGCGTGTCCACCGTAATCCGGCTTATTATAAACTATTTGTTCCGCCTACTTATTATACAGCACCGGTGGAGCAAGCTTTCGAATTGAAGTGGTCGCCCGAAGAATATAATACTAAACACACAGCAGCAGACTCTGTTTACCGTGCCAAACAGGATTCCATACAGTTGTTTACTGTACCCGATTTGGAACGCTCGGCCAAGGTAGACCGTTGGGTGAATAAGATTCTTCTTAATTATTATATGCAGCACCCTGAAAAAGTGTTGGGTAACGAACTTTATCTGGCAGACTTGAAGCCTTTGGAGGATAGCCAGATAGTGAAAAATCCGCGCAAAGAGCATATTAAGAGTTTCTTGCAACCGGAAAATCCGGTGGAGAGTGTGGATACGGAAAGTGATTTGGTGATTGTCCGCCCCAACTTTTGGAAATATAAAGGAAACGGATATGCTCAATTCACGCAGCACTATATTTCGGATAACTGGTATAAAGGTGGTGAAAGTACCAATTCATTGCTGTCGGGCTTAGTGCTTGAAGCTAATTTTGACGATCGACAGCGACTGGAATTTGAGAATAAACTGGAAATGAAGTTGGGATTCGTTACTGCCCCTTCTGACACGGTTCATAAGTATAAGACAAACGCCGATTTGTTTCGGTTGAACAGTAAACTTGGTGTGAAAGCGTTCAAGAATTGGTATTATACATTGGCTGCCGAGTTCAAGACTCAATTCTTTGCTAATTACAAGACCAATACGAACGACATGATTTCTAACTTCATGTCTCCGGCACAGCTTGATATAACCCTCGGTATGGACTTTAAGCAAAACAAGAAGAATTATACTTTGTCTTTGCTGACCTCTCCGTTTGCATATACCTTTATATATATCAGTAATGATAAAATAGCCGACCCTGCTGCTTTTAATGTGGAGCCGGGGCACAGCACTGCTAACCTAATCGGTTCTAAATTCACAGGAAACCTTACTTGGAAGATTATTCCAAGCATCGTGTGGGAGTCTAAATTGGAATACTTTACTACTTATGATAAAGTAATTGCCAGTTGGGAAAATACATTCAACTTCGTATTAAACCGTTATTTGTCAACGAAGTTATTCGTTCATGCCCGCTATGATGATGGTGTGAAGCTGACGGATGATAATAAAAGCTACTTCCAGTTGCAGGAATTGCTGAGTTTCGGTTTGAACTATACTTGGTAAATTCTTCCAGCCTGTTGTGCTGTAGGAAAAAATATCAAAACTCCAATGTTACTTGAATAGATAAAGCAAGTCATTGGAGTTTTGACATTTTCGGATATGGGAAAGATTCCTCTCTTATTATAATATTGTTTTTTTCCTTATAATTTTTCTTCGAGCAAGGTTTGCACAATTCTTTCGGCGGCACGACCGTCCCAGCGTTCCGGCAGATGTCCTTCCTGCCATTCGCCTTTACTCAGTCTGTCAAGTGCGGCAGCCAAAGCTTCAGGTTCTTCACCCACCAGACAATTCGTACCGATACTTACGGTTTCAGGATGCTCGGCATATGTGTTCAGTGTGATGCATGGAATTCCGAGGAAGGTAGCTTCTTCGGCCACATTACCCGAGTCCGTGATAATGGTCTGTGCCTGATTCACCATATATCCGAAAGCCAGATAGGGTTGGGGAGGAAGAATGTGCAGTCGCTCGGAATGAACGCCCAGAGAGCTCAGCTTGTTCTTTACATAATTATGTAAAGGAGCGACAATCGGTTTATCTGTCTTCTCCAATATGGTCTGGAAAAGATTCTTCAGAACACTATCATTATTAATTAATGCATGCCGGTTTAAAGTAAGCAGGACGTATTCTTTCTCCTTCACTCCTATAATGGAAAAAGCCACAGGGCGTTGTAATCGTGTGCGGTTATATCGTAAGGTGTCGATTAAGATATTTCCAACAAAATGCACATGGGCTTGTTCTGTTCCTGTCTGGTTCAGGTTTCGGTTTGCAACCATTCCGGCAGTAAATAGAATGTCCGATAGTCCATCGGTAATCATTCGGTTGACCTCTTTCGGCATATCCATATCGAAAGAGCGTGTTCCTGCTACCAGGTGCGCTACTTTCAGCCCTTTCTTTTTAGCTACGATAGAGCAGGCCATGGTGGGGGTAAGGTCGTCTACCACAATGACAATTTGTGCAGGGTGCTTTTCCAGTTCACGGGCAAAAGCGACTACGATGCCTGCCATTCGTTGAAAGAAATCAGTATCATCCACTCTTAAATAAGCATCGGGGCGGGGCATGTCAAGGTCGGTGAACAAAGAAGGTTCCAGACTCTTGTCTTCGTCCGAACCTGTATATACCAGGCGGGCACTGATGTTCTTACCTGCTGCTTTGGCAGCGTTAATAGCACGCATTAAGGGGGCAATTTTCATGAAATTGGGGCGTGCGCCTGCGATAATTGTTATTTTCATTTCATTTTAGCTATTTTCAAAAGACAAAAATACGTTTTCTTATCGAAATTATTCGTTACTTTGCAGCCAAATAATTTTATTTATGATAACATTTGTACAAGTTTTAGATTTTATAGGAACGTTTGCCTTTGCCATTAGCGGCATCCGGCTTGCTTCGGCTAAACAATTTGACTGGTTTGGAGCTTATGTAGTAGGAATGGCAACGGCTATCGGCGGAGGTACAATTCGCGATGTATTGTTGGATGTGACGCCGGGATGGATGACCGACCCCATTTATTTGATATGTACGGGGCTTGCCTTATTTTGGGTGATTGCCTTTGGAAAGTATCTGATTCACATGCATAATACATTCTTCTTGTTTGACAGCATCGGTTTGGCACTGTTCACCGTTGTAGGTGTGGGCAAGAGTATTGCATTGGGGTATCCTTATTGGGTGGCCATCATCATGGGTAGTATTACGGGAGCTGCCGGAGGTGTAATCCGTGATGTGTTTATTAATGAGATTCCGTTAATCTTTCGTAAGGAAATTTATGCAATGGCGTGTGTCGTGGGCGGACTGGCTTATTGGCTATGCGACTTTGCCGGTATGGAAGCTTATGGATGTCAGGTAGTGGGAGGAGTAACCGTGTTTTTTACTCGTATTCTAGCTGTTAAATATAGTATTTGTTTACCAACTTTAAAAGGAGAATAGCTCTGAGAATCACCTGTTAATTGATAAAATAGGGGGTAAAAACTGATAATTGGCGGTTTTTACCCCCTATTTTGATAGTTTTTTCTTGTCCGCCCCTTAAAAAAGCCTTATCCTTGCAGCACGAGAGCATGAACAAAGAGTTATAAACCTAAACTTAAAAACTTATGAATAGTATTAGTTTTAAGAAAAACCTGCTTAGTGTGCAAGAAGAATTACTTCGATTTGCCTATAAACTGACAGCCGACCGTGAGGAAGCTAACGACCTATTGCAGGAAACATCACTGAAAGCCTTGGATAATGAGGATAAGTATATCCCCGATACTAACTTTAAGGGATGGATGTACACAATCATGCGTAACATCTTTATTAATAATTACAGAAAAATTGTACGTGACCAAACATTTGTCGACCACACCGATAATTTATATCACTTGAACTTGCCGCAGGACTCCGGTTTTGACAGCACAGAAGGTGCTTATGACATTAAGGAAATACACCGGGTAGTGAATCTCTTGCCGAATGAATACCGTATTCCGTTTGCCATGCACGTGTCGGGCTTTAAATATCGTGAGATAGCCGAAAAATTATCTTTGCCGCTTGGAACAGTAAAAAGTCGTATCTTCTTTACCCGTCAACGCTTGCAGGGACAGCTCCGTGATTTTGTATAATTAGTGTTTGTGAATAGCAAAAAGGCAGGATGGGTTGGTGTAATTCGACCTTTTCTGCCTTTTGTAGTTAACAATATGATATTAAACATGTTTTTAGAGAGCAAAAAATCCACTTGAATCTTAACTTTCTTTTTATTCATTTGTTATATTTGCAGAAGGACAAAAACACCTTTAAATCGAAATATAATTATGAAAAAAGAAATCAAATTCAGCTTGGTCTACCGCGATATGTGGCAGTCATCAGGAAAGTATCAACCCAGAGCAGACCAGTTGGCACGGATAGCTCCTCTTATCATTGAAATGGGCTGCTTTGCCCGTGTGGAGACTAATGGAGGTGCTTTTGAACAAGTGAACTTACTTTATGGGGAGAACCCGAATAAAGCAGTCCGTACGTTTACCAAACCTTTGCATGAAGCAGGCATTCAGACTCACATGCTCGATCGTGGCCTGAATGCATTGAGAATGTATCCCGTTCCCGCTGATGTGCGACGGTTGATGTATAAGGTGAAACATGCCCAAGGAGTAGATATCACCCGTATTTTCTGTGGGTTGAATGAAGTGCGCAATATTATCCCTTCTATAAAATATGCCAAGGAAGCCGGAATGATTCCGCAGGCTACCTTGTGTATAACTTATTCTCCGGTTCACACCGTAGAGTACTATTCACGTATAGCCGACCAGTTGATAGAGGCGGGAGCTCCCGAAATCTGCCTGAAGGATATGGCAGGTATCGGACGTCCCGAGATGCTGGGGCAGCTGGTGAAAAATATCAAGGAAAAACATCCCGAAGTGATTGTTCAATATCACGGACACACGGGACCGGGGTTGTCGATGGCATCTATTTTGGAAGTTTGTGAAAATGGTGCCGATATTATTGATGTTGCAATGGAACCCTTGTCATGGGGAAAAGTGCATCCTGATGTCATCTCTGTTCAGGCTATGCTGAAGAATGCCGGTTTCCGGGTGCCTGAAATCAATATGAAGGCTTACATGAAGGCACGCAGCATGACGCAGGAGTTTATAGATGATTTCTTGGGTTACTTTATTGATCCTACCAACAAGCACATGTCTTCACTGTTGCTTGGTTGCGGGCTTCCGGGGGGCATGATGGGTTCTATGATGGCCGATTTGAAGGGGGTGCATTCGGGCATCAACTTGATATTGAAAGGGCAGGGCAAAGAGCCGATGAGTTTGGATGACCTGGTAGTGATGCTATTTGAGGAAGTAGAATATGTATGGCCGAAATTGGGTTATCCTCCGTTGGTGACTCCATTTAGCCAATATGTGAAGAATGTGGCTCTGATGAACGTAATGCAATTGATAAAAGGCGAAGAACGCTGGACAATGATAGACAACCATACCTGGGATATGATATTGGGAAAGAGTGGCAAATTGCCCGGTGAGTTAGGTCCCGAAATTATAGAACTGGCAAAGAGCAAAGGATTGGAATTTACGAATGAAGACCCGCAACTAAACTATCCTGATGAGTTGGATAAATACCGCAAAGAAATGGATGATAATGGTTGGGACTATGGAGAAGATGATGAAGAACTCTTTGAACTGGCCATGCACGACCGTCAATACCGTGATTATAAATCAGGGATTGCCAAGAAGCGTTTCTTGGATGACCTGCAACGCGCCAAAGATGCGGCAATGGCAAAAAGTGGTTTTAATGAAGAAGAAATAAAGAAGTATAAACGTGCCAAGGCCGATCCGATTATTGCACCCGACAAGGGACAGATATTATGGGAAGTGTCGGTGGAAGGCCCGTCGACAGCTCCTTTTATCGGTCGCAAGTATCAGCATGACGAAGTGTTCTGTTACATCTCCACTCCGTGGGGAGAATATGAAAAGATAATGGCCAACTTCACCGGAAGGATAGTGGAAGTATGCGCTGCACAGGGGGCGGTTGTCAACAAAGGTGATGTGATTGCCTACTTGGAACGAACAGAGTTTTCTGCTTGATTTATAATGTAGCAACAAGGGATGGGCGTTTGTTTTTCTAAAAAACAGGCGCCTGTTTTTCTTCTTATCTATTTAATTACTATCTTTACTCCTTCAGAAAATCAACAGGATGAAACGAACGGCTTTATTATTCTTTTTGGCAGGGATGCTGATGCTTCCTGCGGCAGCTCAGGAGAAGGACAGTATAAAAGTGGAAGCTTTATTGCAGAAAGCGTCGGAATTACCCGCCGATAGTAGCAGAACAATGTTTTTTGCCCAACAGCTGTTGGGCGTACCTTATGTGGCGGGA
Organism: uncultured Phocaeicola sp.; assembly: GCF_948499155.1. Classification (NCBI taxonomy): domain Bacteria; kingdom Pseudomonadati; phylum Bacteroidota; class Bacteroidia; order Bacteroidales; family Bacteroidaceae; genus Phocaeicola; species uncultured Phocaeicola sp. The sequence continues at coordinate 76,481 of NZ_CAOOSE010000007.1, read as the reverse complement.
ACCTTGGATGAAGGCAAAGAGGAAAAACTGATAGTCCATTTGGACAAGGTGGATTGTACGACCTTTGTTGAAACGGTTTTAGCTTTGGCTTTAGCAGATAAAGAAAAGAAAAGGAACTTTGGCAGTTTTAAAAAGGCGTTGCAACATATTCGTTATAGGGGCGGAATATTGGATGGCTATCCATCACGTCTGCATTATTTCAGCGAGTGGATAAAAGATAATGAGCGGAAAGGCATTGTAAAGGAACGGACAGATGAGTTCAGTACTCAGCAAGAAGAACTTCATCTCAACTTTATGTCTACCCATCCCGATAGTTATAAGCAGTTGAAGGATAATCCTCATTTAGTAGCTGAGATAGTGCGGCAGGAACAGATGTTGAATGGGAATGTGGTTACTTATTTCCCGAAAGATCAATTGAGTTATCCTCCTTATAAGTTGAATATTAAGAACGGTGATATATTGGCAATCACAACGAACATTGCCGGGCTTGACGTGGTACATGTCGGTTTTGTTTGTTGGGTGGGTGATACCCTTCACTTATTGCATGCTTCCTCTGTGGCAAAGCAGGTTATTTTGGATCCGCAGCCGATGTACGACTATTCTAAGAATAAAAGGACTCATACAGGGGTGCGGATAATCTCCGTATTGTAAAGACAGAGCTAGGTGTTCTTCGTCTTCTTCTTTTCTTTGGGAGGAAAAGCGGGGACACATTTCATCAGATAAAGGATTTTCTTTTGCCTTTTAAACATATAATTGCTTGGCTTGCCGGAGTTAAACTTGCGGGGATTGGGCAGGCTGGCTGCTATCAAGGCACATTCGCCCGGAGTCAAGTTACCTGCCTTCTTATTAAAATGTTCCTTGGCGACAGCTTCTGCTCCATAGATTCCTTTTCCCATTTCGATGGAGTTGAGATAAACTTCCATAATTCTTTCCTTACTCCAACACAGTTCTATGAGGGTAGTGAAATACACTTCCAACCCTTTTCTCAGCCAAGAGGAGGCCGGCCATAAAAACACGTTCTTGGCAGTCTGTTGGCTGATAGTGCTTGCGCCGCGAGGACGTTTTCTGGTCTTGTTTTCCTCCATGGCCTTTTCTATTTCTTTAAAATCGAATCCATTATGTTCGGCAAACCGGTTGTCTTCCGAGGCGATGACAGCCATGGGCAGGTGTCGGGAAATCTTCTCTTTCGACACCCAAGTATGTTTCCATTTAATATCTTCGCCATGAATCACCTGCTGTGCGGTTCGGATGAACATTAGGGGAGTAAAATAAACGGGAATAAAACGCAAGGCTATGACTGACAGAATAGATGAGCCAAAGAATACAATCAATAGATTGCGGATAAATTTAAAAATCTTCTTTTTCTTCATGTTTGTGTAGCGGAAAAAAGTAAAATCACGCTTTCATCTACTCCTGTGAGTGGATTGAAAGCGTGATTTTGCCGTATAATTTATTTCAATGTACCGGCTTCTGCCTGCTGAATCATTTGCTGGCTGGCATACATGTATACTTCCACGCGACGGTTCTGTTGACGTCCTTCGGCAGTATCATTGTTTGCTATAGGATCAGCCTGGCCCATACCTTCAACCGATTTGATTTGAGAACTGCTGGCACCGCAACTCAACAAGTAACTAGCTACACTCTGTGCACGTTCTTGAGACAAATTGAGGTTCTTCTGGATGCTTTGCTCAGCAGTGCTGTTTCTCCAACCTTGGTTGTCGGTGTAACCATATATGGATACATCCATATCTCTGTTCTGGTTCAATACATTGTTGGCAAATTTGCTCAATGCAGATTTAGCCTGAGGACTTAAGGCAGCATTTCCGGTATTAAAGAGAATGCCCGAGTCGAAAGTCACTTTTACAGCCTGAAGGCCGTTGTTGTCGGTCACTTGCTCTACCTGGGCACCTTGAATTTGAGCAGCTTCGGCAGCCGCCTTATCCATTTTCTTACCAATCAAAACGCCGGCTCCCGTACCAACGGCAGCACCGATAGCAGCACCGATAGCGGCACCTTTACCGTGTCCGGCAATACCTCCGATAATAGCACCCAAGGCAGCACCGCCACCACCGCCGATTAATCCGCCTTTGGTTGTATTATTCATGTTACCACATCCACTGAATACTAATGTTGCACTCAGCAAAAAAGCAATAAATTTAGTCTTTCTCATAATCTCATTTGTTTTTAATTATATAATGACTTAATGCAAAAATTGTTCATTAATTAACCTGATAACTTAATGCCTTTTTCTTGATAGCCATAAACCATATCAGGCAAATAATCCCTTTCATTGTACTGGTAATGGTCACGCTCCACCAAATGCCCGGCAATCCCCATCCCCATGAAACAAACAGAAGTGCCATCGGGATGCGCAGATAATTGCAACTGACACTTATCACGGCAGGCGGCATGGTGCGCCCTATTCCGTAGAACACCCCCTGAATGGTGATTTCAAGCATCATAAATATTTGGGAGTATCCGTCAATGCGTAAAAATACACCGCCGGTCTCGTAGGCCGCTTTTTCTGGTACAAAGATAGAAAATATTTCATTACCATAGCATATAAAAATGAAGGTACAGAAGGTGCCGAAGATAAAAGTCATCCACAGTGTGGTGTGGTAGGCTTTCAGTACACGTGTTACTTGGCGTGCTGCGTAGTTTTGAGCTACAAAAGCACTGAGGGCAGTGGCAAAACCTTGTGAGGTGTTCCAGGTTATGGCTTCAATCTGTCCGCCTGTAGTGAGGGCCATCAGTCCCAAATGTCCACCTTGTTCGGAAGCGGTTCGTCCGAGAAACATATTGACGAATGCAAACAGGGTATTGAATGTTGCTACAGGGAGTCCTATCTTGATGATGCGTACTGCGTATTGTTTTTTAAGGCGCGTAAAGAAAATAAAGTTGTCCCACAGAATCTTTTTTTTCTTTAGTTCGTAGACAAAAAGGAAACATACGATGGCTTCTGCCAGCCATGTGGCAATGGCAGCGCCGGTAGTTCCCCATTCTAAACCAAAGATGAAGAGAGGGTCGAGTATAATATTAGTTATCAGGCCAATACCATTGATAGAAAAAGGAATCTTGCTTCTTCCTGCAGCATTGAATGTTCCGGTAAAAGCGGTGGACAGGAATACGAATGGTAATGCTGTAGATACAATGCGCAGATATTCTACTGCCATGTCTTCGATGTGTGGTTGCAGTTCGTAGATGCCGATGATAGGGCGTGCAAAGATAAACAGCAAGGCGCCCCAAAGCACGGAAATCAACAGTGCCAAAGTAATATTATTGGAAGCAAAACTGCGTGCGGCTTGTTCGTCCTGAGCACCGATTGCTTGTCCCACATTCACTTCGGCACCTACTTTATTGAGTAGGGCAATGGCAGTAGACATCCATGTGAGAATTCCTACGGAGCCCACTGCGGCAATGGCTTCGCTTCCCAATCTTCCTACCCATGCCATATCTGTCAGGCTATATGCCATTTGGATAAAAGAAGTAGCCATGATGGGCATTGCTAAAGTAAAAAGTTGGCGTAGAATGGGACCTTGAGTTAGATTCTTTGTTCCTTTCATCAGTCGTTAATGTAAAATGTGTGCAAAGGTATAAAAATAAAGGAGGATTTCCAGTAGAGATGAAAAACATTTAGGCTTTTTCAAAAAAGTCGGAAAGTGTTTCTTTAAAAGACCTTGATGTTTTCTTTAAAGCTGGAAGAGCTTTGAAAAAAGACCTTGCTCTTTTGCGAGGAGGTTGTTGTACGACGTATCATCAGTTTAATACATTCTTCTATGTTTTACTGCAATTGCTTCGAACAGGCACCTCCTGCTCCTACGCTTGGCGATGTTAATGTATTACTTTTCCCTGTAGTTAAAAGAAATGAGGTTGTCCAAAATGGGACAACCTCATTTCTTTGATGGTAAATATAAGCGTTTTCCAGTTTTTAATAAGCAAAAATAGGATATTGCTTCATTGTTTCATTCACACGGGCGCGAACCTGTGCAATGACTTCCTCATTGTCCACGTTAGAAAGAACAGTTTCAATCATTTCGGCAATTTCAATCATTAAATCTTCTTTTGCACCACGAGTGGTAATGGCAGGAGTACCCAGACGGATGCCCGAAGTCTGGAATGCTGAACGGCTGTCGAACGGTACCATATTCTTGTTTACGGTGATATCTGCGGAAACCAATGCTTTCTCAGCCACTTTACCTGTTAGTTCAGGATATTTGCTGCGTAAGTCTACCAGCATGGAGTGGTTGTCGGTGCCACCGGATACAATGGTGAACCCACGATCTATCAAAGCCTGTGCCAATACCTTGGCATTCTTCTGCACTTGTTTTTGATATTCCTTATATTCGGGTTGTAAACATTCGCCAAAGGCAACAGCTTTGGCAGCGATAACGTGTTCCAACGGTCCGCCCTGAATGCCCGGGAATACGGCAGAGTCCAGCAGTTGTGACATCATTTTGATTTCACCCTTTGGAGTTTTCTTTCCCCATGGGTTAGGGAAGTCTTTGCCCATCATGATGACACCGCCACGAGGTCCGCGAAGTGTCTTGTGAGTGGTGGAAGTAACGATATGAGCATATTTTACAGGGTTGTCCAGCAGGCCTGCAGCGATGAGTCCGGCCGGATGTGCCATATCAATCATCAGGATGGCGCCCACTTTGTCGGCTATTTCACGCATGCGTTTGTAGTCCCATTCGCGAGAGTATGCAGAGCCGCCGCCGATAATCATTTTCGGTTTTTCACGCAATGCTATTTCTTCCATCTGGTCGTAGTCCACGCGTCCTGTTTCTTTGTTCAGATTGTATTCGCACGGAGTGTAGATAATGCCCGATGTATTCACCAGAGAACCATGTGACAGGTGACCGCCGTGAGCCAGATTCAATCCCATAAATTTATCACCCGGATTCAGGACTGCCAAGAAAACGGCAGCATTGGCCTGTGCACCGGAGTGAGGCTGGACATTGGCCCATTCTGCACCAAAGATTTGTTTCAGTCTGTCGATAGCGATTTGTTCGCTTTGGTCTACCACTTCACAACCACCGTAATAGCGTTTGCCCGGATAACCTTCGGCATACTTGTTGGTAAGGCAAGACCCCATAGCCTGCATTACTTGGTCACTAACAAAGTTTTCGGATGCAATCAGCTCGATACCTTTGAGCTGGCGTTGATGCTCTTTTTCGATGATATCGAAAATCAAATCGTCTCTTTTCATTTCTTTTTATAATAAGTTTATGTACGATATTCGATTTAGAGTTTACAAAGTTAAGAAATTTTAGATTAGGAGGAAATAAATTCGGGAAAATCTTTCGATACTGTGATAATTTAAAAAATAACTCCCAATGAGAAACTGAGCACGTTTTTATGACGGTTGATAACGATGCCTTTTTCGTGGGATATTTCTCCGTTGATGTTCTTTTCGTAAGTAATTTCTTTCGATATGTTAGTCAGGCCTATCTCGTAACGGAAATCGAAAAAGATATTAGAGATATTCACACCCAAACCGATGACACTGCTCATATTGATGGGGTGTAATTTCTCTTGGATATTGTCATGCTCAAAGTTGGAGAACTCTTCTTTCGTTTTTTTCTTCCAGATATATTCCAGTTTGGGACCGATGAAGAGTGCCATGCCGTATGGATGGCTTTTGACGAAACTGTATCCGTACAGCAGGGGGACTTCCAAAGAATGAATGGTGGAACGGATGGTGGCAAAATCGGGTGGGAGAATTTCGTCATTTTGATTCTTGTTGAAGGTGATGTCTCCTTTGTTTACGTTATAAGTAAACTCAGGCTGAATGAAATGGCGTTTCATATTAAAACGGAAAAACAAGGCGGCAAAGTAGCCCACCTTGTAATTGTTTTGTATGTCTTCAAAACGTTGATTGTCCAGTTGCAGGCGGCTGGTGAAATACATGGAAGAGTTAAATCCTACCTTCAGACCTACATTGACTTTAGGTTCCGTTTGGGAGTTCTGCTTCTGTTCCTCTGCTTTCAGGGCGGATGTACAAAGAAGCAATATTGGTATGAACAGGAAATACTTCTTCATCTATTCTTTTTTCTTTTTTTCTACTGACCAGCCAAATTTTCCGATCTTGGTCCCCAAATCAAAATATCCGCCATGAACATATACCAATGGGTTGCTCTCGGCCAGCTCGAACTTCCCTGTTTCTTTGTTAAGATATTTGTCGTCAGCCTTTACGTTCACTACATCTGCAATGAACATATCGTGCGAGCCCAGCGAAATGATTTCCTTCACACGGCATTCGATACAGAGGGGGGATTCTTCAATGATAGGTGCACTCACCATTTTAGCCTTTCCGGGGGTTAGCTTCATTTCCTGAAACTTATTATAGTCTCGTCCCGAGCGCACGCCGCACCAGTCGGTGGCAAAAGCCATATCCTTGGTGGTGAGATTGATGACAAACTCCATATTGTGCTTCAGTATGGGGTAAGAGTGGCGTTCGGGGCGTACGGATATATAACACATGGGTGGGTTGGTACATATTGTACCTGCCCACGCCACTGTAATGATATTATATTCTTCTTCCGTACTTCCACAACTCACCAGAACAGCCGGTAGCGGATAAATCATAGTTCCCGGTTTCCAGTCTTGTTTCATAATAACTTAATTGCTTCTTTGCTTTGTTCTTTTTCGCAATAGTGGCATTTCAAAATGCCGTGTTCCTTGTCGATAACATGGAACAGGGTTGCCATTGGTTCGTTATTGGTGATACATTTGGGGTTGGCACATTTCACGATGCCGCGTAACTCTTCGGGCATTAATACCTGTTTCTTTTCCACCACCTCGTAGTCACGGATAATATTCAGTTTCACGTTGGGGGCAACTACTGACAGACGGCTGATTTCTTCATCCGTAAAGAAGCGGTCGGCTACCTTAATGATACCCTTCTTGCCCAGTTTCTTGCTCTCGAAGTTGTTTCCGATAGTAATGTTAGAGTCGGAATTCTGCAATCCGAGCAGTGCAACTACGGTGAACAGCTTGTCGGAAGGTATATGGTCTATAACAGTTCCGTTCTTTAAAGCGGCAACTTGTAATTCTTGTTTGTTCTTTTCGCTCATAGTCTTTTCGTTTTTACTTATTACCATCTTCTATTACATCATCCAGTGTAATGCCCAATACATCGCAGAGGATGGCTTGTCGTGCGTACAGTCCGTTTTGTGCCTGCTGGAAATAATATGCTTTTGGATTTTCGTCCACGTCATAAGCAATTTCGTTTACGCGGGGCAGCGGGTGGAGGATACGCAGGTTGGGGCGGGTGTGTCTCAACATTTCATTCCTTAATATATATACGTCTTTCACGCGCTCATACTCCATCAAATCGGTGAAGCGTTCGCGCTGTACGCGTGTCATATACAGGATGTCGGCTTCGGCAATAGTGTCTTCGTCGAAGTCTGTATATTCTTTATACTTAATGCCGTGTTCGCGACAATATAGCTTATATTCTTCGGGCATCTTCAGCTCTTCGGGAGCAATAAAGTGGAAAGTCGGGTTGAAGTGGCGCATGGCCATCAATAGAGAGTGAACGGTTCGTCCATATTTCAGGTCGCCTACCAGATAGATATTCAGATTTTCGAGAGTGCCTTGTGTCTTGTATATGGAATAGAGGTCTAGCATGGTTTGTGAAGGATGCTGGTTGGCTCCGTCTCCGGCATTTACGATAGGCACCGGGGCAACTTCGCTGGCATAGCGTGCAGCTCCTTCCAGATAATGTCTCATTACGATGATGTCGGCATAGTTGCTTACCATCATAATCGTGTCTTTTAATGTTTCGCCTTTTGAAGAACTGGTAACTTTAGGGTCGGTGAACCCGATTACCCGTGCGCCCAGGCGGTTGGCTGCTGTTTCAAAACTGAGTCGTGTTCGGGTGGATGGCTCGAAAAAGAGGGTGGCTACCACCTTGCCGTCCAGTAATTTACGGTTAGGTTTCTTTTCAAACTCTTTTGCCATTTCCAACAAATAGAGAATCTTCTCTTTGGAGTGTTCGGCAATAGTGACTAAACTTCTATTTTCCATACCTATTTGTATTTATAATTACAATTATACGGAGCGTAAAGGTATGAAAAAAAAATAAAATGGCGAAGCTTCTAAAGATATTTAGTTGAACTTTGTTAGAAACGCCTTCTATCTCAAAGTTTTTCCTTACTTTTGCAGTGTAATTACTAGAAACGGACATGAGGAAGAAGTTTATTTATGTACTTTGGGCATTGGTAGCCTGTGTAATATTAGCTATAGCCTTCATTTTTACCGCGATAGCCAAGGGATGGATTGGTTATGTTCCCCCTATCGAGGAGTTGGAGAACCCGAACTTGAAGTTTGCAACCGAGATTATATCCGATGACGGCAAAATGCTGGGCACTTGGTCGCTCAGTAAGGAAAACCGTGTCTTTGTGGGGTATGATCAGTTGTCGCCTAATTTGATTCATGCCTTGATTGCCACCGAGGACGAACGTTTCTCTGAACACTCGGGCATTGATGCACGTGCGTTTATCCGCGCATTGGTGAAACGCGGTATTTTGATGCAGAAAAATGCGGGAGGCGGCAGCACCATTACACAGCAGTTGGCCAAGCAGTTTTATTCTCCTACGGCAGACAATGTGATGGAGCGTCTGTTGCAGAAGCCTATCGAGTGGGTGATTGCCGTGCAGTTGGAGCGTTATTATACCAAGGAAGAAATTCTGACCATGTATCTCAATAAGTTCGATTTCCTCAACAATGCTGTGGGAATCAAGACGGCTGCGAACACTTATTTCTCCAAAGAACCGAAAGACTTGAAAATAGAAGAGGCGGCAACGCTGGTGGGGATGTGTAAAAACCCTTCGTTGTATAATCCGAAACGTTTTAACGAGCGTGCCCGCGGCCGTCGGAATGTGGTGCTTGACCAGATGCGTAAAGCCGGCTATCTGACTGACGCTGAAGCAGACTCATTGAAGAAATTACCGTTGGTGCTGAAGTATCGTCGTGTGGACCACAAGGAAGGATTGGCAACTTACTTCCGTGAATATCTGCGTGGCGTAATGACTGCTAAGGAGCCGAAGAAGAGTGAATATCGCGGTTGGCAGATGCAGAAATATTATGAGGACTCGTTGGCGTGGAAAAATAATCCGCTGTTTGGCTGGTGTGCCAAGAATAAGAAGAAAGACGGAACGAACTACAATATCTATACAGACGGACTGAAAATTTATACCACGCTCGACTCGCGTATGCAGCGCTATGCCGAAGAAGCTGTGAGCGAACATGTGACTCAATATCTGCAACCGCGTTTCTTCAAAGAAAAGTCGAAGAAGAAAACGGCTCCGTTCACTCGAAATCTGACTCAGGAAGAGGTGAATGCCATCATGACCAGAGCCATGAAACAAACCGACCGTTACCGCATTATGAAAGAAGTCGGACATTCGGAAGCTGAAATCCGTAAGGCGTTTGATACGAAGTATGAGATGTCTGTATTCTCATACGAGGGAGAGAAAGATACTATTATGACACCGATGGATTCCATTAGGTATTACAAGCACTTCCTGCGTGCCGGATTCATGTCGATGGATCCTACTACCGGATATGTGAAAGCATATGTGGGCGGCCCTAATTATAACTATTTCCAGTATGATATGGCTATGACAGGACGTCGTCAGGTGGGGTCTACCATCAAGCCTTATCTATATACGCTGGCGATGGAAAATGGTTTTTCTCCCTGTGATGAAGTGCGCCATGTAGAACAAACGTTGATAGATGAAAACGGACGTCCCTGGACTCCGCGCAATGCCAATAAGAAACGCTATGGTGAAATGGTAACAATCAAATGGGGATTGGCCAATTCCGATAACTGGGTAACGGCATATCTGATGAGCAAGTTAAATCCTTACCAGTTGGTGCGTCTGATTCATTCATTTGGTGTGCTGAATAAGCAAATAGATCCGGTGGTGTCATTGAGCCTCGGCCCTTGCGAAATATCGGTAGGCGAGATGGTCAGTGCGTACACAGCATTTGCCAATAGAGGTATCCGTACGGCACCGTTGTTTGTTACTCGGATAGAGGATAATGAGGGAAATGTACTTGCCAACTTTACTCCTCAGATGGATGAAGTTATCAGTGAATCGAGTGCATATAAGATGTTGGTAATGCTGCGTGCCGTTATCAATGAAGGTACGGGTGGACGTGTTCGTCGTTTGTACGGCATTACTGCCGATATGGGCGGTAAGACGGGTACCACCAACAATAATTCCGATGGTTGGTTTATGGGCTTCACGCCTTCACTGGTTTCCGGTGTATGGGTGGGAGGTGAAGACCGCGATATTCATTTCGATACGATGGTCAACGGTCAGGGAGCTGCCATGGCGTTGCCGGTATGGGGGCTCTATATGCAGAAAGTATATAAGGATAAGAGCTTGGGGTACTCACAGGAGGAACATTTCAATATACCCGAAGATTTCGACCCTTGCAAGGATACACTGATGGACAGTTCTTCGAGCAGCGAAGACAATACCGGTCTGGATGCTATCTTTGAATAAATGATAAAGCCCGTGTGGATTGTGATAAAGCCCGCGGGCTTTCTTGTGCCTGCCCATATGGATGTTTTCTTTTTCGCGACACACAGCCGAAGCTTGGTTTCAAAGGGAAAAAAGACGAGTCTTCTTTTGGAATATTCCTCGTAAATCCTTATATTTACGAGAAAGAAAACCTTAACCGAATGTGAGAGGAGGAGACGATGGATAAAAATATAACTCTGTATCAGATAACCAATGAGATGGCTGAGAAAGTCTTTCAGAAAATAGACCGTTTCAATAAGGGCCGCAGGGAAGATATAGGATATTATGCGATTAGCGTTTCCACTCCCTACCGTTCTTATTATGCCTTGTGGCGCATTTTCCCTGACAATAGTCATTCTCCCTTGTTTGTATGCACGCTGGCTGTCACTTTTGATGATGCTGCCGAGCGTGCGTTTTTGTATTTGCAGAACTGCAATATCATGTTGAAGGTGAAGGATAACAGTTTCTTTGAGCCTTATTACGGTTCTTCCGAAGACATTGTGGCTTTCGGCAAATACAGAGGCAAGCGGTTGGCGGAGGTGTATTACGTCGACCCTAATTACGTGTTATGGCTGGCGCATAAGTTTGAAGCGCGAAATCCCCGCGACAGAAAACTGGCTGTGATTGCCAAAGACTTTGCAGTGGTACATTATGACACTGTGATTAGAAAGCACCACTTGTCCGGCGGAAGCCGTTTTATAGGCGAGAAGGGGGAGAAACTGACCGATTTGCATTTGGAAGTGTTGGGGGTAAGACTGCAATTGGATGTCTACAAAACTCATGACTATTATGTGGATCAAAGTGTGTTGGCGGCAGATGCGGACGGCAATCGCTTTTCCTTTGTTATAAAAGCGGCAGCCCCCAGTCCGACGCCGGATACGCTGAACTGCTATACCAAGAAGATTAACCCAAAGGACACATTATATATTAAGTCGGCCAAGGTGCTGTCACATTATGAAAGCAGAGGAGTTAAATGTACCCGCATCGGTTATCTTAAGTTTAAATAGCCGGAAAATGATAACCAAACTTAATGCCGTCATTGCAAATATTGGGTTGGCTATGAATTCTTCTTGTAACTAAATACAGCCCAAGTGTTCAAGGTGGCCGCCATTATGAGCAGCGCTGTAAACTGTGCAGTCAGGTCGCCCCAACTGCTTCCCTTCAGATATACGGCTCTGGTGACTTGGATAAAATATTTTAAAGGGTTTAAGATGGTGATGGTTTGTGCCCATTGGGGCATACTGTTGATAGGTGTAAACAAACCACTCATCAGCATAATGATAATAAGGAAAAAAAACATCACAAACATGGCTTGCTGCATGGTCTGCGAATAGTTTGACACCACCAGTCCCATTCCTGATATAACAACGATGAACAATAGCGCAAAGAAATAGAGCAACCATAAAGGGCCTGCGGGCGAAAGACCATACACCACTCGTGCCAAAAGGATGCCTATGGTGAGGATAATAAGTCCGGCAATCCAGTATGGAATGAGTTTGGCAAGAATAAAGGTAAACTTGCTCACCGGGGTAACGTTTATCTGTTCGATAGTGCCGAATTCTTTCTCGCTTACGATATTAAGTGCAGGGAGAAAGCCACAAAGCATCATCAGCAATTGAGCCATCAATGCGGGAACCATAAATATTTTATAGTCAAGGTGCGGATTGAATCGCCCCTGTGTATCTATCTCAATCTTAGGCTCAGAAATGATACTGTTGTCTGACGGTTTGATTTCGCCGGCATAATCATGGATGATGTTGCTAAGATATGAACTGCCCAGCCCTCCTTTGGTTCCATTCACGGTATTAGCGGATATGAGGACTCTGGCAGTTCCGCTTTTTAGTATATCCCGTTCAAAATGGGGCGGTATTTCGAGGATGATGTCGGCTTTCCCTTCTTCAATGCTTTCCATGGCTTCCTTATAGCTGTCGGACACATCCACTATCCGGAAATATTCCGAAGCTCCGGCTTTCTGAATCAGACGAGTGGAATAGGGACTATGGTCATTGTCTACTACACTTAGGTTTATGTTCTTTATCTCAAAATTAGCAGCCCAAGGGAGTACCAGCAAGATGATGCAGGGAAATACGAGAAGCATTCTGGGCAACATCGGGTTGCGGAGCATCTGTTTGAACTCTTTTTCTAATAAATATTTAATCATATCTCTTTGTTTGTTTTGAGCTTATTCTAAACGTTTATTGAATTTCTTCAGACTGATAATGACTAATATGACGGCCATCAAAGTCAGTACACTGATATTGTTCATGGTATAACTGATACTCAGGCCCTCTATCATAATCTTTTTTACACCGATGATATACCATTTGGCCGGAATGACATTAGAGATAATCTGTAGCGGCAGCGGCATATTCTCGACAGGAAATATCATGCCCGAAAGTAAGACTGTAGGCATCATCAGTACCATACCCGAGAACAGCATGGCTTCTACTTGTGTCTTGGCGATGGTGGATACCAGCAACCCTAATAATAAAGATACAATAATGAATATCCATGAAAGGAAAGCCAGTGAAAGCAGATTTCCTTCTACCGGGACATGAAGCACATATACAGACAGCAGCAGAATGGTTATCAGATTGATGCAGGACAGAAAAAAATAGGGCACCATTTTGGCGATAATCATCATTAGCGGGCGTACAGGTGAAACGAGAAGTACTTCCATCGTGCCTATCTCTTTTTCGCGGACAATGGAGATGGAGGTCATCATGGCACATATCAGCATCAGAATCAATCCCATAACCCCGGGGACGAAGTTGTAGGCACTCTGCATGCCGGGGTTGTAAAGTAGCTTCACTTGAGGGATAATCTGTATGGAAATGGGATGTGCTGCCAGGCTTTGTTGATAGTCGGTAATGATGCTGGTGGCATATCCGGTCAGGATAGTGGCATTATTGGGATCGGTGGCATCGGCTATCAATTGTATTTTGGCTTGCCCCGTGTGGCGCAGGTTATTCTCAAAATTCGGTTCGAAGACGACTATAAGGTCGGCTTCTCCTCTTTTGAATGTTTCTTCGGTCTCGTTGCTGTTTTGTAATATCCGTCGGACATCGAAGTATTCACTGGCATCCAGTTTGTCGATAATCTGTCGGGTTGAAATATCTTTTGAATAATCCAATATTGCCACTTTTACATTCTTTACCTCGGTGGTGATGGCAAAGCCGAAGAGGATGATTTGCACGATAGGCATCCCCAGCAGTATGAGCATCGTCCGGCGGTCGCGGAAGATGTGATGGAATTCTTTCTGTACAAAAGATAAAAATTGCTTCATAATCTTTCTTTTACTATTTTTCGTTTGGGGTGGAGCTCGGCTCAGTTTCTTACCGCTTTGCGTGCCAGCCGTCTGAACACTTCATCCATGTCTTTTGCCCCGAACTGCTCTTTTAAATGGTCCGGTGTATCCAATGCTTCTATTTTTCCGTCTACCATCATAGATATCCGGTTGCAATACTCTGCTTCGTCCATATAATGGGTGGTGACAAATATGGTAATCCCTCTTTCGGCAGCTTCATAAATCAGTTTCCAGAACTGACGGCGAGTGGCGGGGTCTACACCTCCGGTGGGTTCGTCCAAAAAGACAATTTTAGGATTGTGAAAGATGGCTACGGAAAAGGCAAGTTTCTGCTTCCAACCCAATGGAAGCGAACGAACCAATGTGTTCTTTTCATGTAGAAAGCCTAACTGTTCCAGCACTTTATCGGTCTTGACAGCAATTTCTTCATCGCTCATGCCATAGATGCCGGCATACAGGCGTATGTTTTCCCACACTTTCAGGTCCTCATACAAGGAGAACTTCTGGCTCATATATCCTATATTCTTTTTTACCAATTCATATTGCGTGGAGATATCAAATCCCGCCACGCTGCCTTTTCCGCTTGTTGGTCGGGAAAGCCCGCACAACATGCGCATAGCAGTAGTCTTTCCTGCACCATTGGCACCGAGAAAACCAAAAATCTCTCCGCGCTTCACTTGGAAAGAGATATGGTCTACAGCGGTGAAATCACCAAACTTTTTAGTCAGGTTTTCTACTTGGATGGCATACTCGTCCGATGTCTTTTGTCCTTTGTGCTTCAATCCTTCGGGCGAAAGAATATGGCTGAACTGCTGCAAGATACGTTCGGGAGTATCGATTCCCTGTATCTCTCCTTCCCGGATAAAAGCGATGCGGTCACAGCATTTCATCTCATTCAGATAAGGAGTGGAAGCGATGATGGTAATTCCTTCTTTTTTCAGTTTCAGCAACATATCCCAAAACTCTTTTCGCGAGACGGGGTCTACGCCGGTGGTCGGTTCGTCTAAAAACAAAATAGAGGGTTTATGAATCAGGGCACAACTTAAGGCTAATTTCTGTTTCATACCTCCCGATAGCTTTCCGGCACGCCGATGCTTGAACGGTTCTATTTGTCGATAGATGTCTTCCACAAGGGCATAGTTATCCCGGATGGTGGTATTGAAAAGAGTGGCAAAGAAAGTGAGGTTTTCTTCTACAGACAAGTCTTGGTATAAGGAAAAGCGTCCCGGCATATAGCCGGCCAGTCTACGGATGTCCTTATATTCCTTCATCACTTCATACCCGCACACGCGGGCTTCTCCTTTGTCGGCAAGTACAAGTGTGGTGAGGATGCGGAACAGAGTCGTCTTTCCCGAACCGTCCGGTCCGATTAATCCGAAGATTTCTCCCGGCTTTACATCAAAGCTGATATCTTTCAAAGCCTGTACCGAACCATAGCTTTTGCTTATCTGCCTGACAGAAACGATATTCTCCATTTTACTCTTTTTTTATTTCTCCATACATACCGATTTTTAGATAACCGTCATTCTTGACTGCTATCTTGATAGCATAAACCAAGTTGGCACGTTCATCTCTGGTCTGAATGGTTTTTGGGGTAAACTCCGATTTGTCCGAAATCCAGGTAATGACTCCCTCGTATTCACGCCGGTCGTCGTCACCCAAGTCGGAGAATACTTTCACTTTGTCGCCCAGCTTCAGTTGTGAGAGCTGGTCGGCGGTGATGTAGGCACGTAGAAACATATTCTGTATGTCGGCTACTTTAAAAAGAGGTTTGCCTGATATGGCGAGTTCTCCGGTTTCGGCATATTTAGCCAATACAGTTCCGTTAATGGGACTGCTGATACGGCATTTGTTCAATTGGTCCTCCAGTTGTGCCACTTGGATTTCATAAGCAGAACTCTCTTCCGTGACACTGGCGTTTCCCCGTTGGAGCGTAGAAATCTGTGCTTCCAGTTGCTTTTGCAGAACAGCTATCTGGGAGTCGATATCATCTATCTGCTTTTGTGTGGCGGCATTCTCTTTCAGCAAGTTTTCCGTACGCTTTTTCTCATATTCCGCTTTGCTGATTTGCTCTCTGGTAGCAGCAATCTGCTTATTGATATCCATACTTTTATGGGCAACGGCCTTACCGCTTGCCAGCAATTGCAATTTTTTCAGGTAAAGTTGTAAAGTGTCGATATATCCTACCTCTTTTCCGGCTTTCAGTCGCATGCCTTCTTCCACATTGAATTGCAGCAATTTTCCATTGCCTTCGGCCGACACAATGACTTCGGTAGCCTCAAAGGTACCGGATGCATCATAGTCTCCTTTACCGTTTCCGCAGGATGTCAATACAAGGAGAGTGGCTGCGAATAAAAGATAATATTTATTTGTTTTCATATTGGTTGGTTGTATTTTTAAGTTCGTAAATAGCCGATAACAGTTGTATCTCATGCAATACCTTTTCCTGCTTGGCCAAGTCTTCGGCGGTTACCTCGCGCAGCATTTCGGTGACGGTCAGTGTGCCATTTGCTACCTTTGCCTGTGCCGATTTCTTTATGTTGTTTCGTAAGGCAATGATTTCGTCATCGTTTTTTATCAACTCGCGGAGCTTTCTGATTTCGCTGTTGTTCTGAGTGACCTCAAGATGAGTGTTGAATAAGAAAGTTTCTTTCTGTACGTTCACATTTTCTTGGTCGAGGGCGATTTGGTGGAATTCATTGCGACGGGTATATAGATTGCCGAAATTCCACGAAAGACGGATACCGGCTACGTAGTAGGCTGAAAATTCATTTTTCAGCATATTCAGTCCCGGATTACCATAAGCACCTTGTACGAACAAGCCCAGCCGGGGAAGATTTTTGGCAGAAAGTAATTTGCGGCGGGCTTCCAACTGATTGTTTTGTGCGGCAAAGAGGTTCAGTTCGGGCCGTCGTATTAACTCCGGAGTATAAGGTTCACCTCTATATAATAAGGTATCAACCCTCGGCTTTTTCAACGTGTTTCGGGTGAGGGGGGCACGATGGTTCATCATTGTCTGTAACATATCGCAATAAGCGCGATGGGAGGCTTCGAGGGCGTGGCGTTGTTGGATGGTATTCAGTTGTTCCACTTTAACGGCATCCAAATCAGCTTGGTTGGCTATTCCGTTTGCCATATATGCTTTTACATTATCGTAATTCCGTTGCAACTCTTCTTGCATGGATTGATTTTGATTCAGCTGTTCTTCCAAAAGCAGAATACCGAAAAACAATTGATTGACCCTTTCGTTGATAGCATACATATCTACTTCCAACTTCTGCTTGTCTGCCTCGGATGCAGCGCGGGTGACAGTTTTTTGTGCATGTATATTCCCTCCGTCCCACACTACTTGGTCCAGTTGGAGCATTGCTTGATACTGGTCTTTACGCATCCCACGAATGTCGATTCCGGGTAAGTCGAAAGGAATTTCCGTCACTTCTGATTGGTAGCTGGCTTTGGCTGATAACGACAGTTGTGGCAGATACCCTTTATTGGCATTGGAAATATTATATTCCTTTGTTTTCTCAATCAATCCGTATCGCTTTATTAAAGGATAGTGCTCCCGGGCCTGTTGCTGGCACTCTTCCAAGGTCAGTTCCTGAGCCCGTAACATGGCGGTCGGGAGGATAAGTAGAAAGCTTGCCAAAATGAATAATTTTTTCATATCCTTAGTCTGCTTTATATGGTTTCTACATTTTCTTGTTTCCTTCGTTCAAGGTACTGATGATAGTCTTGGTTCAAGGATTGTTCAAGGTATTTTGCCGCCAACTTGAATTTGAGGAGTGTTTTTAACAGCATTGTCGGTAAGCGCAAATGTATTTGGAATAATTTGAATAATCAAGAGAAAAAGAGGGGAGAAAGGTAGAAATAAGTTTTTTTATCTTTTAGAGCCTTGTTTAAAAATGGCTGAAGTCTTTTTATTACAAAGCTTCTGTATCAGTGGGGGCGTTCCTTCTTCCTTTCATTAGCTGTTGAAACGTTCTGTTGATGGGGAAATCGGTAGTGAATGGGCATTCCGTCACCGCCCCTTCAGCCTCCTTTCATTTGTAAAAAACGGAGTACACAGGGAATTGCTGAAGGCAGAGTGTGAAGGGACTTGAAAAGCACGGATGAAGGGAGGATGAGGGGATGTACTGTCATTCTTAACCGATTGATTATCTGAATGTTTTAATTATAATGTAAGGATGAACGGAAAAGAGGTGATGAGCGGCTTAATGAGGGGATAATCTCACCCGCCACTGCATGAAAAACATGCCGGGCTTTCTTAAAAAGGTGCTGAGGTTTTTTGAAAACATAAAGAGCTTTTTAGAAAACATACCGAGCTTTTTGGAAAACACAAAGGTCTTTTTGCAACATTCAGTGTGAGCTGTATATTCTTAAAAAACACGTACGTAGGCATCGGTCTACACATACGGTGGCATAAGCCCACACGTATATACGCATCGGGCTACACGTACGTACGCATAAGCCTGCACGTATATATGTCATTGAGTCAGGTTCCGTCTATATTCTGTGCCGGGATTTGGTCCGTTTGTCTCCGGAAGAAATGGTCAGCTTGGCAACTATAAGATTAGTATTGAGGAAAATTTAAACAGGCTCTAAGTTTGGTTAGCCCTTGTTTGATGTATTCCCGTTTCATATCTTCCGGTTTTAGCACGACATTATCATACATCAGCAGGTCAATATCCAGTTTAACAATTCCGGCCGCTTTATCTGTAGAGAGGCGTCCGCTCCGATGTTCCAATACTTTGAATAAATCATGAACCGCTCCCGGTGACAGTGCTGTGGTGAAGCTGGCCAACTGATTGCTGAAAGGAGAATGAAATCCGCTTCCGATGGCTTCTGTTTCCATAAGTTCGCCGAAATGAATATCGGGGAAGGCTTCACTCAGCGCTTTTCGTGCATCCGAAAGTTGTGTGAAACGGTTTGTGTTAGAGCCCATGCAAAGCAAACAGTAGTGTTCGTTCATAACATTTATTGCATTAATGCTGCAAAAGTAAGAAATGTTTTTGTACTTTTGCATGATTATATAAAAGAAATGGAACCATGAAATTTATCGGAATTATTCCTGCAAGATATGCCTCTACACGTTTTCCGGCTAAACCTTTAGCCCTTTTGGGAGGCAAACCCGTGATTCAAAGAGTTTATGAACAAGTGGCCGGCATCTTGGATGAGGCTTACGTGGCTACGGACGACGAGCGCATTGAAGCTGCAGTAAAGGCTTTCGGAGGCAAGGTCATTATGACTTCTGTTCATCATAAAAGCGGTACAGACCGGTGTTACGAAGCGTTTACCAAAGTGGGGCAGGGATATGATGTTGTCGTCAATATTCAGGGTGATGAACCCTTTATCCAGCGTTCGCAACTGGAGGCTGTCAAGGCTTGTTTTGATGACGCCTCAACGCAGATTGCCACTTTGGTGAAACCTTTCACTCCCGAAGACGGTTTTGCGGCATTGGAGAATGTGAACTCTCCCAAGGTGGTAGTCAACAAGAATATGAACGCGTTGTACTTCAGCCGCTCTATTATCCCTTATCAGCGTAATGCCGAAAAGCAGGATTGGCTGGCCGGACACACCTATTACAAGCATATCGGTCTTTACGCTTATCGTGCTGATGTGCTGAAGGAAATAACCTCTCTTCCGCAGTCTTCACTGGAACTGGCGGAATCGTTGGAGCAGCTTCGTTGGTTGGAGAACGGCTATACAATTAAGGTAGGTATCAGTGAGGTGGAAACGATAGGTATTGATACTCCTCAGGATTTGGCGCGTGCAGAAGAATTCTTAAACCGACAGGAGGCAAAGAACGCATGATTTTAGACAGAACGACTCCGCCGCCTATTCGCCAATTAAGCGAATTCAGTATCGCACTTCCGGAACGGAGAGTGATGAAAAACGGCATGCCGCTGAATATTATCAATGCCGGAACAGAAGATGTTGTCCGTTTCGATTTGTTGATTGGTGGCGGACAATGGCATCAGGAACAGCCTTTGCAGGCTATGTTCACTAACCGTATGTTGCGTGAGGGAACAAGACGTATGACTTCGGCACAAATTGCCGAAAAGCTGGATTATTATGGGGCTTGGCTGGAGCTTTCTTCTTCAGTGAATTATGGTTTTATCACACTTTATTCATTAAATAAGTATTTCTCTCGTACCTTGTCTGTCATTGCTGAAATGGTGAAAGCCCCGCTTTTCCCGGCAAAGGAACTTTCGGTAGTCGCAGACACCAACAAGCAGCAGTTCCTGGTCAATAGTACGCGTGTGGAAATGATTGCCCGTAAACAATTAAACCGTGCTTTGTTCGGTGCGGAACATCCTTTCGGACGCTATGCGGTGGCCGAAGATTACGACCGTATTACTCCTGAAGTGTTGCGCGATTTTTATCAGAAATACTATCATTCGGGCAATTGTTCGGTCTATATATCAGGGAAAGTCACTCCTGATATTATCCGGAGTATCGAAGAGAATCTGGGCGATGATGCCTGGGGAGAGGTGAAGGACAAGCCTGTGATGCAGGCGGTGGCACCCCGAACCACTTCAGAAAAACATCTCTTTGTCGAGCGTGAAGATGCTTTGCAAAGCTCCCTCAAAATGGGAAGTTTTGTAATGGACCGCCAGCACCCTGATTTTTTGAAAGCAAGAGTGATGGTGACTTTGTTCGGAGGCTACTTTGGCAGTCGGTTGATGTCTAACATTCGTGAAGATAAAGGATATACTTACGGCATTGGGGCGGGAATCGTATCTTATCCCGATACCGGTATTTTAATTATCAGTACCGAAGCGGCGAATGAATACATTAATTCCATTATTGCCGAAGTTTATCGTGAAATGGATAAACTCTGCAATGAATTGGTGCCGCAGGGTGAACTGGAGATGGTGAAGAACTACATGCTGGGCGATTTATGTCGTTCGTATGAAGGTCCGTTCTCACTGTCGGATGCATGGATTTATATTGAAACGGCAGGGCTGGACGATAAGTTCTTTATCCGTTCGCTGGATGCCATCCGTGGAATCACGAGGGAGGAAATACAGAGATTGGCACAGGCGTACTTCTGCAAAGAAAACTTAATAGAGGTCGTTGCGGGTAAAAAAGTGTAATAACCTGCAACGCTGAAAGCAGAAAGTAGTATCTTTGACTTGTCTTATCTATTATCTAGAAACGAACCAATGAAGAAATACGCATATATATTATTGATTTTGGCTTCGGTCAGCACAATGGCTACCGCCCAAATAAAGATAGGCAACTATTCTTTTAAGGATGGGAGCGAGTATACAGGAGAACTGAAAGGCCGTAAGCCTAACGGAAAAGGAAAAACAGTCTTCAAGAATGGCGACATTTATGAAGGTCAGTATATAAAAGGAAAGCGTGAAGGTGACGGAACCTATACATTTCACGACGGAGAGAAATACGTGGGACAGTGGTATCAGGACCAGCAGCACGGTAACGGCACTTTCTATTTTATGAACAACAATCGTTATGAAGGTATGTGGTACACCGATTACCAGCAAGGCGAGGGTACGATGTATTATTATAATGGCGACATCTATGTAGGCAATTGGTTTCAAGACCAGCGCAGCGGAAAAGGCACTTATACGTGGAAAGCCGGCGCGCAATACGTGGGTGAGTGGAAGAATGATAAGAAAAACGGTGAAGGTACGATGGTATGGCCCGATAAATCAAAATACGAAGGACAATGGAAGGATGATATGCGTGACGGAAAAGGTACCTTTGTATATGTAAATGGCGATAAATACGTAGGCGATTGGAAAACAGATGTGCAGGATGGCAAAGGCATTTATTATTTCCATAGTGGAGACCGTTATGAAGGTGATTATGTAGATGGCGAGCGTACAGGCGAGGGCATTTATTATCATAAAAACGGTGATAAGTATGTCGGCACATTCAAAAATGGGGAACAACACGGAACAGGTACATTTACCTGGGCAAACGGTGCTGTGTATGATGGTCAATGGGTTAATAACCAGCGTAATGGCAAAGGCCATTATGTTTGGGCCAACGGCGATGAATATGAAGGCGATTGGAAGAACAATATGGCCGATGGTGAAGGAGTCCTTCAAATGAAAGACGGAAGTTGCTATAAAGGCCATTTCTCTAAAGGAAAGGAAGATGGCAAAGGTGTGCTGGTGGATAAAAACGGCGTACGTTTTGACGGATTCTTTAAACAGGGAAAGAAGCACGGCGCTTTTGTCGAAACAGATAAAGACGGAAAGATTATCCGTAAAGGCGTATATAAATTTGGAACATTGGATGCCTCTCAAAAATAAGAATATGTTAGACTTAGAACAAATTACCAAAAAAGTACGTGAAATAGCACTCCAAGGGGGTGCTTTTCTTCGCAATGAGCGTAGCAGTTTCGACCGTGGCAGAGTGGAAAAGAAGAACGCCCATGATTATGTGTCTTATGTGGACAAGGAATCGGAGCGCAGAATTGTAGCGCAATTGCGCGAACTGCTACCCGAAGCGGGCTTCATTGCCGAAGAAGGTTCAGGCAGTCTGACTGATGAAGAGTATTGCTGGTTGGTAGATCCGCTGGACGGAACCACCAATTTTATCCATAATAATGCGCCCTACTGTGTCAGTATTGCTTTGAGAAACCGAGAAGAATTGCTGGTAGGAGTGGTATATGAAGTGTGTCGTGACGAACTCTACTGGACATACAAAGGCTCGCCGTCTTATCTGAATGGCAGAGAAATCCGTGTGTCGGATATAGCAGACATGGATGAGGCTTTCGTTGCGTTAGGCTTTCCGTATAATTCTCAATCTTATAAGCCGCTAGCCGAACATATAGTGCATACACTTTATGGTAATGTGGGCGGCCTTCGTCTTCAGGGGGCTGCGGCTGCAGAACTGTGCTATGTGGCAGCCGGACGTTTTGAAGCCCGTATAGAAGGGCTACTTGGCCCATGGGATATTGCTGCCGGTTCAATAATCTTGATGAATGCAGGTGGAAAAGTGACCGATTACAGTGGAGGAGAAGACTTCTATAACGGCCGTGAGGTGCTTGCAACCAATGGAAAGCTGCATAATGAATTTTTGAAGATAGTAAGAAAAAGATAAATACTTTGCTTTTTTCTAGTTCGTTACAAATATATATCGTATATTTGTCAAGTAAACGTGTGACAAATAGAACATGGATATATCTATTATCTTTCAATTTTTAAAGGAACTGGCTGTAAACAACAACCGTGAGTGGTTTCAGGCGCATAAAGAAGAGTATTTGAGAGCGCAGGCTGAATTTGAACAATTATTGACAGCTGTTATCGCCCGAATCTCTTTGTTTGATGATAGTATCCGAGGTATAGAAGCCAAGGACTGCACTTACCGTATTTATCGCGATACTCGTTTTTCGGCGAATAAGACTCCTTACAAAATACATTTCGGCGGCTATATCAATGCCCATGGCAAGAAATCGGATCATTGCGGCTATTACCTTCATCTGGAAAATGGGCACAGTATGCTTGCGGGAGGGAGTCTTTGTCTCGATTCTAAAGTGTTGAAAGCCGTTAGACAGGCGGTATATGATAATATAGAGGAGTATAGAGCCATTGTAGAAGATCCTGCTTTCAAGCGCTATTTCCCGATTATCGGCGAAACACATCTGAAAACAGCTCCTAAAGGATTCCCTAAAGATTTTGAATATATAGATTATCTGAAGTGCAAGGAGTTTACGTGCGCTTACATGGTGCCCGATGAGTTTTTCATGGCGCCCCACCTGATGGATAACGTGGAGGACGTCTTCAAGCAGTTGAAGCGTTTTGCTGATTTCACGAACTTCACCATTGACGATTTTGAATGATAGAGAGTAATATTAACCATCAAAATATAAAATTATGGTAGTAGACAAATTTGAAAATTTGGAAAAGTATGCTTCATTAAATCCCTTGTTTGCAGAGGCAATCAAGTTTTTGAAGACAACCAATTTGAATGCTCAGGAATTGGGAAAAGTAAAACTTCAGGGTGATGACCTGGTGGTTAACTTTTCGCAAACCAACCCCAAAACTAAAGAAGAAGCTAAATTGGAAACGCATAATCGTTTCATTGATATACAGATGCCTTTGTCGGGAGTAGAAGTAATGGGATACACTCCGCGCGAGGATTTGCCTGAAACTGAATATAATGCTGATAAAGATATTTCTTTTTACCAAGGATTGGCGGAAAGCTATATCCCTGTAAAGCCGGGAATGTTTGCAATCTTCTTTCCTCAAGACGCGCATGCGCCGGGAATTACACCGGATGGCGTGAAAAAAGTAATCGTAAAAATATTGGTATAAAATAAAAGAAATGACTAACAGTATTAATTATCATATTATGGAAAATACAACTCCCAAATTAGGAATTATCGAAAGTGATCCATGGCTGGAACCTTATTCGGCTGCCATTGAAGGACGTCACCAGCACGCAATCGACAAAGAACTTGAATTGACAAACGGTAAATCAACACTTTCTGACTTTGCGACCGGTTATCTTTATTTCGGTCTGCACCGTACTAAAAGGGGATGGGTGTTCCGCGAATGGGCACCGAATGCGAAAGAAATCTATATTATTGGAGATTTCAATGATTGGAAAGAGCACGGTGATTTTCGGATGTATCGTGTGAAGAACTCTCCGGGAGTGTGGGAAGTGGAACTCAATCCTAATGCCGTAAAGCATGGTGATTTGTATAAATTGAAAGTCCGTTGGCACGGTGGTGAAGGCGAGCGTATTCCCGCTTGGGCTACTCGTGTCGTTCAGGATGAACAGACAAAGATATTCAGTGCTCAGGTTTGGGCGCCGGAAAAACCTTATAAATTCAGAAAAAAGGTATTCCGTGCCAAAATAGATCCATTGATGATTTATGAATGTCACATTGGTATGGCCCAGAATGAGGAGAGGGTAGGTACTTATAACGAATTCCGCGAAAAAATATTGCCTAGAGTAGCGGCTGATGGCTATACTTGTATTCAGATTATGGCTATTCAGGAACATCCTTACTATGGAAGTTTCGGCTATCATGTATCCAGTTTCTTTGCTCCATCTTCTCGTTTTGGTACTCCCGAAGAACTGAAAGAACTGATTGATACAGCTCACAGAATGGGTATCGCTGTTATTATGGATATCGTTCACTCTCATGCCGTTAAGAATGAAGTGGAAGGACTTGGCAACTTTGCCGGAGACCCGAATCAATACTTCTATCCCGGTGCACGTCGTGAACATCCGGCATGGGATTCATTGTGCTTCGATTACGGCAAGAATGAGGTTATACATTTCTTGTTGTCCAACTGTAAATATTGGTTGGAAGAGTTTCATTTCGATGGCTTCCGTTTTGATGGTGTGACTTCCATGCTGTATTATAGTCACGGTTTGGGTGAAGCATTCTGTAATTATGGTGATTACTTTAACGGTAATCAGGACGATAACGCAATTTGTTATCTGACCTTGGCCAATAAGCTGATTCATCAGGTGAACTCCAAAGCTATTACTATTGCTGAAGAAGTATCGGGTATGCCGGGACTGGCTGCACCTTATCAAGACGGAGGATACGGCTTCGATTACCGTATGGCTATGAATATTCCTGATTATTGGATTAAGACAATCAAAGAAAAGATAGACGAAGACTGGAAACCGAGCAGTATGTTCTGGGAAGTGACCAACCGCCGCAAAGACGAGAAAACCATTTCGTATGCCGAAAGTCACGATCAGGCTTTGGTAGGAGACAAAACAATTATATTCCGTCTGATAGATGCCGATATGTATTGGCATTTCCAGAAAGGGGACGAAAATTATAACGTGCATCGCGGTATTGCCCTGCATAAGATGATTCGCTTGTTGACGGCATCTACCATCAATGGCGGTTATCTGAACTTTATGGGCAATGAATTCGGTCATCCTGAATGGATTGACTTCCCGCGTGAGGGTAACGGATGGTCACACAAATATGCACGCCGCCAATGGAACTTGGTAGATAATAAAGACCTGTGTTACCATTACTTGGGTGATTTTGATTCGGCCATGATACACACTCTCAGAGAGATGAAAAACATACAGGACGCTCCGGTGATTGAAATATGGCATAATGACAATGACCAAGTATTGGCATATCGTCGTAAAAATAATATCTTCGTATTCAATTTCAGCCCGACTCAGTCGTTTACGGATTACGGCTTCCTGGTTCCTTACGGGGCATACGAGGTAGTTCTCAATACCGATGCGAAAGAGTTTGGAGGTTTTGGCCTGGCAGACGATAGCATACGTCACCTGACCAACTTTGACCCTCTTTATAAAAGAGAAGGAAAAGAATGGCTGAAACTGTATATTCCGGCTCGTTCGGCGGTGGTTTTGAAAAAAGTGAAAGAATAACTTTATATGAGTAGCAATACCAATTTATCCTATAAGAGAGCCGTCCGCATCCTCACGGGTGCGTGCGGCCTTCTTTTCTCCGCTTTCAGTTTCATATATCTCTATCTGTTTCAGAATGATGTATTGGGAGCATTGCACTATTCGTTGTCTCAGGGAAAGACCCATTATTCGCCTTTGGCGGGAGCCGTTATCATTACACTTGTCTTATTGATATTCAGATGGGGAATAAATGGTTTGTTGGGGTTGAAAGGTCCGGTAAGGTCACTTTCGTATTTTCCCTCCTGTCTATTGTTAGGTGTGCTGACGGATGTGGATTATTCTCTTTACCACGGAGGAAATTTTGCGGATAAATGGTTATGGTTGCTGCCTCTTCTACTTATTATATATGTGGGAGTCGTTTTTGCTCTCCGAAGGATACTACGTCATTGGTTAGACCATGAAGGCTCTGTGGTCGGACTGATTAACTCTAATCTGGCCATCTTGTTGGCACTGTGTCTGATGACGGCTTGCATCGGCAATTCGGATATCAACTTTCATCACGAACTGGCTATAGAAAGTGCTATCCGCAAGAAAGACTATAATGCCGCACGCAGAGTGGGTTACGAATCGTTAGATCCCAGCCGTACGCTGACTGTGCTTCGGACATACGCCTTGTCACGTGAAGGAACGATGGGAGACCATTTGTTTGAATATCCTCAACACTATGGTTCGGACGGATTGTTGTTTGCTTCGTTTTCGCAAGAAACTTTGCGGATGAATGCAGATAGTTTGTATAATTATTTGGGAGCCAAGCCGCGAGCCACAGAAAGCACGACTGATTTTCTAGCTCGCATCTGCCGGGATGAGGTGGGCAAACATACAGCATTGGATTATTATCTGAATGCTCTGCTGCTCGACAAAAAGCTTGATAGATTTGCTTCTGTCGTGGAAGACAACTTCTTTGAGCAAGATACATTACCCCGTTACTACCGCGAGGCGATTCTGCTCTATAAGCAATCGCATCCTGCTTATCCACGTGTTTTGAATGATACGTTGATGATACAACGTCTGCAAGAATTTGATAAACTTCAAAAAGAATATACTTCACCGATAGAGCGGAAGAACCGTATGCGACGCAAATTTGGCGATACCTATTGGTGGTATTACCGTTATCAATAATATTTTTGGGAAATCATTGGTACTTTCCCATGCTTTTTTACTACTTTTGCAGACTCTAAAAAGGAATGTAAAAATAACAATATAGCAATGGCAGTAGAATTAAAAGAACTTACCAAAAGAAGCGAGAATTATTCTCAGTGGTATAATGATTTGGTGGTAAAGGCAGATTTGGCCGAACAATCACCTGTGCGCGGATGTATGGTTATCAAGCCTTACGGATACGCCATTTGGGAAAAGATGCAGCGTCAGTTGGACGACATGTTTAAAGAAACAGGACATGTTAACGCCTATTTCCCGTTGCTGATTCCTAAATCCTACCTTAGCCGTGAAGCCGAACACGTAGAGGGCTTTGCCAAAGAATGTGCAGTGGTGACTCACTATCGACTGAAGAATGCGGAAGACGGTTCGGGAGTTATTGTTGACCCGGCTGCTAAGCTGGAAGAAGAACTGATTATCCGTCCTACTTCGGAAACAATTATTTGGAGTACATATAAGAACTGGATAAACTCATACCGTGACCTTCCCATCCTGTGCAATCAATGGGCAAATGTAATGCGCTGGGAAATGCGTACCCGTTTGTTTCTTCGCACAGCAGAGTTCTTGTGGCAAGAAGGTCATACAGCCCATGCAACTCGTGAAGAAGCAGAAGCGGAAGCACAAAAGATGCTGCATGTTTATGGTGATTTCGCAGAGAAATATATGGCTGTTCCGGTTGTCAAGGGTGTGAAATCGGCCAACGAACGCTTTGCCGGCGCACTTGATACTTATACCATCGAAGGTCTGATGCAAGACGGAAAAGCATTGCAATGCGGTACTTCTCACTTCTTGGGACAGAACTTTGCAAAAGCATTCAATGTTCAGTTTGTTGATAAGAATAATAAACTGGATTATGTTTGGGCCACTTCATGGGGGGTATCTACTCGTTTGATGGGTGCGTTGATTATGACTCACTCGGATGATAACGGTTTGGTGTTGCCACCGCATTTGGCTCCGATTCAGGTAGTTATCGTTCCTATTTACAAGAACGACGAAATGCTGAAGAAGATTGATGCCAAGATAGAAGGTATCGTGAAGAAGCTGAAGGCGATGGGCATCTCGGTGAAGTATGACAACGCCGACAACAAGCGTCCGGGCTTTAAATTTGCCGATTACGAGCTTAAAGGTGTACCCGTCCGTTTGGTAATGGGCGGCCGTGACCTCGAAAACAATACCATGGAAGTGATGCGCCGCGATACGTTGGAAAAAGAAACTCGTTCATGCGACGGTATCGAAGAGTACGTGCAGAACTTGTTGGAAGATATTCAGAATAACATCTATCAGAAAGCATTGAACTATCGTAACAGTCATATCGTAAAGGTGGACTCATACGATGAGTTTAAAGAACAAATAGAAAAAGGCGGCTTTATTTTGGCTCATTGGGACGGAACTCCTGAGACGGAAGACCGCATTAAAGAAGAGACAAAGGCAACAATCCGTTGTCTGCCTTTTGATGCAGATGAAGAAAGCCTTACTCCGGGCAAATGTATGGTAACCGGCAAACCATCTGCTCGCCGTGTACTCTTTGCTAGAGCTTATTGATTTTTTTAGTCTAAAAATAGGGAAGGTCGGCTGCAGTGAATGCTACCGACCTTTTTATTCTTTGGGAAATGATTGAAGTAGAAAATTTATCTATCAACTTTGGCGACTTGTTGCTTTTCAGGCACCTCAACCTACATGTAAATCGGGGGGAGAGCGTTTGCGTTTGCGGTGACTCGGGCAGTGGAAAGACTTCATTACTGAAGGCTATTCTGGGATTTGTACCTATAAATGAAGGAGTTATCAGGGTAGATGGGGTAGAGATGACTTCCCGAAGTGCCGATTCCGTCCGACGGAAAATAGCATGGATTCCACAAGAGCTTGCCCTGCCGTCCGAATGGGTAAGTGATATGGTGCGTATGCCTTTCGAGTTGAAAGCCAATCGCGAAACAGGCTTTTGCATGGAGCATTTGTTGGATAATTTTGCCTTGCTGGGCTTGGAAGAGGAGCTTTACCACAAGCGTGTGCACGAGGTGTCGGGGGGACAAAGACAACGGATTATGCTGGCAGTTACCGGGTTGCTCAATAAATCGGTACTTATTGTAGATGAACCGACCTCAGCACTCGACCCCAGTTCTTGCGAGCGTGTGATAGATTTCTTTAAAAGCCTGTGTGGTAAGGGAATGACAGTTTTGGCGGTCTCTCACGATAAGCAGTTTGCCGCCGGTTGCGACCATATATTTAACCTATAATAAAACGTGTATAGATGGGAACGATAGATATAGATTACACCAGCCTGGGAGTAGGATTGTTGCTTTTACTGATTCCTGTTTACTTCTTGTGGCGTTTTAAGACGGGGCTACTGAAACCTATTCTAACCGGTGCCGTGCGAATGATAATTCAGTTGTTTTTTATCGGTGTCTATCTCCGCTTTCTGTTTGAGTGGAACAATCCTTTTATTAATTGCTTGTGGGTAATTATTATGGTGGGCGTGGCAGCCGAAACTGCAGTTACCCGCACTCACCTGAAACGTCATATTCTGATGATTCCCATCTCCGTGGGCTTCTTGGTAACAGTGGTATTGGTGGGGCTTTACTTCCTGGGATTCGTACTTCGACTGGATAACATCTTCAGTGCTCAATATTTCATTCCAGTATTCGGCATTATTATGGGTAATATGCTGGGAGTGAACGTGATTGGCCTTAATACCTACTATGCAGGTTTGAAGCGCGAGCAACAACTTTACTATTACTTGTTGGGCAACGGTGCTACCCGTAGTGAGGCCATTGCCCCTTTCATTCGTCAGGCTTTAATAAAAGCATTCAGTCCCGGTATAGCTAATATGGCTGTGACAGGCTTGGTGGCACTTCCCGGAACTATGATTGGACAGATATTAGGTGGAAGCTCGCCTCATGTAGCCATTAAATATCAGATAATGATAGTGGTGATAACTGTTGCCTCCTCTATGCTTTCACTGATGATTACCATTATGTTGGCTTCCCGAAAGTCTTTTGATTCCTACGGTCGCTTGCTGCAAGTGCACAAAGAGGGAAAGCGAAAATAAGGTCTTCTGACAAATATTATTCCAATATGACAGATAAAGAACAAATATGGTGTAGGATAGCCAAAATGGAGACTCCCGGTTTTTTTATCACCGCAGACATCATGCGTGAAGGAAGTTCGGAACTGAATGGGCTGGAAGTGTTTATCGAAGAGAAAATAATACAGATACGACAGGGTGTCACAGGTCGGAAATTTACTTTTCAGGAAGGGGAGTGGCGTCTCCATCTCACTTTTTTTCCTACCGACCGTGTGGTAGATGAGCGTTATGCCCTAAAGAATAAGTTTATCAAACAGAGAAAATAATCTTGCACGTTTTATTGGTTTTATTATCTCGTAAACTTGTTTACTGCCGTTGCTTTTCAGCGAAATTACCCTTTGCGCAGAATTATTTTATGCAGGAAATGGTCTTCGTAGTAGTCCACAAGATATATAACCGAATCATTTTCTGTAGCACATCCCGAAAAGAAACCACGACCTTCGGGTAACGGATAACGAGCGATTAGGTTGCCATCCCAATCGAACTGTTCCAGATAGAGGGGATTACTCTTGTCGGCATCCGTTTGCGACTTTCTGTAAATGGCATAAACATATCTGTTATTGCCGAAGCAACTGTAGTAATAGATGGGGTTTTCAAGAGAGGTCTTAGTTCTCAGATGTTTGTCTCCAAATCGAATCGTTTTCGCGTTTTTACCGTCGAAGTCGAAAAAGACAAGCCTGTCATGGTAAGTAAATGTGCGGGCTATTCGTCTTTTCGAGAAACTGTGTACCATATTTCCTATATAAAAGAAGCCCCGGGTGCCCTCTTCAAAGTGAAACGGAATAATTCCTTTAATGGTAGAATCCTTTTGGTTTACTGCGCACATTCCCAGTCCGTCGCCCGACCCCAAATCGGTCAGCATATTGTTGTCTCCCAAATATAAGCTTCCTTCTGTCTGACCGGTAAATTCTGGAAATGCAAGAAACTTGCCACATTCCTTTAGTTCCAGCGACGGTGAAAGGCAGAAAAGCTGGTTGGTGTACAAATTGCGGATGTAGCAAAGTTTGTCTATTTCTTCGGTGTCTATTATACGAATGTCGGTAAATTCGTCCGGCCCTTCTCCGAAAGGCGCCAACTCCGCCGCTATTTTATAATCGGGCAAGGATATTACATGCAGCAGATGAGCACCCTTCCTTCTTTCCAAGTGCTTGACAAGCAGATAATTTCCTTTGATATAGATACCCAATTCCCGATTCTCGATTGTCATGTCAAGCGGAATCTGTTCAATGGAGCGGATGGCTCCTGTGGTGAAATCAGACTTGCTGAACTCTACTATATTGTTTTCTGACATTGCCGGATAACTTATTCCCGAAAGTAAAATGCGGGAATTGGACTGGGATTTGTCGGACGATTTGTTTCCGCATCCCATCAGTAGTCCAATCGTTAGGGTTGCCAGTAGAAAATATAAAGTGATGCTTCGCATAGTCATATATATAGTAGTGTTGGTTCAGAAGGTTTATACTTTGAGATGAGAACAAATATAGAAATTTTCTTCGATTATTTTCGTTTCATCAAGAAAAAAATGTATCTTTGCATTCAAATTTTCTCAAAGGAATGAAAATTAAAGAAGTAATAGGTGCCCTTGAAAGGTTCGCGCCTCTGCCTTTGCAAGACGGTTTTGATAATGCCGGACTGCAAATCGGACTGACAGAAGCGGAAGCAACAGGGGCTTTGTTGTGTCTGGACGTTACTGAAGCCGTTGTAGATGAAGCAGTGATGTTGGGATACAATCTCATTGTGTCACATCATCCGCTTATTTTCAAAGGATATAAATCGATTACGGGACGAGATTATGTGGAACGTTGTATCCTGAAAGCTATCAGGAACGATATTGCTATTTATTCGGCTCATACCAATTTGGATAATGTTCCGGGTGGAGTGAACTTCAAGATTGCCGAGAAAATCGGTTTGAAGAATATCCGTATACTCGAACCTAAACAGGAATGTCTGCTGAAATTGGTTACTTTTGTTCCTTGTGCACAAGCTGATGAAGTAAGAAAAGCATTGGCAGAAGCCGGATGTGGATGTATAGGCAACTATGATTCATGTAGTTATAATGTGGAGGGCGAGGGGATTTTCCGTGCGTTGAAAGGGGCAAATCCATTTTGCGGAGAGGTGGGCGAACTGCATAAAGAGCCCGAAATACGCATTGAGACAATTCTTCCCGATTTTAAGAAGGCGACTGTCATAAAAGCTCTGCTGGATGCTCATCCTTATGAGGAGCCTGCATTTGATTTCTATCCGTTGAAAAACGATTGGGCTCAGGTGGGAGCCGGAATCATAGGAGAGCTGGAGGAGCCCGAAACGGAGCTGGAGTTTCTGAAAAGCATCAAGAAAACTTTTGAGGTGGGGTGTGTGAAGCATACCCATTTATCGGGACGTCTGATTCGGACTGTGGCTTTATGTGGTGGAGCAGGCGCATTTTTATTGCCTCGTGCGGTCGGTAAAGCAGATGTTTTTATTACCGGTGAGGTGAAGTATCATGACTATTTCAATTATGAGAATGATATTTTGATAGCTGAAATAGGGCATTATGAGAGTGAACAATATACAAAAGAAATATTTTATTCAATCATACGGGAAATGTTTCCGGCACTGGAAGTCCAGATGACGCGGGTAAACACCAATCCCATTAAATATTTGTAAGAAGAACTATGGCTAGAGAAGCAAAGAAAGACCCGAGTGAATTGACGGTAGAAGAGAAGTTGAAAGCTTTATACCAGTTGCAGACCATGGTGTCCGAAATCGATAAGATTAAGACACTGAGAGGTGAACTTCCTCTTGAAGTACAAGACCTTGAAGACGAAGTAGCAGGTTTGAGTACCCGTATCGAAAAGATAAAAGCTGAAATAGAAGAGCTGAAATCAAACATTGCCACAAAGAAGATTGAGATTGAAACGGCTAAGAACTCTGTTGAGAAATATAAATCTCAGCAAGATAATGTACGCAATAACCGTGAATATGATGTGCTAACCAAAGAAATCGAATTCCAGTCATTGGAGATTGAACTCTGTGAGAAGCGTATTAAAGAATATACAGCTGCTGAGAAGACCAAGAATGAGGAAATCGAACAAAGCAATGAGGCTTTGGAAGAAAGAAAGAAAGACTTGGATGCAAAGAAGGCAGAACTGGAAGAAATTGTTTCTGAAACCAAGCAGGAGGAAGAAAAGCTCCGTGAAAAGGCTAAAGTGCTTGAGACTACTATCGAACCTCGTTTGTTGCAGGCATTTAAACGTATTCGCAAGAATTCTCGTAATGGCTTGGGTATTGTTTATGTACAACGCGATGCTTGCGGTGGTTGTTTTAACAAAATTCCGCCTCAGAAGCAGTTGGATATCCGTATGCGTAAGAAGATTATCGTTTGCGAATATTGTGGTCGTATCATGATTGACCCTGAATTGGCAGGTGTGGTAGCAGAACAACACTTGGAATCTGTAAAGAAATAAGTTTTTTATTTATTGTTAATATTGAACGGATTGCATGGAACTTACTGTCACCGATGTGACAGTTCTGTTTTGTGCAATCCGTATTTTTATCTCTATTTCTCTCCCCCCCCCTGCTACAGTTGGGAATAAGATGGAATTTCGGGTAAGAAGACGTAACTTTGTGTGTCGTAGTCGATTTGGCAGCAATAATGGCTCAGACCGTTGCTCACAATGAGATATTTCACTTTCAGCACCATGTTATAGCGCGTTATCTGGTCAAACACCGCTTGTGTTATTTCTATATGGGGGGCTTTGTACTCCACAATCAGTTTTGCATTCAGATTCTTATCATACAACACGGTGTCGCAACGCTTCTTTGTTCCGTTCAAGTCCAATTGTATCTCGTTGGCAAGTAATCCTTTAGGATAACCTTTATAATCCGTCAGAAAGTGAACAAAATGCTGTCTTACCCATTCTTCGGGAGTAAGGGCGACATATCTTTTTCGGAGCGTATCGAAAATAACATTTTTTCCGTTGCGCTGTGCTATTTTAGCTTCGTAGGATGGTAAGTTTAATGATAACATTTAGTAAATTTGCATAAGTATGATCCGGTATAACCGGCACAAAAATACAAAAGATTATGAAAACAAAAGAGGAAATTGTAGCAAACTGGCTTCCTCGCTACACAAAAAGAAGCCTGGAAGATTTCGGAGAGTATATACTTCTGACCAATTTCAATAAATATGTGGAGTTGTTTGCCGAGAAATTCGGCGTTCCGGTGTTGGGACGTGATGCCAATATGATATCTGCCAGTGCAGAGGGGATGACCATCATTAACTTTGGAATGGGAAGCCCTAATGCGGCCATTATTATGGATTTGCTAGGTGCCATTCAGCCCAAGGCATGTCTCTTTCTTGGAAAATGTGGAGGGATAGATAAGAAAAATAAGTTAGGCGATTTGATTCTGCCGATAGCTGCCATCCGTGGAGAAGGAACTTCTAATGACTATTATCCGCCCGAAGTTCCTGCATTACCGGCATTTATGTTGCAACGTGCTGTTTCGTCTGCCATTCGTGATCATGCCCGTGATTATTGGACAGGGACTGTATATACCACTAACCGGCGCATTTGGGAACATGATGAAGAGTTCAAGAAGTATCTTCTTAAGACTCGCGCCATGTGTGTGGATATGGAGACAGCCACATTGTTTACTACCGGTTTTTATAATCATATTCCTACCGGTGCATTGCTTTTGGTGTCAGATCAACCGATGATTCCGGAAGGGGTGAAAACTGACAAGAGCGACAACATTGTAACGCAACAGTTCGTGAAGGAGCACGTAGAGATTGGCATTGCTTCCATGCGTATGATTATTGATGAAAAGAAGACGGTTAAGCACTTGAAATTTGACTGGTAATTTTACTCATTATGGCAAAAGAAACCACTTACGAAGAAATAGCTCGTGACCTGAAAAACCGTATCTATAAACCTGTGTATTATCTCATGGGAGAAGAGTCTTATTATATAGACAAAATTTCTGAGTATATTGCTCAAACGGTGTTAAATGAAAGTGAAAAGGAATTCAACCAAACGATTATATATGGTGCCGATACGGATATAGCTACCATTATCAATGCAGCCAAGCGCTATCCTATGATGTCCAAATATCAGGTTGTCATAGTAAAGGAAGCACAGGGTGTAAAGAATATGGATGAACTGTCTTATTATTTGCAGAGACCTTTGGAGTCTACTATTTTGGTGCTGTGCCATAAGCATGGGGTTTTGGACAGAAGAAAAAAATTGGCAGCTGAAATAGAGAAGGTGGGTGTGCTTTTTGAATCAAAGAAGATAAAAGATGCTCAATTGGCAGGCTTTATCACTTCTTATTTAAAGCGTAAATCTATCGAGATTGAACCGAAAGCCTCCGAAATGATGGCCGAGTTTGTCGGTACGGATTTGAGTAGAATGGCAGGGGAATTGGAAAAACTTATTATTACTCTCCCTAAAGGGCAAAAACGAATCACACCGGAGCAAATAGAGCAGAATATAGGCATAAGCAAGGATTATAATAACTATGAGCTTAGAAATGCCTTAATCATAAAGGATGTGTTTAAGGCAAACCAGATAATAAAATATTTTGAGGAGAATCCTAAGACTAATCCTTTGCAGATGACATTGTCTGTGTTATTTAATTTCTTCTCTAATTTAATGCTGGCGTATTATGCTCCCGAGAAGTCGGAGCAAGGTATTGCTGCTCAGTTGGGGCTGAAATCTCCTTGGCAATCTAAAGACTATATGGCTGCTATGAGGAAATATA
Source organism: uncultured Phocaeicola sp. (assembly GCF_948499155.1). Lineage (NCBI taxonomy): Bacteria > Pseudomonadati > Bacteroidota > Bacteroidia > Bacteroidales > Bacteroidaceae > Phocaeicola > uncultured Phocaeicola sp. The sequence goes on along the minus strand of NZ_CAOOSE010000007.1, from coordinate 40,264 downwards.
GCGGGGTGAAGGTGATGCAGATAATTGGTGAGATTCGTTACTGCGATGCCAAGTCAAAAGGAGTGGGAAATTCTTCTTTGGGGGATGGGGAGTTACTTCGGGAGCTTGTTTATAAAATTCTTCATTAGATAGAGCTGTCGATGGGAGGAAGAAACTCCCGATGTTCTTTGTGATGGGAACATCGGGAGTTTTTTTATAGTATCTCTTTTCCTGTTAACTGCCTTTGTTACATATCGATATTATTTTACATATTCATTCTCTTTTTTCTTCTTTATGCTGTTGGGGCTATCCTGATAGGCATCTTCTCTTTCAAATTTCTAGATTATCCTTTCTGCTGATAGTGAAAATGAAGCTTATCTTATTTATAATTAGATAGTTATATGGAAATTTGCTTCTTGAGAGTCGCGTATTTAGTAAGAAGTGGGTAGTTGTTCGTGAAAATGGAAGTATTTCTCTATTTTAAAGTTTGGCGAGAGACAAATATGCCACCTAAAAAGCGGTTTGCCAAGAGAGGGAGATAAACTAATCAAATCTTGGTACAGGATATAACGGAACCAGATCAATACACATATATATGTGTAGGCCGATGCGTACGTACGTGCAAACTGTAATAAGCAAATTCCAAATCGTCATTTTTATCGTTATTGGAGTGAGGAGGATATTTGTGTGTATCGGTAAAATGTCTGTTGGACCGAGGGCTTACGAAGTCAGATGCAGAGGTGTATTTCTCTTCTTCAGGCGTTAAAATTCACAATTGGCGAGTTTTTGTATTTTCAACAATGAATATAGGATTGTGAACAGGATTAAATATAGTCTATTTTGTAAATCTTCAAATTTACAAACTTATATTTTATGATTGTAAATAGGAGAGTGTTATTTTGTAAAGTGTGAGGTTATAAATGTGTATGCATATTTATTTAAGCCTATGATATGGTGTATAATACATTGAAAACCAATTATTTTATACCTGTTTATAAAGTGGTTGATAAAGAAAGGGCAAAAAACTTGCTCTTTTCGATATTTTCACTTGTAAATAGTACATATATTGAATTTATAAGTATCATATAATGAGTGGTTTATGTCCAGTTAATTAAAGTTGAATTTATTGCTGTTTTATGGTAGTTTACGCTTGTAAATGCAACATTGTTTAAGTGTGTAAATTTTGCAAATACAAATATAAACTATACATTTATGTATTGTAAATTTGCAAATCCGAATTATAAGAATTACTTTTGTCTCTATATAATCTGACTTATTACTTTTGTAAATGAAGGAAAGAATAGCTCAAATCATCCAAAAAGAAGGTATGACTGCTGCGCAATTTGCAGATAAGATAGGAATTTCGCCTTCCTCTCTCTCTCATATCCTGAGTGGTAGGAATAATCCGAGCCTGGAGGTAGTCATGAAAATACACAAGGCTTGTGATTACATTAGTTTGGATTGGCTTCTCTATGGCGAAGGAGAAATGGAGACCGATGTAGACTCGGATAATAATGGCAGTTTTCCCGGTCCATTGTTTGACGAGAATTCATTATTTGCGTCCAATGGGACGAATGCATCTGAATATCGCAAGGAAACTGAGGTTAAAACCTCTGTTATACCCCCTAAAGAGATTGTGCGTGAGGAGATTAAGTACATAGAGAGACCTGCCAGAAAAATCACTGAAATAAGAATTTTCTTCGATAACGGTACTTATGAAACCTTTCGCCCTGAAAAATAGCTCGCATTTTACTAAATAATATAGGTATTTTGCTAAAATGCCCTCCCACAGATAAGTAATTGGGTAAATTCGTGTATCTTTGCATTGAAAAACGAATTTACCCAATTTTATTTCATGAAAAAATATATTTTAGACCTTGTGGTTACACAGAACATTAAATTGCATGCCAATTGTGTTCTGATTAAAATGACTCAAGCTAACCCGTTGCCCGAAATGCTGCCGGGTCAGTTTGCTGAGATACGAATTGACGGTTCTAATACTACTTTCCTGCGCCGTCCGATTTCTATTAACTATGTGGATAAGAAAACAAACGAAGTATGGTTCCTGGTACAGTTGGTTGGTGACGGTACGCGTAAATTGGCAACTGTAAAGCAGGGTGACATCGTTAATGTAGTAATGCCTTTAGGAAACGGATTTACCATACCCGGGGATGTTACAGCATTCAAGCCCTTGCTGGTGGGCGGCGGTGTGGGTACCGCTCCTATGCTCATGCTGGGCGCAGAACTTATAAAGGCCGGCTGTAAGCCAACTTTCCTGTTGGGTGCACGCTCCTCTAAGGATTTGTTGCAATTGGACGAATTTGAAAAGCTGGGTGAGGTTTATACCACTACCGAAGATGGCAGCATGGGCGAACAGGGTTATGTGACCGGGCATAGTCTGCTGAACAACAATGGTTTTAACATGATATATACTTGTGGTCCGAAGCCCATGATGGTATCGGTTGCCAGATATGCCAAAGCCAATGATATCGAATGTGAGGTGTCATTGGAGAATATGATGGCGTGTGGTGTGGGCGCATGCTTATGTTGTGTAGAAAACACGGACGAAGGTCACCTGTGTGTTTGTAAAGATGGTCCTGTATTTAATATAAAGAAACTATTATGGCAGATTTAAGCGTAAATATCGGCAGTTTGATGATGTCTAACCCTGTTATGACAGCATCGGGTACATTTGGTTATGGAAAAGAGTTTGAGGACTTTGTCGATTTGGAAAAAATTGGCGGTATCATTGTAAAGGGGACTACTCTCCATCATCGTGAGGGAAATCCTTATCCGCGCATGGCGGAGACTCCCATGGGGATGCTGAATGCCGTAGGATTGCAAAATAAGGGTGTACACTACTTCGTAGAGCATATATATCCTCAGATAAAGGATATCAATACCAATATGATTGTAAACGTCTCAGGCTCGGCTGTAGAAGACTATGCCAAGACCGCAGAAATTATCAATGAACTTGATAAGATTCCGGCGATTGAATTGAATATTTCCTGTCCGAATGTAAAGCAGGGAGGCATGGCTTTCGGTGTTTCTGCCAAAGGTTGTTCGGAGGTGGTAAAAGCAGTTCGTGAGGTGTATAAGAAGACTTTGATTGTAAAGTTATCGCCTAATGTAACGGATATCACCGAGATAGCACGGGCTGCCGAAGCATCGGGCGCCGATAGTGTTTCTTTGATAAACACATTGCTGGGTATGGCAATTGATGCAGAGAAACGCCGTCCTGTTCTTTCGACCATTACCGGCGGTATGAGTGGCGCAGCAGTAAAACCGATTGCTCTGCGTATGGTTTGGCAAGTAGCTAAAGCGGTAAATATTCCTGTCATAGGTTTGGGGGGTATCATGGATTGGAAAGATGCGGTAGAGTTTATGCTTGCAGGTGCTACTGCTATACAGATTGGTACGGCAAACTTTATAGACCCTGCTGTTACTGTCAAAGTATCAGAAGGCATAAATGACTATTTGGAGCGTCATGGATATACATCTGTAAAAGATATTATTGGTGCATTAGAAGTATAATAGTTTTACCTTGGTGTAACTTGGCCCCGCAAGGATGTTTTGAGGTCTTACTCTTTATCCTTGCGGGGCTTTTTGTTCTTGTTGCCTGAGGTGGTTTGGCTCTTGAATAAGTTGCATCTGCAACTTTGTACAAGGGTATCAAATGATAACTTCAAAGATTTTTTTCGATGAAATGGTTCGTTTTTGCAAAAGAGAAGGTCGGAATATGCAGAAAAAACCTTATTCTGAGGTGGAAAGACTCCATCTATTCTTTAATATGCTTGAAAGGCTGAAGTAGAACTTTAAGTAGATATATACCTAAAAAAGAGGAGGTGCAGACGTCAGTTATTACCGTCTGCACCTCTTTATTTTTATATCTATTTTTTATTTTAGCAAATCCGGTCTTAGGCGCTGGGTTCGTTCTAAAGACTGCTGAAGTTCCCACTCTTTTATTTTTGCTTCGTGTCCCGATAAGAGTACATCGGGAACAGCCCATCCATTGTACTCGGCCGGACGTGTATAGACAGGAGCAGCCAATAAATTATCTTGGAAAGAATCAGACAAAGCAGATTGCTCGTCAGAAATTACTCCGGGGATGATACGAACCACTGCATCGGCAATAACGGCCGCAGCAAGTTCACCTCCTGTCAAAACATAGTCACCTATACTGATTTCTTTCGTAATGAAATGTTCACGAATCCGGTAGTCTATCCCCTTAAAATGCCCACATAAGATGATTAAGTTTTTGGCAAGTGAGAGAGAGTTTGCCATCGGTTGATTGAACTGTTCTCCATCGGGACTTGTAAAAATTACCTCATCATATTCGCGTTCCGCTTTCAGGGCAGAAATGCATCGGTCTATCGGCTCAATCTTCATCACCATGCCGGCGAATCCCCCAAAAGGATAATCATCTACTTTACGGTAACGGTCAAAAGCATAGTCACGCAAGTTGTGTATATGAATTTCTGCGATTCCTTTCTTTTGTGCCCGGCTCATAATGGAGCAGTTGAAGAAGCCTTCCAGCATCTCGGGCAATACAGTTATGATATCTATTCTCATTTTCTATTTATTTTTTGCAAAAGTACGAAAATCCTCTCTGCCTAACGGTGTTTTTCATTCAAAAAATAGCTATTTTTGCAGGAAACTATCTTTTATGGTATGACTGAAATAGAAAGAATAGATCAATTGCGCGAGGAACTTCATCGCCATAACTATAATTATTATGTGTTGAATGCTCCCGAAATCAGCGACCGGGAATTCGACCTTTTGATGCGTGAGTTGCAAGACTTGGAAGCAAAACATCCCGAATATCGGGATGAGAATTCGCCTACCATGCGTGTGGGGAGTGATATTAATAAGAATTTCACTCAGGTGGTGCACAAATATCCTATGCTTTCGCTTGCCAATACTTATTCGGAAGCGGAAGTTTCGGATTTTTATGACCGTGTGAAGAAATCCCTGAATGAAGAGTTTGAGATTTGCTGTGAGATGAAATATGACGGGACCTCCATTTCCCTCACTTATGAGGATGGGAAATTGACTCGTGCCGTCACTCGTGGTGACGGTGTGCAAGGAGACGATGTGACGGATAATGTGAAAACGATTCGCAGCATTCCGCTTGTTTTGCATGGTGAAGGTTACCCGCATGAATTTGAGATTCGTGGAGAAATACTGATGCCATGGGAAGTGTTTGAAGAACTGAATCGTGAACGGGAAGCTCGTGAGGAGCCTCTTTTTGCTAATCCGCGTAATGCGGCTTCAGGAACGTTGAAATTGCAAAACTCCGCTATCGTGGCTTCTCGCAAGTTGGATGCTTACCTATATTATTTATTGGGTGAGAGCTTGCCTTGTGACGGCCATTACGAAAATCTGAAAGAAGCAGAAAGGTGGGGTTTTAAAATATCTGATGTGACGCGCAAGTGTAAAACACTGGAAGAAGTATTTGAATTTATCAGATATTGGGACACCGAGCGTAAGAATCTGCCGGTTGCTACAGATGGTATTGTTTTGAAGGTCAACTCCTTGCGTCAGCAGCGCAATCTTGGTTATACAGCCAAGTCTCCCCGTTGGGCTATTGCCTATAAGTTCCAGGCAGAACGGGCACGTACCCGATTGAACAAAGTGACTTATCAGGTAGGGCGTACGGGAGCCGTTACTCCGGTTGCCAATCTTGATCCTGTGCAATTGGCGGGAACTGTGGTAAAACGTGCTTCTCTCCATAATGCAGATATTATTGAAGGGCTCGACCTTTACATTGGCGATATGGTATATGTGGAAAAGGGCGGCGAAATCATTCCGAAGATTGTCGGTGTGGACAAGGATGCCCGCATAATGATTGGCGACAAAGTGAAATTTATAACTCACTGTCCCGAATGTGGAAGCAAATTGGTGCGTTATGAAGGCGAAGCTGCTTATTATTGTACTAATGATACAGCTTGTCCTCCCCAAATCAAAGGGAAGATAGAACATTTTATCAGCCGTCGGGCGATGAACATCGAAGGTCTCGGCCCTGAAACTGTAGACCAGTTTTATCAAGAAGGACTTATTCATGATATAGCCGATTTGTACACACTGAAAGCATCCGACATTATTAATTTGGAACGTATGGGGGAAAAGTCGGCCGAGAATATTATTTCAGGCATCGAGCAATCAAAGAATGTGCCGTTTGAGAGAGTTCTTTTTGCATTGGGTATCCGTTTTGTGGGCGAAACTACAGCAAAAACTTTGGCCAAAGCATTTAAATCCATCGATGCTTTGATAAGTGCCAGTCTCGATGATTTGATTCATGTCGATGAAATCGGTGAAAAGATAGCCCAAAGTATCATTTTGCATTTTGCGGATGCTAAAAATCGGGATATTGTCGAGCGTCTTCGGGATGCAGGAGTGAAATTGAAAGCTGATGAACAAGATACTTCCAGCTATACTGACAAGTTGGCGGGAAAATCGATTGTTATCAGCGGGGTGTTTACCCATCACTCGCGTGACGAGTATAAAGAACTTATCGAAAAACATGGTGGAAAGAATGTGGGAAGCATTTCTTCGAAAACCAGCTTTATTTTGGCCGGAGACAATATGGGGCCCAGCAAATTGGAAAAGGCGCAGAAGTTGGGTATTGCCATTATAAGCGAAGACGAGTTTCTGGAGATGATTAAGTGACTTTTTAGTATGTATAATTTAAAAATCATGTGATTTTTATCGCTAAAATAGAAAATATTCGTACTTTTGTGGGCTATTGAATAAGAGTTTATTATTTATTTATGATACAAGCAAGATTAAAAGGAATGGGGGTGGCACTGATCACTCCTTTCAAAGAAGATGATAGCGTTGATTATGAAGCGTTACTCCGTTTGGTAGATTACCAACTACAGAACGGAACAGACTTTTTGTGTGTGTTGGGAACTACCGCTGAGACCCCGACCCTGACCAAGGAAGAAAAAGATAAGATAAAACGTTTGGTGGTAGAAAGAGTGAACGGACGGATTCCCATATTGTTAGGAATCAGTAGTAACTGCACCCGCACTGTAGTCGAATCGCTGAAAAATGATGATTTTACCGGTGTAGATGCTGTTCTCGTAGCTGTACCATATTATAATAAACCCTCTCAGGAAGGCATTTATCAGCACTATAAAGCGATTGCCGAAGCTACCAATCTTCCGGTAGTACTTTATAATGTTCCCGGACGTACGGGTGTAAATATGACAGCTGAAACAACTTTGCGTTTGGCACGCGATTTTAAAAATATCATTGCCATCAAGGAAGCTTCTGGAAATATTACCCAAATGGATGATATTATCAAGAATAAGCCGGCTAATTTTGATGTGATTTCGGGCGATGACGGAATAACTTTTCCTTTAATTACACTAGGCGCAGTGGGGGTTATTTCAGTGATTGGCAATGCCTTTCCACGTGAGTTTAGTCGCATGACACGATTGGCTCTTCAGGGAGATTTTGCGAATGCTTTGACTATTCATCATAAATTTACAGAACTGTTTAGCTTGTTGTTTGTCGATGGAAATCCGGCCGGAGTGAAAGCTATGTTGAACGTGATGGGGTTGATTGAGAATAAGTTGCGCCTGCCTTTGGTCCCTACCCGAATCACTACTTTCGAGAAGATGCGTGCCATATTGGATGAATTGAAGATTAAATGCTGAAAAGATAAAGTGTCATAGAGGAGGCTCTATCTTAAAATAAAAACTGAACGTTGAAAATCTTATAGTTTAAACCCTAGAAGAAAAATCTCCCTGTTTTGCCTTGTACTGTGATGAATAAGGCTGAAAGAGGGAGATTTTTATATGATGGCCTCCCATTATAATAAAGCTGTTTTATTTTTCTGCTTTGAGGCAGTCCTTAGTAAGTTTGTTGGGAGATGGAGAAAGCTCAACTTGAAAATTGAGGTATTGTTAACCCTAAACAATGCCCATTGTTTGGGAAAGTTGTTTCCATTGTTTCCAAAAAATGTCTCCATTGTTTTAGGAAAACCTCGGGTCAGTTTTGGCTTTGTATCAGGTTAATCTGAAAACCCTGTGGGTGATAAGGATGTAGCACGTGGAAAGCTTGCCTTATGGTACAATAAAATTGAGAAACTCGGGTACGGATGCTTCAGAACTGTAACCAATACCATGCAGAACTATTATGAAACAATACTAAATTACTTTGTAAACAGGGAAACAAATGCATTTGCAGAATCCTTCAATGCTAAAATCAAAGCATTCAGAGCACAGTTCAGAGGAGTGAGGGATATTCCATTCTTCATTTTTAGATTATGCAAATTAGCAGCGTAGATTTAACAGACCCACAGGGTTTTCAGATTGACCCGGTTTTCGGATTGACCCCTTGTCCGAGCATACTACAAAAAAAGACCATCTTCGCAGATAGTCTTTCTTTGTGATCGCGACAGGATTCAAACCTGTAACCGGCTGATCCGTAGTCAGCTACTCTATTCAGTTGAGCTACGCGGCCATTGTCAAAACTTCTAATAACATTTATTTTTTTTGTGACCGCGACAGGATTCAAACCTGTAACCGGCTGATCCGTAGTCAGCTACTCTATTCAGTTGAGCTACGCGGCCATTGTCAAAACTTCTAATAACATTTATTTTTTTTGTGACCGCGACAGGATTCAAACCTGTAACCGGCTGATCCGTAGTCAGCTACTCTATTCAGTTGAGCTACGCGGCCATTGTTCTTTCGTTTTGACGGGTGCAAAGATACGGACTTTTTTTGAATCTGCAAGTATTTTAGCAACTCTTTTTTCAAAAAATTATTCGATGAAACGGGAGTTAAATAGTTGCCATCCTAGCGTGAGCCCTACATTCCAGTCGTTACTCGGTGAGCTATAATGATTTACATACGCACTGATAGAACCGAAAGATAATTGGAATACCAAAGAAACTTCTCCTAAATATTCGAACTTTGTGAAGGCTTTACCATAATATGCTTTTCCATATTCGTCTTTTTTAATGGGAAAGATGGGGATGAAGCCATAGAATTCGCCCCGTAATTGGATAGAATTTCCCAATTGATAGATGGGAATGGCTCCGATTCCGGCATACTGATTGGCGCGGAACGCTTCATTATAGGTCACTTTGCTATGGGCAGTGGGTGTAAATTCACCCGCTTCCATCAAGGTGGCGGTATAGTTGTTTGAAAAGTTCCGTGAAGAGTAGTAGGCTTCCAGATAAGCACCCAGTGTAAACTTAGGGCTTATTTTGTGATAAGTTTCATTTTCGTAAGATACCTGCAACCATGATTGTATCTTCTTGTATTGATCTTCTACAGGGGCTTGCGGATTGCCTGCTTTAAACTTTTCCCTGCCTGTGAATATTTGTGCTGCCATTTTTTCTCTGCTCCCCTGGGTGGCAAATTGACGTGCGTTCAGAGTACTTCCTTCCAAAACGATGGAGCCTCCAAAGATGTCGTAAGTGCTGCGGTCATGCTTCGCTTGGCTGAAATCAATGATGTTAGTCTGGAAATAGCGATCTTGAATACGTGCGATTCCTATGCCGAATTCAGCTTTCTTTCGGCTGAGAAAGGGAAGTGCCGCATTTATCTTCACAAATTCCTCTTTCTTTTTGTTAAAAGCCGGATTGTCGTTGTTGGAGAATAACTTTTCTTCTTTATAGTAGTCCAAAGTGGAGATAGAGGCTATGAAACGATATGAAGTAGGTATTCGGGTTGGAAAATCAATACGTGCTGCCAGTTGAAGGTTATTGTAAATCCTACCAAGTTGTCCGTCGAATGTGAATTCTTTCGAGTAATAGTTCAGGTTTTGGTATGATGCACCAAAATAAACTTGGTTGGCTCCACTAGAGGAGACATTACCCCCAACTCGGGCAGAGAGATTGGCTTCCATTTTGACCTGCAGGTTCAAATCGTAAGTGCCGTCTTCTCTATTATAAACGGCATGAGGGATAATTTCAGAGATTATATTATCTGACAATAGGCGGAAGTATCCTTGTTTTACATCTTCTATTGTGAATGTTTCGTAATTATTTTCGTGGAATTCTTTACGGATATATTGTTTTTGTCGTTCATTGGCGCCTGTGATATTAACCGTTTTGAATCGAAGCTCGGGTAAATTGCTTTTATATGTCAAGCGCTGGAGTTCTATTTGGGCAGGGTTCACTCTTCGATGAATTCGGCTTTTTATGGAGTCCATCATTTCCAATGTGCGTTTGTAGCCGATGTCATGCAACTCGTCGAAACGGTTGAAATCCATCAGATTGACATCATCGTATTTGAAAGTCAATAGAATTCCCAAAGAATCGGGTAACGTATAGTCTGTCTTTTGCATAATCATATTTTCCAATTGTCCCATGATGTCATCTTCTTTGGGTTTTCCGGGGTTGGTGGAAACGGCACTTCCTATAATAATATCAGGATGGAAGTCTTCTTTCATCACATTTACCGGAAAATTATTGTATATTCCTCCGTCATAAGCGAGTATAGAATCTATCTCAATCGGTTTGAACATGGCTGGAAAACTCATGGAAGCACGGACGGCATCTCCCAAATCACCGTCCTTCAATACCATGGCGCGTTTATTGTAAACGTCTGATGCAATGCAACGAAAAGGTACAAACAAACTATCAAAGTTTTCTTTGCATGCTGCGGTGGATTGGGCAAAAAGTTGCAGAAATACGATATTCATTTGAATAGGATCTACAATACTGTTGGGCAAAAAATGGGGCTTTACGCTTTTAAGGGAGTCCTTTAATGAAATACGAATGTTGATAAACTCCGGAGTCGGCGGATTCTTCTTAAAATAGTAGATATATTTTTCTTCGACATCTCCCGAATACCAGCGTCTAAAGTCATCTGATTTGAGTAATTGCTCCATTTCATCGGGAGAATATCCCATAGCGTAAAGTGAACCGACAATGGCACCCATAGAAGTACCGGTAATATAGTCTATGGGTATTCCGTTTTCTTCTAGTGCACGGATAATACCAATGTGAGTCAGTCCTTTGGCACCGCCGCCGCTCAATACAAGTCCTACTTTTTGTGCTTCCAATTGAAAAGGAATTAGTATTAAGAGCAAGAGTATATATATGTGTCGTTTCATGGATTTTCTATATTTCCCCAAATATAGAAATAAATCTTTGTATATATTCGTTTTGGAAATAAAAAAAGAGAAAGTGTCAAAAGCAATTGTCTGGTTTTGCTGTTGGCACCTTCTCTTTAGTTATGAGAAAAGCTCATGAAATCAGATTAATTCGATACTTCGTTTTACAAAGTTGGTCAGAGCTTCTCCTTTTAGCATATTGTTTTGCAATAATGCAAGGTCGATTAATTGGCGGATTATTTTATTCCCACTGGCATATTCGCCTAAGACGGCTTGTTTCTTGGTTGTTTCATCCGAGATTTTCTTATCGATGTCACTCAATTCATCTTTCTCTGCTTGCGGGATGTCTTCTGATTTTTTGCCTTCTTGAGCCTTTTGAAGTTCACTGCGACGATTGTTCAAAGTTGCCATCTCGTTTTCGATAGGTTCAAGTGTTGCCTTGCATGAGCTATCGGCATCTGCCAATACTTGTTTTACAAGTTTGTGATCGGCGTTCAAAACAAGGTTATACATATTTGGCATTTCTCCATAAAAGCTCATACCAGCTTGGATATTAGCCATTTCTTTCATACGGCGCATATATTCGCTTTGTGTAATCATTATCGGTGCACCGTTTTCTCCCAGTGATTGCGCTTCGACATTGAATTCCACTTTCTTTATCTGAGGCAATTGGCTACGGAAGACGGAGGAAAGAATTTCACGTTGGCCATATTCCAAATCAGCTTCTTTATGCTCTTCTTTGGCTATCAAGCGGTCGATGACATCACTATCCACACGGGTGAAGCGACTTTTCTCAAATTTTTGTTCGAGCATGCTTACCATGGCTACATCCAATTGGCCGTCCATCAGTAATACATTGTAACCTTTGTTTTTGGCAGCATCAATGTAACTGTATTGCTCGTCCAAATTGTTGGAATACAGATAAATCAGATTTCCGTCTTTATCTGTTTGGCTGTCTTTGATTAAAGTCTGATATTCTTCATAAGTGTAATATTTTCCGTCTGTATCTTTCAATAAAGCAAACTTATTAGCTTTTTCATAGAAATCTTCTTGAGTCAACATGCCATAATTGATGAAAATCTTCAAATCATCCCATTTTTCTTCAAATTCTTTACGGTCATTTTTGAAGATAGCTTGTAAACGGTCAGAAACTTTCTTTGAAATATAGGTAGAAATCTTCTTTACGTTCGAATCGCTTTGCAGATAAGAACGTGATACGTTTAATGGGATGTCCGGCGAATCAATTACACCGTGCAAAAGAGTCAGAAAATCAGGTACAATGCCTTCTACTGAATCTGTTACATATACTTGATTACAATATAACTGGATTTTGTTTCGTTGTAATTCAATATTGCTCTTGATTTTCGGGAAGTAGAGAATACCTGTCAAATTAAACGGATAGTCTACATTTAAATGAATCCAGAACAATGGTTCGTCTGCCATCGGGTAGAGTTCCTGATAGAATTTTTTATAGTCTTCATCTTTTAGCTCCACCGGTTTACGAGTCCAGAGAGGATAAGTTTCGTTGATGATATTATCTTCGTCTGTTTCTACTTGTTTACCGTCTTTCCATTCTTTTTTCTTTCCAAAAGCTACAGGAATGGGGAGGAAACGACAATATTTGGTAAGTAAAGCGGAGATACGTACTTCTTCTAAGAATTCTTTGCAATCATCGTCTATGTATAAGATAATGTCTGAGCCTCGATCTGCTTTTTCTACATCTTCTATAGTAAATTCGGGGCTTCCGTCGCAAGTCCATTTCACGGCTTGGGCACCTTCACGATACGATTTAGTGATGATTTCCACTTTTTTTGCTACCATAAATGCGGAGTAGAAGCCAAGTCCAAAGTGACCGATAATGGCATTGGCGTCGTCTTTGTATTTTTCAAGGAAGTCATTGGCGCCTGAGAAAGCGATTTGGTTGATATACTTTTCTATTTCTTCAGCAGTTAGTCCGATACCACGGTCGGAGATGGTAATGGTGTCTGCATTCAAACTAACTTTGATAGTGAGGTTGCCCATTTCTCCTTTAAATTCCCCTTTGGAGGCAAGAGTCTTGAGCTTTTGGGTAGCATCTACTGCATTAGATACCAGTTCACGAAGAAATATTTCATGATCACTATATAAGAACTTTTTAATGATGGGGAAAATATTTTCAGTGGTTACCCCAATGTTTCCTTTTTGCATACTATTGATGTTTTAAGTTATTATTATTTGTTATTGTAAGCTTTAAGACAAAAAAAATGCCAGATACGCAGGTATCTGACATTTTGGCGGTTATTTTTGAATAACTTTTAGTTCTTTACTTTTCTACAGTCATATTGATAGCATCTTTTTCTTTATTGTATGATACTTTAATAGTATCTCCGGACTGTAGTTCCGTACTAAGAATTATTTCTGACAATCCGTCTTCCAAATAGTTTTGAATGGCACGTTTCAACGGACGTGCACCAAATTGTATATCATAACCTTTCGATGCGATAAATCGCTTTGCATCATCGTCTATAACCATCTTATAACCAATATTTTCCATACGTTGGTAAAGTCCTTTTAGTTCAATATCGATAATCTTTACCAATGCTTCCATATTCAGTTGGTCAAAGTTAATTATTTCGTCTAGACGATTAATGAATTCAGGGGCAAAGGATTTGTTTAAAGCCTTTGTAATGACCCCTTTAGCATATTCTTTATTATCCTCACGTACCTGTGCAGTGAAGCCTATTCCTTTGCCGAATTCCTTTAGTTGGCGGGTTCCCACATTGGAGGTCATGATGACCACTGTATTTTTGAAATCTACGGTTCTGCCATAACTGTCAGTCAGCCGGCCTTCGTCCATCACTTGCAACAAGATATTGAATACGTCAGGATGAGCCTTTTCTATCTCGTCCAATAAAACGATAGAATAAGGTCTACGTCTCACTTTTTCAGTCAGTTGACCACCTTCTTCGTAGCCTACGTATCCCGGAGGTGCTCCTACGAGGCGTGAAACAGTGAATTTCTCCATATATTCACTCATATCAATACGAATCAGAGCATCAGTGGAACCAAACATCAATCTTGACAATTCTTTGGCTAGATGAGTTTTACCGACTCCTGTAGGCCCTAAAAACATAAATGTACCAATAGGTTTATTGGGGTCTTTTAACCCTACGCGACTGCGCTGGATAGCTTTTACCAATGTGGCAATTGCTTTATCCTGACCTATTACTTTAGTTAGTAATTCATCTTTCATGCCTAATAATTTCATGCCTTCGGCCTGTGCCATTTTCTGTACGGGAACTCCCGAAATCATAGAAACTACATCAGCAATCTGTTCTTCGTCCACGGTTTCGCGGTTCTCCTTTAGGCTCTTTTCCCATTCTTCTTTCAGTGCATCCAACTGTGCAGTGTATTCTTTTTCCTTGTCGCGATAGCTGGCGGCAAGTTCGAAATTCTGCAATCTGACAGCCTCGTTTTTAAGGGATTTCGTTTCATCAATCAATTTTTCCTGCTCTTCGATTTCCTTGGGAGCAGTTATATTTATAAGATGTACGCGCGAGCCGGCTTCATCTAAAGCATCGATGGCCTTGTCTGGGAAATTTCGATCAGTGATATAACGCTCTGTCAATTTCACACAAGCTTCCAATGCGGCATCGGTATAGTTCACATTGTGATGATCCTCATATTTCTCTTTGATGTTTTGCAAGATTTGGATTGTTTCTTCAGGTGTAGTAGGTTCTACTATAACCTTTTGGAAACGGCGTTCCAAAGCCCCGTCTTTTTCAATGTTTTGACGATATTCGTCGAGTGTAGTAGCACCAATACATTGAATTTCACCTCTGGCTAATGCCGGTTTCAGCATGTTGGCGGCATCCATAGAACCTGCAGCAGAACCAGCACCAACGATAGTATGTATTTCATCGATGAAAAGGATGATATTGGGGTTCTTCTTTAACTCGTTCAGAATAGAACGAATTCGTTCTTCAAATTGTCCTCGATACTTTGTACCCGCTACAACAGCCGTCATATCAAGTGCAATTACGCGTTTGTCAAACAGAATGCGTGAAACTTTTTTCTCCACAATGCGAAGCGCAAGTCCTTCCACAATAGCAGATTTACCTACACCGGGCTCGCCGATGAGGATAGGATTGTTTTTCTTGCGCCGGCTTAGTATTTGCGCTAATCGTTCAATTTCCTTCATTCGACCCACTACAGGATCTAGTTTGCCTTCTTCGGCGGCACGTGTTATGTCAGTACCGAAATTATCGAGTACCGGCGTATCATTAGTGGGCTTCTTTTGGGTAGAGCGTGTCTGTTGGGCAGCACCGGACTGATTGCTTCCCGCTGAAGGACGATTTTGAATTTCATCCTCTTCTTCGTCTTCATCCTCGCTGAATCCAAGTCCTGCATGAATATCTGGCTGAAGAGTAAGCTGCTCGATTATTTTATCGTATGTTACGTCACTGCTCTCCAACAAACGGAAAGCAGAGTTGTCCTTGACTCTCATAATTGCCAATAGAATATGTTCTGAATCTGCAAGTGAATTCTTAAGTAATTTTGCTTCTAAAATACAAAGTTTCAACACCTTGGATGCAGATTCGTTAAAGTTGATATTAGCATCATAAATGGCATCGGTTTCTGAATCTCTTTTCAGGATATTTTCTAATTTATACTTTATATCTTGTAAATTAATATTCAAGTTTAATAAAATCTCGATAGCCTTTCCTTCACCTTCACGTATCACTCCCAACAGCAAGTGTTCGGGACCGATATAGCTGTTTCGAAGTCTGTTTGCTTCTTCTTTGCTATACGTAATGATGTCGGACACTCTTTGTGTAAATTGATTGTTCATAAAATTATTATCCTCCTTAAAAAAAAGTATAGTGTTTATTCTTCATGCAAAGATACGCATAAAAATGATGCGCACCGTTATTTTTCTTTTTATTTAATATTACGCCTGCAAAATGTGTGCCACATTGTATCTTCATTCTTCGGTAGATGTGATATTACGTAATATGCTGTGTCTTTTTGTCTAAAGCCATGTAAGTACATGGCAAAATATGTCATTTAGCCCAACTTTTTTGCGGGTTTGTTTTCGTATGTCGTATAAAAGCCGTACCTTAGCGTGGTTTTTGATAGACCCTGAAAATGTATAATTAATATTTGTTTTAAATGCAAGAACAAGACAGAATTATAAAAATTAACATCGAAGAGGAAATGAAGTCGTCGTACATTGATTACTCTATGTCAGTAATCGTGGCACGCGCCCTCCCTGATGTACGAGATGGTTTGAAACCCGTTCACAGACGTATTCTTTACGGAATGATGGAACTGGGGAACACCTCGGATAAAGCTTATAAGAAATCAGCAAGAATTGTAGGTGAAGTTTTAGGAAAGTATCACCCTCACGGTGATTCATCCGTATATGGTGCCTTGGTTAGAATGGCTCAAGATTGGGCAATGAGGTATCCGTTGGTTGATGGTCAGGGTAACTTTGGTTCGGTAGACGGTGATAGTGCAGCCGCTATGCGTTATACCGAGGCAAGATTGAAAAAAGTGGGTGAAGAAATGATGCAGGACTTGTATAAGGAAACCGTTGATTTTCAGAACAACTTTGATGACACATTGCAAGAGCCTACCGTTATGCCGACTCGAGTTCCGAATTTGTTGGTAAACGGAGCGTCAGGTATTGCAGTAGGTATGGCAACCAATATGCCAACTCACAACCTCTCGGAAGTGATAGACGCTTGTATCGCCTATATTGATAATAATGATATTGATATCGAGGGCTTAATGCAATATGTAAAAGCTCCCGATTTCCCCACAGGAGGTTATATATATGGCATAAGCGGTGTGCGCGATGCTTATGAAACAGGCCGTGGGCGAGTAGTAATGCGTGCAAAAGCCGAAATAGAGGCACATACTTCACACGATAAGATTATCGTCAACGAGATTCCTTATAACGTAAACAAAAAAGAGTTGATCGAAAACATTGCCTCGTTGGTCAATGAAAAGAAAATTGATGGTATTTCATATGTAAATGATGAGTCTGACCGTGAAGGTATGCGTATTGTTATTGATGTGAAACGTGATGCTAATGCCAGTGTGGTACTCAATAAGCTATTCAAAATGACGGCTTTACAGACTTCTTTTGGCGTGAACAATATTGCATTGGTACATGGACGTCCTAAAATGCTCAATCTGAAAGATTTGATTAAATATTTTGTAGAGCACCGTCACGACGTTGTAATTCGACGTACTCAATACGATTTACGTAAAGCTCAGGAACGTGCCCATATTTTGGAAGGCTTGATTATCGCATCGGATAATATCGATGAAGTAATCCGTATTATTCGTGCTGCCAAAACTCCAAATGATGCAATAGCTAATTTAATGGAACGTTTCAACTTAAGTGAAATTCAGTCACGTGCTATTGTTGAAATGCGCCTACGCCAGCTTACAGGTCTGATGCAAGACCAACTTCATGCTGAATATGAAGAAGTTATGAAGCAGATAGCCTATTATGAAGAAATACTTTCTAATGATGAGCTTTGTAAAAAAGTAATTAAGGACGAGTTGCTCGAGGTAAAAGCTAAATACGGTGATGCGCGTCGTTCGGAAATTGTTTATTCGTCAGAAGAGTTTAATCCTGAAGATTTCTACGCAGATGACCAGATGGTTATTACTATTTCACATATGGGATACATTAAGCGTACACCGCTATCCGAATTCCGTGCTCAAAATAGGGGCGGAGTAGGATCTAAGGGAAGTGAAACGCGCGATGAAGACTTCGTAGAGCATATTTACCCGGCTACGATGCATAACACGATGATGTTCTTTACTCAGAAAGGCAAGTGTTATTGGCTGAAAGTATATGAAATACCGGAAGGAACAAAGAATGCTAAAGGGCGTGCTATCCAGAATTTGCTGAATATTGATTCAGACGATGTGGTAACGGCATATCTCCGTGTGAAGAATTTAAGTGATACCGAATTTATTAATAGCCACTACGTTTTGTTCTGTACAAAGAATGGTGTTATTAAAAAAACATTGCTTGAACAATATTCACGCCCTCGACAAAATGGCGTGAATGCAATTACCATTCGTGAAGATGATAAAGTGATTGAAGTGCGTATGACGAATGGTAATAATGAAATTATTATTGCTAATCGTAATGGTCGTGCCATCCGCTTCCATGAAAGTGCAGTCCGTGTAATGGGACGTACTGCAACCGGAGTTCGCGGTATGACTTTGGATGAAGACGGAAGTGATGAAGTAATCGGAATGATATGCATAAAAGACCCTGAAACAGAATCTATTATGGTTGTGTCGGAACAGGGGTACGGCAAACGTTCAGACATTGAAGATTATCGTAAGACTAATCGTGGTGGTAAGGGAGTTAAAACCTTGAATATCACTGATAAAACAGGCAAATTAGTAGCCATTAAGTCGGTGACGGATGAAAACGATTTGATGATTATCAATAAATCCGGTATTACCATTCGTTTGAAAGTGGCTGATGTCCGTATTATGGGTCGTGCCACTCAGGGAGTCCGTCTAATAAATCTTGAAAAGCGCAATGATCAAATAGGCTCTGTATGTAAGGTAACCTCAGAATCAGAAGAAGAAATGGCTGGTGAGGATGAGAATCAGACAGATACAGAAACGTTGATTAATGCTGATAAAGAAGGAGGGGATAGAGAAATTGAATCCTCTGCCGAAGAGAATACTGAAGAATAAAAGAGAATATAAAAGATTGTATTATTAAATCCACAAAATTATGAAAAAAGTATTATTTACAGTGGCTTTATTATTGGGTGCATGTTTTGCATCTGCACAGGTTAGTGCTGTTAAAGAAGCTAAGTCTTTAAAAAGCAAACCTGAAGAAGCTGCAAAAGTTATTGAACCGGCTTTGACTAACCCTGAGACTGCAAATGATCCAGAAACTTGGAAATTAGCAGGTGACTTCCAGAAAGCTATGTATGATGACGAAAACATGAAACTTTATTTGCCGGGTGGTCAAGCTGATACAACCAGACTTTATAATAGTTTGGCAAAAATGTATGAGTATTATTTGAAATGCGATGAGATGGAGCAGGCTAAAGTAAAAAGTGGTGAGATGAAAAAGCCTAAATATAGAAAGAAGAATGCTGATGCTCTTAAAACATTACGTTTGAATTTAATTAATGGTGGTGGAGATGCCTATAATAAAGGTGATTATGCTGATGCTTTGAAATATTTTGGCTTATTTGTAGATGTTGTAAACGAACCTATATTTGCCGATGACGAATCTCTCAAAGCAGATACATTAAATGCTTTATATGCTTGTTATGCTACTTTGGCTGCTAATATGCTAAAAGATAAAGATGCGGTTATTAAATACGGTACAATAGGTAAAGAAGATAAGAGTGAAGGTCATAGAGCTTTAATGTGTTTGGCTGAGACTTATGGTGATAAAGAAACTGGCGACTCAATAAAATGGCTGGAAGTAATTAAAGAAGGAACAGAAAAATTCCCTCAGCAGGAGTATTTTGTTGGTAATATTATGGATTATTATATCCAAAAAGGAATGGTTGATGAAGGTTTAGCTCAAATTAATAAGTTGCTTGCCACTAATGAAACTCCGTATTTCTTATATGTAAAAGGCATTTTGCAATTTGAAAAGAAACAATATGACGATGCCATTGCTACTTTTAATAAAATCATTGCTAACGGTGGTGATTTAGTAGCTGAAGCTTATGCAAAGATTGGTGATTGTTATTTCTTCCCAGCACAAATCATTGTAGAAGAGAATTCAGAATTAGCTATTGATAATCCTAAATACAATGAAAATGAAAACCAAATTAAAGATTTGTATGAAAAGGCTAAACCTTTCTACGAAAAGGCTAAAGAGTTGAAACCGGACAATAATGCATTATGGGGAAATTATTTGCTGAATATCTACTGGAAATTAAATAGAGCAGAATATGATTCTTTAGAAAAAGAATTAGGACTCTAATTTTTAATTTGCATAAATAAAGGCTGTCTCAAAAATAAAGTTGAGATAGCCTTTTTTATTTATTGAGCTTTTACAATCCAACACTCATAGGTTGGCATTAGCTTCAATTACGAATATATTATAATCAGCATTATGTTTAATTATGATTAGGAAAATCCATTATTGCCTTCCTTATTTCCCACTCTATATGTTTCCCATTTAGGTGGACCGAATTTATTCACCCAAATGGAAAACAGCAATTCTTTGCTATCCTTATTTAATTACCAATATAGGTGTATTAGCATGGAATATCATTTTCCGGGCAATACTTGGATTGAATAAACGGGCAAAGATATTTCTTTTGTAGTTTGTAATACAAAGGACATCTATATTTTCTTCTTTTACATATTTATCAAGATTACTCAATATATTATCTTCCTTGATTACATTATAATGCAATTCCAATTGAGGATATTGTTTTTGAAAATAATCTTTGATTCCTGCAAGTTTAATTTCGTCCCAAGCATCATTTTCTGTGCTTAAGTGAATAAATGAAATGGTAAAATGAAACGATTTAAAGGCAGTTATTAATGAGTCGAAAGCGATTAAGTCTCTTTGGTCGAAGTTGGTCACAAACGCCACCTTTTTGATATCGTTGAAGGTCTTTAGCGGAGTGTGCTCTGGTATTGCATATACAAAAGTTCTGCTTCTTTCAATAACTTCTGCCGTTACACTTCCTATCAGGTCGATGTCTTTTTGACTTCTACCTCGTGTACCCATAATGATAATCTGTGGTTTATGCTCTTTGGCATAGCGTAAGATTTCTTCTTCTGGAATGCCGTCACGCAAAATACACGTATATTTTACGGAGGGAAATTCACCGCTTTCAACTTTCTTTTTGATCGTATCCGATAACTTATTCAGCTCTTTGTGAACTGTCTCTATCATACTCTTTATAGACTCCTCTCTTTCTATTTGAAAGTTGAAATTTTCTGTTCCGTAAGGGATTGTGGGAACATAGATAGGACTGAAATAGGCATGTAGTAAAATAACTTCTGCATTTATAGATTTGGCAAATGAGAAACCAAATTGGCAGGCCTTCAGTGAATAGTCTGAGAAATCGACAGGAATCAGTACTTTTCTTTGTTCTTTTTTCTCTTTACTACTCTCCTCTTGTTCCTTTACTACATCTTCGGCTAACCAAGTAGAACTTTCTATGATTTGTAAAGCATGAGGTAAATCACTTTCCTTAATTCTAACTCTCACACCAGAAGATATGACAGGCTGAATTAAGTTCACGTTGTGAATATAAGCTTCAATGCCCTCTGTTTCAAGCACATTTTTAAGAATCTGTGCCTTAGCATAAGTGAGGATTGCTAGAGTTACCAATTTATCTTCCATAACTGTTGTTTTTAGAGTTTCCAATTTTGTGTAATTTATTTGCATACACCTTTAAAACAAGAAAGCCCAATTGAATGTTGTCATTCAACTGGGCTTTCTTATCTTATGCTTCTTGTATTTCCTCCTTTTCTATTTCCTTTAAAATATCTATTGCTTTATCTAAGACTGTCGTATCGTCCAGCATTACCAAACCGCCATCCGGACCTGGCTCCAAGTGGATACCAACACTTTTCCCTGTTTTGAAATTATGGCCTCCAAAAAAGTTGCGCACAGTTTCTACGCTCATATTAAGTTCATCAGCTATTCTATGCATACTTCCACTGGGTAATGAATCTTTGATTTTACGCAGTTCGTTGAATGTTATCGTTCTGTTCATAGTGTATTAAATTTTAGTTTATACAAGTGATATTTAATTCACGCTATAAACTTAATCAAAAAATAATATAAAACAAAGTATTTCCTTCTTTTTTTGAACTGAAGAAAGTGGAATGATATAAAAATGCTATTTTATAAGTTTAGTGTGTGGATTGTAATGATTCCGAGAAGGATAATCATAAAATACGTCAATAACAGGACTGTAAATAATAAATTGATATCATTTATTAGATAGCCACTAGCAGTATATTGATTGGAAATACAACGAGGCTGATAGAAAATGCGTTTGTGAATGAATCTATATAACCGATACATCAAATATCCTATCAAACATCCTTCGAGGATACCGAATAGAATATCTCCGGGATAATGCACACCTAAATATATGCGTGAATATGCGTTAAGAGAGGCCCAAAAGATGAGCATAAAAGTGAGTAACTTGTTTTTAAATAATAACGATAGGAATACAGTGAGGGCAAAAGTGTTGGCAGCGTGGCTCGAAATAAATCCAAAACGTCCTCCCCTATATCCATTTACTATGTCTACCATATACATGATGTCAGGGTCTTGCGTGGGGCGAAAACGATGAAAATAAGGTTTGCAAATGCCTGAAGCAATCTGGTCGGCCAAAGTAATGACAAGGGCAATCATCACAATAGTCAATAAAGCTTCCTGTATCTTATTATTTTTAATAATGATATACAACAGTATAATAGCAGTCGGAATCCATATATACGTACTTGTCGCTACCCACATGAAACCATCCCAAAAAAGGGAGTCACTTCCATTCAGGTTTAACAAAAGTTCCTTGTCAAAGGCTATATACTGCTGTATATCCATTAGTCGTTTTTAGATTATTTCTATTACATTAGTCGGTACCCATCCTACATTACCGTCTTCCAGTCTGATTTCTTTCCACTCTTTCATTGTGTTGTCTTTAATCATCACTTTTCTTCCTTCGTGAAGGATGAAAAGATCTGTTCCACTTTGATTAGGAGTACTCTTTACCGTAACGCTGGGAGCTATAATGATGGCACTATCATGGTTCAATAATTCTGTTTTTTGTTCAGAAGCAAAAATGTTAGAGCATATGCAGATGACAAAGAAACAAATGGCAGAAATGAAACCTATTTTCTTCCATACCACTCGCTTGCCAAAAATAAATAAGGCTAGCATAAGAATAGTCAGAATAAAGGTAACAATACCTGTTTGAGCCCATCCTTTTTCACTCATTGAATTAATAAGTGATTGAGTCCACGTAACAAAGAACATCTCACTGGGTAGAGTTACCTTATCAACCGTTTTGCTACGTGCCAATTCAAGGTTAAAACGAATATCATTATTACCTGGATTCAGCAATAAAGCTCTTTCATAATTGAGTATAGCTTTGGCTATATTATTCATTTTATAGTAGCTGTTTCCCAAATTATAATAGATATCTGCCGATTCTCCTTTATTCTTTAAAATGCTTTCATATAAGTTCACTGCATTGGCAAAATCATTATTGATATAGGCGCTATCGGCTTCTGCCTTTGAGATATGGGCAGAAACCGCGACTTGAGTACTGTCTGTCTGAGCATTCAGACTGAGAAAGCCCATCAAAAATATCAGGATGAAATATATTTTTCTCATTATTATGACCTCCTATTAATTAGTGCTTTATACTATTCTCCATCTTGCTGATGACTTCAATGGCAGAAGAATATACCTTATCCATTGCCTCGTTCTGGTTACCTGGTGCATAACGGGCAAATTCACATTCATTTAATGTTTCGATAAATTCTTTGATAAGTTCAGGAGAAACCCCATACTTGGTTAAATCTTCCTCAATATTATCTTTCGAAAGTTTAGAAACTGGAATATTCAGTTTGTCACTGATATAGCCCCAAAGTGCCTTCAGCACTTCGTCATAGAATGCTTCTTTCTTATTTTCCGCTAACAATTTACCCGCATTCTTCATTCGTTTGGTAGCCACTTTGTTTGCTTTCTTGGTACGTACTTTGGCAACATTGGCATTTTCTATTGCTTTTTTCCGATAAACAACGACAAATGCAATGAAGAGAGCCAATGGAATAATATACCATAAATAGTAAGTGACAGAACCGAAAAAGAAATCGTCTTTCCGGGTCAGTTTACTTTCTCCCATTTTGATATAACGTATATCTTTGCCTAGTACTTTTAAATCTTCTTTATTAGTGAAGTCGGCAATTACTTGATCAGCATTTCCTTCTCCTTTTTCTACTTTCAGCGTATAAGGCTCTGTTTTCAGCGTCTTGTAAGTTTGTGACTTCAAATCGAAGTAAGAGAACTCTACAGGAGGAATCGTGAAGTTTCCCGCATGTCTGGGAATCGCCAGATATTCAATCACTTTATTTCCGGATAACCCTTCACGAGTCAAATTGAACTTATTATCAATCTTCGGGTCATAAACCTCGAAATCTTTTGGAAAATCGACTTCGGGTGTGTTAATCAACTTCAGATTTCCTACACCTGAAATAATCAACTTGATGGTAACGGCATCATTTGTTTTCAGTTCTTGTGTATTGATGGAAGAGCTGATTGTGAACTCACCTACTCCACCCGAGAAATTGGCTGGCTTTCCGGCCGGCAATTCCTTTACATTGATAACCAACTTGGGAGTTACGATGTTTTTGTTTATCTCTACGTAATTACTTCCACCATTGAAGAAAGCATCGAATGGATCATCCGAGGCTACTCGTTGCGCAACGGTACCTTCGAAGGTAATGGAGGGTACTTCCAATTTACCTGATTGCTGCGGAAACAGAATGTATTGACTCCAGACGGTAGTATTGTAGTTTCTTCCGTTATAGTGTTCCAAAGTGAATACCTTTTTACCCGGAAGCTCTACTTCTTGCGTATGGAAACCTTTCAAGTCGGGCATACTTCCACGGAGGCCCCTCAAATCTACCAACGTGTAAACCTTGTAAGTCAGCAGAATAGCCTCTTGCTCGTAAACGGTGGTCTTATTTGCCGAAGCTGTGATAAACAAGTCTTTATTGGTAATCTTGCTACTTGTGGCTTGGCTCCGGGAAGAAGATGGATTTCCTGCCTGATTCCCTCCTACACCATTGGCTTGATCAGGTGGAAGTACTTTGATAGTCACCGTATTGGAAGAAAGGGAATGTCCATCGGCAACGATTGTTGCTGCCGGAATGGTATAGGTTCCTTCCTTATCGGCCATCAATATATAGGTATAAGTAACGGAACTGGTCGAAGTTACATTACCATTAATGATTTGCGTGCTGCTCTGTCGAGAAGCTGTGGGACCCATCAGTACTTCAAATCCCTTTATGCTTGGAGCTCGGAAATCTCTAACTTTCTGTGTATTAACCGTATAGGTTAATCGAAATTGGTCACCGCTCACTACCACATCGGGTGCTGTTGCCGTCAGCGTCTGAGTTCCGTCCGCCCATGCTCCCAACACCGTAGTTATTAATATGAATAAGAGAATTACTTTCCTCATTTTTCTATTTAGTTATTTTAATCGTCAAAATTAAACAATTACCAGTCTTTATCCAACTTCTTTCCTCGAATTTGCATTTGTTTTTTCACTTTATCCTGCACATTCTTCTCATCCTGCATCACCGCATTCAACAATTGCTGGGCATTTTCTTTGGACATTTCATCCTTATTCTGTTGCTGTTGTTGATTTTGGTTCTGTTGCTGGTCTTTCTTATCTTGATTTTGCTGATCTTTGTTTTGGTCTTTCTGGTCGTCTTTCTGATCCTGTTTTTGATCTTTGTTCTGGTCTTGATTTTGCTGGTTTTGTTGCTGGTCTTTTAGTAATTTCTGTGCCAAAGCGAGATTATAGCGCGTTTCATTGTCTTTCGGATTATTGCGCAAAGACTCTTTATAGGCCTCGATGCATTGGGGATATTGTTTGGAAGCCTGAAGGATGACACCCATATTATGATAAATCTGAGCAAGTTTATCCTTATCTTTTTCTACCTTTGAAGCCGATTCAAATTGTTCCATTGCTTCTTTTGCTTTTTGTTGCATCAAGAGCGAATTGCCCAAGTTGAACATAGCATCCGTCGACTTCGGGTTCACTTCCAGTGCTTTGCGATAATCCACCTCCGCTTTGACAAACAAGCTGTCGTTGTACAGCTTGTTTCCGCTACGCAGATAATCTCTATCTGTCTTTTGGGCAAAGGCACTGCCTCCTGCCGCAAGCAAGAATAACAGGGTGATATAGGTTTTCTGTAACATAAGCATTTATTTAAATAGTCTCACATTTTTGAAAAGCGGATTCTTCCGTTCCAAAATAAGCATTTCTGCAATCAGCAGAATGAGTATCAGCCACGCCAACGCTTGGAATTGCTCATCAAATTCGGTATAAACTTGACTTTCTACATCGGCTTTCGAAAGTTTAGCAATCTCGTTGTTAAGTATTTTCTCTGCCGAGTTGGAATTATCCACGCGGATGTACATTCCATTGCCGGCTTTGGCTATTTCCTGACACATTTGCTCGTTCAAACGAGTTACAATGACGTTTCCATCTTTATCCCGGCGATAATCGTTACTGCCTCTTTCTGAAGGAATAGGAGAACCGTCGGGCGAGCCGATACCCAATACAAACACTTGCATACCTTTTTCGGCTGCTTCCTTAGCAGCTTCCACAGCACCACCTTCGTGATTTTCACCGTCGGTGATGACTATAATGGCACGTCCCACGCCTTCCTGTGGAGTAAAGCTTTTCATTGCTAAACGAATAGCTGCACCGATATCTGTACCTTGCGTGGTTATCAGCGAAGGATTGATGGTCTCCAGAAACATCTTGGCAGACACATAGTCGCTCGTAATGGGCAATTGCGTGAATGCATCTCCGGCAAATACGATTAAACCTACTTTATCATTGTTGAATGTATCCACTAGTCTGGAAATAAGCTTCTTTGCTTTGTCCAGACGACTTGGAGTCACATCTTCCGCCAACATTGAGTTGGAGATATCCAATGCAATGACAGCTTCTACCCCACTACGTTTTACCGTTTCCATCTTGGAACCGAATTGGGGGCGTGCCAACATCAGGATTACCAATGTGAGCGCAGTAAAAATCAGCCAAAACTTAATGTCAGGGCGATATTTGGAGATAGTCGGCATCAACTGTTTGAGTAATGCCGGATCACCATACTTGCGAATGTTTTGGCGGCGGCGGTAATTGGAATACAAGTACAGCGCTACTACAAAAGGTAGTATGATGAGCAAATATAAAAAGTTCGGGTCTGCAAATCGAAACATAACTTCTTGTTTTTAAGGTATTTTCTTTAATACTGAGTTGCGCAATAAGATTTCGAGCAGAATACAGAAAAAAGCAACCCAGGCAAATATCTGGTATTCTTCTTCGCGTTTGCTGAACTCTTTTACGTTCAACTTCGTTTTCTCCAGTTTGTCAATCTCCTGATAAACTTCCTTTAGCTTAGAGTTACTGGTAGCACGGAAATAGTTCCCGTTTGTTGCTCCGGCAATTTCGGTCAAAGTCTTCTCATCAATTTCCACAGGAATATTCACATATTGTGTTCCTGCGTATGTTTGCATCGGATAAGGAGCTGTTCCGTTAGTACCTACCCCGATGGTGTAAATTCTGATACCAAATTTTTTGGCGATTTCGGCAGCGGTCATTGGAGAAATGTCTCCACGGTTGTTACTACCGTCTGTCAGCAGAATAATCACTTTGGACTTTGCTTTGCTGTCTTTCAGTCGGGTTACCGCATTAGCGATGCCCATACCGATGGCAGTACCGTCTTCTATCAATCCGCGCTGGGCAATGTCACCTTTGATACCGTTAAAAAGATTCAGCAGTACTCCGTGGTCTACCGTCAACGGACATTGGGTGAAACTTTCGCCGGCAAAGATGGTCAGACCGATATTATCGTTTGGACGGCCGTTGATAAATTCGGATGCCACTTGTTTGGCAGCTTCCAAGCGGTTAGGTTTCAAGTCCTCAGCCAGCATACTGGTAGAAACGTCTACTGCCAGCATGATGTCGATACCTTCTATTTCGGTATTCTGCCAGTTGTCAGTGGTCTGAGGGCGTGCCAAAATAAGGATTACCATAACGATAGCTACTATGCGGAGCACAAATGGGGCATGCAGCAGGTAAATTTTCCAGCTTCGGGGTGCCTTCATATACATGCGGGTGGTAGAGACTTGGAGTGTGGGCTCAGTCTTTTGCCTCCTCATCACATACCATATTATATAAGGTATGAGTAATACCAGCAGAAATAGATATTCAATATTTGCAAAAATCATTGTTTCTAGTATTTATGAGTTAAAACCAGAGATTGTATATGCCGCGAAGCACCTGATAGAGAATCACTACGATAGCAATGACAATCACTCCTATGCTGCTCAGCAAGATAATTCTTCCTTGTTTTGAACGCTTTTCTTCCACGGTGATTTCCGTAGGTTCGGGTTTGGCATTCGGATCCGGTTCCACCTTGGTGTTGTTGATAAAGTCTACCGCATTGACTAAGTTCATATCGTTTTCATTCATCAGCGGTGAATGTTTGGCGAATTTTACAAGGTCAGCAGTTTGGAACAGGAACATCAAGTCTTTGATAGATTCTTTGTCACTGATATCCTGCAGTTTATCAATAATTTCGGAAGAAGTCATCTCCATTGCGTTAAATCCGAAACGTTCTGCCATATAGTTGCGAAGCACATCGGTCAGCTCTGTGTAATACTCTTTCGGGTCGGTGCTGCGCAATGTTTTATTGCTCTTGATACGCTCTATTTCCTGTAATGCCTGTTGATGGGGCGGTAATTTCGGTTCTACCTTTATTTTCTTGATAATAGGCTTATTATCTTTATATCTTACATATAAATAATACCCCAGTCCCGCCAATGCCCACATCAGCAACACGAGCCACACAATAGTTGAAATATCCTCCCAAGTGAGGGGAACCTCGCGAACTGTTTTCGGACCGAAAAACTGCTCGGGATGAAGTGTATCGACCGGAATGGAATAAACCTTCAGTGCCAATGCTTTTGAACGGTATGCCTGATTGTTAACCAACACTTCGAGAGGCGGCAGATAGTAAAGTGCCGAGTCGAAAGAAGTGATAGTATATTCTTGTTTGATGAGCATTCGCCGTCCATCGTTCAATATTTGGGTATCAGGCTTGGCAATATCAAGAATTTCCACTCCCCTCACAATGGTGTCACGCAAAGCGGGAAGTATCAATTTTTGATTGGCATCCATACTGACTTCCAACTTTATTTTGGCCTGTTCGCCGATAAGAAGCTGTAGAGAGTCGATGCTTGCATCCACTGTAACCTGTTGTGCCTGTGCCTGATGTGCTGTCAGCAGCATCGTGGCACAAGCCAATACTTTCAAGAACTTTTTGCTAGTATGTATTATCTTCATGTTCATTAGTTTCGTTTAGCAAATAAGTTAAGCAACGCTTTTACGTAATCCTGATCGGTGCGGATAGATACAGAGTCTACATTGCTTTTTGTAAAGGTTTCGTTCAGCGTACCCTGACGTTGTAACCACCATTCGTTGTGTGCGCGTCGCAAAGTACGAGACGAGGTATCAATCCATTGTTCGTGTCCCGTTTCAGCATCACGTACCTTCATTAAACCCACATCGGGAAGATCGGTGATTCGGCGGTCGTATACCTGAATGGCGACAATATCATGCTTGCGGTTGGCAATAGTCAATGCATTGCGGAAGTCCTTTTCATCAATAAAGTCACTCAGCATAAAGGTAGTGCAACGTTTCTTTATTACATTGGTCAGATATTCCACTGCCATTTTGATATCTGTACGCTTACTTTCGGGCTTAAAGTCAAGCAGTTCGCGGATGATATACAGAATATGTTTGCGTCCTTTCTTGGGCGGAATGAACTTTTCAATCCGATCCGAAAAGAAAATGACGCCAATTTTATCGTTGTTCTGAATAGCGGAGAATGCTAGAGTGGCGGCAATCTCGGTTACCATATCCTTCTTCATCTGTTTCACCGTACCGAAATCCAAGCTATTCGAAACGTCAATCAGGAGCATGACCGTCAATTCGCGTTCCTCTTCAAACACTTTTACAAAGGGCTTGTTATAGCGTGCGGTCACGTTCCAATCTATATCTCTAACATCGTCACCATACTGATACTCACGCACTTCCGAGAATGACATACCTTTACCCTTGAATGCAGAGTGATACTGCCCGGCAAAGATATTATTCGAAAGTCCGCGTGTCTTGATTTCAATCTGGCGAACCCGTTTTAATAAATCACTTGTTTCCATACTGTTCGTACTAAGTTATTTGTTTTCAAGTGCATCGGATTTTCCCTTTCTCATCATGGAAATAGGATGATATACCGATGCCTTTATCATTCCACTATTATGAAATGATAAACTTTTACTGTTGTTCCGAGCTTTTCTTCGGCTTGTTAATCTTCTTTTCCGCAGGAAATCTGCTGTATGATGTTTATCTCCGCAGATGCAATGCTTGCAAACACGGTTATATCCACAAAAAAGTACTTGATATCCTGCAGAAATCTTATTCTTTAAGGCACTTCCACCTTGTTCAGAATCTTGCTGATGATTTCGTCAGAAGTCATGTTGCTGGCTTCTGCCTCGTAAGTCAGACCGATACGGTGGCGAAGTACGTCATGGGCAACAGCGCGCACATCTTCGGGAATGACATAGCCGCGACGCTTGATGAACGCATAACTGCGTGCAGCTAAAGCCAAATTGATGGAAGCACGAGGTGAACCACCAAAACCAATCATATCTTTCAATTCTTTCAAATCATACTTTTCAGGATAGCGGGTTGCGAATACGATATCGGCAATGTATTGCTCAATCTTTTCGTCCAAGTATACTTGCCGAACGACTTTGCGAGCTTCCATAATATCTTCTGACTTCAAAATGGGGCGGACTTCAATCTTTTCGCCACTGATGTTTTGACGGATAATTTTCTTTTCTTCTTCCAGTTTCGGATAGTCTATAATGACTTTCAGCATAAAGCGGTCTACTTGCGCTTCAGGCAATGGGTAAGTACCTTCCTGTTCAATCGGGTTTTGGGTAGCCATTACGAGAAATGGTTCGGGCAACAGGAATGTTTCCTTACTCAGTGTAACCTGACGTTCCTGCATAGCTTCCAGCAAAGCACTTTGCACTTTGGCCGGAGCACGGTTGATTTCATCTGCCAATACGAAATTGGCGAATATCGGTCCTTTCTTAGCGATGAATCTCTCATCTTTCTGACTATAAATCATGGTACCGATAACGTCGGCCGGGAGTAAGTCCGGTGTAAACTGGATTCGGCTGTACTTGGCATCTATCAATGATGCAAGAGTCTTGATTGCTAAGGTCTTTGCCAGACCCGGAACACCTTCCAACAGGATGTGACCATCGGACAACAAACCGATAAGTAAAGATTCTACCAAATGTTTTTGACCTACGATAACCTGATCCATACCGGTCATCAAGTTGGTTACAAACGCACTTTGTCTTTCAATTCGTTCGTTTAGTTCGCGAATATCAATTGCTTCAGCCATAATTTTGTTATTTAGTTATTTCTTTTTTAAATCATTATAACGGCCTTGCGACGGCCTTGTTCGATTAACGCAGCCAAAATTACGGTAATTAATTAACTGAGGCAACTAATTTTTATTAAAAAAGTAAAGCGCATCTCTACTTTTTAAAGGATATTGGGCTAAAGAATTTTAAAATGAAAATTAGCGGTGGTTTATTACTTCTTTGGAGTCAATTCCGGGATGCGTAATGTTGTTCCGATGGGGACTCTGTCAGCATCTTTGATTACGTTTTTGTTATGCTTTACAATGTATGGCCACAACTTCTTTGTTCCATAAAATTTCAGTGCTAATTTTATGAGACTTTCTCCTTCTTGAAGAGTATAATTGGTCATGGTGCCCACAATGTCATACTCTACAGTGTCCGCCAGTGTCACTTTGGCTATCTCTTGATTGACGGCTGACTTTACGGAGGAATGGCTTTCCGGTTTTGTCGGTTGCTGCTGCAAAGGAGTCTCTGCCGGTTGTGGTTGAACCGGTTCTTTTGTCTGCAAGTTGCTTACCGAAGCGGTATCCTGCTGCCGGAGACTGACGGAGTCGTTTGGCACTTCTTTTACAGTAGGTGGTAGTGTTGTAGTAACGGATTTCTTTACCGGCTGTTTATTTGATGATGATTGCATGAACCAATAAATACCGCCGGCAATGCAAAGGACAAGAATAATTGCAATAATGATTCCCCATGGGCTTTTCTTCTTCTCCTCTTTCAACGGTTTTTCAGGAGTTTTCAACGAGTCCTCCGGAACTGTTACCAATTGTGGTTCCGAAGCAACAGCCTTAGACACTGTGATTGTTTCCGAAACTGTTTTCTCTTCTTGAAGCGCTTCTACTACAGCTTCTGCAATGTCGACAGGTTCTTCTTTCGAAGTTTTTTCTACTGCTTTCGGAGCTTCTTCCGCCAAAGGGTTTTCCTCTGTCGGTTGTTGCTCTTCCACCACTTTACTTGTTTCATCCGCCGCTATTGTTTTTTCCGGTTCGGCAACATCGGTTACCGGTTGAATATCAACCCCATTGTCGGATACATTGGTGATAGTGTGGGCGTCATCGTCTTTTGGAACTTCAGGGGTGGAGATGACTTCCTCCGCACTCTCCTCTCCATCGTTTTCTCCTTCAAATTCTGTTTCCGTATCTTCCAGTTGGGTATTCTCATTCAGGATAACCGTTTCAAAATGTGCGAACGGTTTATTAATCAAATCCTTCATGGTAGTATCGGGAGTAAACGATATTTTGTTGTGCCCCTGTATTTGAAAGCGTTCACCTGTATTTACATTAACGCTTTCGCGGCTTTCTACTTCTGTTAGTTTAAAAGTACCTAATCCCTTGACTTTTACATACTTTTCAGAAGCCAATGCTTCTTCGATAAGGTCAAAAACTCCTTTAACAAAGGCTTCGGCATCCTTTTTGCTCATGCCGTGTTTCTCTGCCAAAAGTTCGATAATATCTTGTATGGTTATTTTGTCACTCATAGTATGTCAATCGTATGTCTTAAGGGAGTATTTATTTAAACTTTTCTTTTAATATTGCACTCGGTTTATATGTCAATACCAATTTGGGAGGTATCAACATACGTTGTTGCGTAGCAGGATTAATAGAAATACGTTCTAACTTCTTTTTTACCTCGAAAGTGCCGAAGCCCTGAATTGCGACAGTATTTCCATCTTGCAACTGTTGGGTCATGGCGCTTATCACTGAGGATACCAATTGAGTTGTATCTTTGTTGGTATATCCAAATCTACGCGAAAGCTCGGATATAAATTCTTTGTTATTCAAGGCTTTGGCTTATTAATTTGGCTGCTATATTAATAAAAAAACAAACATTCTCCAAACTTTTCGGAGGAAATTACTTATAAGATGCTACCATATAGGTCGAAATCATCAGCATCTGTAATTCGGACGTTATAGAACTCGCCTGTATTCAAATGTTTTCCATCTGCTTTAATTAAAACTTCAGGATCTACTTCAGGTGAATCAAACTGTGTACGACCTATGTAATACTCTCCTTCCTGACGGTCGATGATTACTTTGAATTCTTTCCCTATTTTTGCAGCACTCAGCTCACCGGCAATTTCCTGTTGAATAGCCATCAACTCATCCAATCGTTGCTGCTTTACCTCATGCGAAATAGAATCCATATATTCTTGAGCAGCGTATGTACCTTCTTCTTCCGAATAAGCAAAGGCTCCCATACGGTCAAATCGTACTTTTCTGATGAATTCCTTCAATTCTTCAAAATCTTCCTCACTCTCACCCGGATGTCCTACCATTAATGTGGTGCGTAAATGGATACCCGGTACTTCTTTACGGAATTTCTCGATTAAATCGTATGTTTCTGCTTTTGTCACATGGCGGCGCATTTTGCTTAACATATTATCGCTGATGTGTTGCAGAGCAATATCCATATACTTGCAAACATTATCGTGTTCGCGCATCACCTTGAACAGCTCTTCAGGGAAGTGTGCCGGATAAGCGTAGTGTAAGCGAATCCATTCCACCCCCGGAACATTGGCAATTCTTTCGATGAGTTCGGGCAATTTCTGACTTTTGTATAAATCTATGCCATAATAGGTTAATTCTTGTGCTATAATCTGAAATTCCTTTACCCCTTCAGAAACAAGCAATTTCACTTCATCGATGATTTCTTCCATCGGACGTGAGATGTGTCGGCCTGTAATAATGGGGATAGCGCAATATGAACACTTCCTGTCGCAGCCTTCCGATATTTTTAAATAAGCATAATGATGAGGAGTGGTCAGTGTACGCTCAATAGCGAATTCCGATTTATAGGCTTTGCCTAAGTCAGCAAGTAGTTCATTCCAATTGAACTTACCATAAAACTTGTCCACTTGAGGAATTTCTAACTCCAACTCTTTCAAGTATCTCTCGGATAGACAACCCATTACATAGAGCTTCTTCAGTCTTCCCTCCTCTTTAGCCTGACAGAATTCCAATATCATGTTGATGGATTCTTCTTTAGCATCCCCAATGAAACCGCAAGTATTGATAACTGCAATTTCTCCTTGGGGATTTTCGGCGTCATGAGTTGCTTTGTAACCGTTTGCTTCCAGCTGACGCATCAGCTTTTCCGAGTCTACTAAGTTTTTGGAACACCCTAAGGTGATAATATCTATTGTGTTACGTTTCATTTATTTTTCTGTCTCTCCAAATAGTGAGTCTACAAATTCTTTTTTGCGGAATACTTGCATGTCTTCGATACCTTCTCCCAATCCGATGTATTTTACAGGAATCTTAAATTGGTCTGAAATGCCGATGACTACACCACCTTTTGCTGTTCCGTCAAGTTTAGTAATAGCCATAGCGGTAACTTCGGTTGCAAGAGTAAACTGCTTGGCTTGTTCAAAGGCATTTTGTCCTGTAGAGCCATCCAGTACCAGCAATACTTCA
Source organism: uncultured Phocaeicola sp. (assembly GCF_948499155.1). Classification (NCBI taxonomy): domain Bacteria; kingdom Pseudomonadati; phylum Bacteroidota; class Bacteroidia; order Bacteroidales; family Bacteroidaceae; genus Phocaeicola; species uncultured Phocaeicola sp. The sequence goes on along the minus strand of NZ_CAOOSE010000007.1, from coordinate 5,521 downwards.
TGGGGAGCATCGGGTACTACTTTTTTCATTACATTCTTGATTTTAGTCAACTCATTCATCAAGTTGACTTTGTTGTGCAGACGGCCGGCAGTATCAATGATGACAACATCTGCGTTGTTGGCAACAGCCGAACTCAGGGTATCAAAAGCAACAGAGGCAGGGTCTGAGCCCATCTTCTGTTTGATAACGGGCACTCCAACACGTTCACCCCAAATATCCAACTGCTCTACGGCAGCGGCACGGAACGTATCGGCAGCTCCAAGATAAACAGATTTACCTGCTTTCTTAAATTGGTAGGCCAATTTTCCAATAGTGGTCGTTTTACCTACTCCATTTACACCTACTACCATTATGACATAAGGTTTCTTGCCTGCGGGGACTGTGAATTCTTCTGAATCCACCGTATTATTTTCAGTCAGCAAAGCAGCGATTTCTTCACGAAGGATATTGTTCAGTTCTTGCGTGTTGACATATTTATCCTTTGCCACTCTGTCTTCTATACGCTTGATGATATTCAGAGTAGTTTCCACACCTACATCGGAAGTAATGAGTACTTCTTCCAGATTATCCAATACTTCATCGTCTACTTTTGATTTACCGGCCACGGCGCGGGCTATCTTACTAAATACACTTTCTTTGGTTTTGGACAATCCTTTGTCTAAAGTTTCCTTCTTTTCTTTCGAGAAAAAATTAAAAAATCCCATATTGGAGTTTGATTTATCTGTTTATGCTACAAAGATATAACTAATCTCTTACACGGACAAAAAAAAGCGTCAGAATGATTGGTTATAATGTGCGATAATGATAACGGTTATGCATAAAAAAGTTCCTTTCACACAATGTGAAAGGAACTTTTTGCCAATCGGAGTGATTGGATTATTTCTTGAAAAAGTCTTGAACTTTTTCGTTAGGTACCATTTGTTCATCGAAGATGTATGCTCCAGTCTTCGGAGATTTAACCATCTTGATAACCTTAGTGTAAGAACGTCCTTCTTTACCTGTCTGAAGGGTTGCGACTGTTTTCTTTGCCATGGGTTATAATTATTTAATTTCTTTGTGTACTGTTACTCTTTTCAAAATAGGATTGTACTTCTTAAGTTCCAATCTTTCAGTGGTATTTTTTCTATTCTTTGTTGTAATGTAACGAGAAGTTCCCGGCATACCACTATCCTTCATTTCTGTGCATTCAAGGATTACCTGTACTCTATTACCTTTAGCCTTCTTTGCCATAGTCTATCTCTCCTTTTTAATTAACCAATAATTTTGATGCTTTTCCAATCACAATAGCCTTTGGTAACCGCTTCATTCAGCGCTGCATCCAGGCCTTTTTTATTAATCACACGTAAGCCGTTAGCACAGATATTCAGGCTAATCCAGCAATCTTGTTCTACATAGTAGAATTTCTTAGTAAACAAGTTCACATCAAAAGTTCTTTTGGTTCTTCTCTTAGAGTGTGAAACATTGTTGCCAATCATGGCTTTCTTTCCGGTAATTTGACAAATCTTCGACATTGCTATCTTATTTTTATAGTTTTTTTCAATACTTGTTTCAAACGGAGTGCAAAATAAGCACTTTTATTTGTATAAAACAAGGTTTTTGGCAAATAATTCTGCATTTATTGCTCATTTTCTTCGTTTTGGAACAATTTTCGGAGTAATTGCAATGCATTTTGGGTGGCATTTGCAATATTTTTGTTTCTTCCTTCGTCCCCTTCGATTTTGAGCGTAATTACTTTGTCTTTACATCCGGCGGCAATCCAAATGGTGCCAACCGGTTTGTCGGGAGTACCCCCTGTCGGGCCGGCAATACCTGAAGTGGCAATTGCGCAGTCGGAATTCATCGATTTCATCGCGCCTTTTACCATTTCGACAACGGTTTCTTTGCTTACTGCTCCATAAGTCTCTAATGTTTCATGGCTCACACCTAATAAATTCTCTTTTACTTCGTTGGAATAGGCAATAATTCCACCTTTGAAAAAGTGTGATGTTCCGGCTACGGCTGTAATTGCGGCTGCCACATTTCCTGCCGTGCAGCTCTCGGCGGTAGCGAGTGTCAGGTTCTCTTTCCAAAACAATTCGCTAATCTCTTTACTTAAAAATTTACCTTCTACTGACATTTCGAAAAACTGTTTTTTGATAAATATTAAATTGTTACCCGTGAATATGCGGGTTTGTCAATGGTGCAAAAATCTTTGTCCAAATACTTATAATAACCGGTAATGGCAATCATTGCTGCATTATCAGTTGTGTAACTGAACTTTGGAATATATATTTTCCATCCATATTTGGCGGCGTGTTCATGGAATGAATTGCGCAAGCCGTTGTTGGCTGATACTCCTCCGGCTACAGCTACTTCGTTTATCTTGTGTGCTTTGGCTACTTTCCTCAGTTTGTCCATCAGAATATCCACAACGGTTGCTTCCAGTGAAGCTGCCAAATCATTTTTATGATGTTCGATAAAGTCAGGATCTTCTTTCAACCAATCGCGCAAGGAGTAGAGGAAAGAAGTTTTTAGTCCGCTAAAGCTGTAGTTGTAATCAGGAATATGCGGTTTGCTGAATGTAAATGCTTTCGGGTTTCCTTGGCGGGCCAGTTTGTCAATGATGGGACCACCGGGATAGCCCAGCCCCATTACTTTAGAGCATTTGTCAATAGCTTCTCCGGCTGCATCATCAATGGTTTGCCCCAACACTTCCATGTCATTATAGGCTTTTACCAAAATAATCTGTGAATTGCCGCCCGATACTAAGAGACATAAAAATGGGAATTTAGGCTGGTTCGTATCTTCTTCTGTTTCTTTAATGAAATGAGCTAACACATGGGCTTGCAGATGGTTAACATCAATCATTGGGATGTTTAAGGAACGGGCAAACCCTTTGGCAAAAGAGACCCCGACCAATAAGGAGCCCATTAATCCGGGGCCACGCGTGAAAGCCACTGCACTTAGGTCTTCTTTAGTGACTCCTGCCCTTTTCAAAGCTTCATGCACTACAGGTACAATATTTTGTTGATGTGCGCGTGATGCCAATTCCGGAACAACACCGCCATACGCCTCGTGGACAGCCTGGCTGGACACGACATTCGACAACAAGACACCGTTTTTGATTACAGCAGCAGAAGTGTCGTCGCAAGAAGATTCTATACCTAATATAATTGTATCCATAATCTATATACCTTATTATATATTAATGTGTAAGGATTTCAAGTCCGTTTTCCGTCATAAGGAATGTATGTTCCCATTGCGCAGAAGGAAGTTCATCTTCAGTCACTACTGTCCATCCATCCTCTTCGTCTATAAATACTTCCCAAGTTCCGGTGTTAATCATAGGTTCAATAGTAAAGACCATGCCTGGCACCAATAACATGCCTGTCCCCTTCTTTCCGAAGTGTTCTACATCCGGTTCTTCGTGAAACTCCACTCCCACACCGTGTCCACAGAGGTCACGTACTACGGAAAAACCATTCTTTTTGGCATGTTTCTCAATAGCATGACCTATATCGCCTACAAATCCAAAAGGTTTGGCTGCTTCCATACCGATTTCCAAACACTCTTTGGCTACTTGCACTAATTTTTCTTTTTTAGGGGTGGTCTTTCCGATAATAAACATACGTGAGGCATCGGCATAATAACCATCCAAAATAGTGGTACAGTCTACATTTATAATGTCTCCTTCTTCCAAAATATCAAATTCACTGGGGATACCATGGCATACCACTTCATTAATGGAGGTGCAGCAGCTTTTTGGAAAACCTTCATAACCTAATGTAGCGGGAATACCACCGTGTGATATGGTGTAATCATACACCAACTTATCAATTTCGAGAGTGCTCATACCGGCATGGATTTCTTTTTCCACTAAATCCAGGACTCCGGTATTAATGATTCCGCTTCGGCGTATACCTTCTATTTGTTCAGGGGTTTTGATTAGTTCCCTTGTGGGAACCAAATGTCCTTTATCCTGATAATAAAGAACCTTCTTATCTAAGTCTGTGAGTTCCACACCTTTAGGAACTCTCCAGTTTACTTTATTTCTTTTCATTTATTTTGTTTGTAATCCATAAATGCTTACTATTGACTGGCAAAGATAATATTTATTTGTTTATTATATAACAGTCTATGAAATAAAAGTTTAATTCATTTCGAAAAGATATGTGGAAATGGGGCCATCTGAATAAGAAGAAAGGCGGATGCCTAGCATTCCACTACCCGATACACATTCCCCTTGGCAGTATGTACCCGCTCGCCCAACTGGGGCAGGATGCGGCTCAGGCTGTAGGCCGTCATGCCCCTCATGGCTGAGGGATGGGCGGACTTCATCCGCTCGAACAACTGGGTGGCGGAAAGGGTCAGCACCTCCTGCGGATGGTCCTCTTCCGTGGCAAAGCGGAAGCAGAGGCGGAACACCTCCTCTTCGGGTACATGCTTGTAGAACAGGGCGTTGTGTTGCTGTATGGCTTGTTCCTCCTCTTTATTGAACCAGCTGCGTTCGCCGGACAGAAGCTCCGCCTTGAGTTGGGCGTACAGTTGCTCATGCTCTATGGGGGTGGTGCAGTCTATGGCGTGCTCCAGACTGACACAGAGAAAGCGTCGCGAGCCGGTGCGGTCCACCAGCAGGTCTTCCCGGTTGCTGGTGCCGATAAACGAGGCGATGCGGGGAAGTGCCGAGGCACTGCGTTTGTAGGCCTTGCGGATGTTCAGTGCGGAAGCCTGCATCAGATTCTTCAGCAGGGGCATTTTGGACGCACCCAACTTGTCGAATTCATCCAGATTAATCAGGCCGTAGGCAGCTAACCTGGCTTCGGCGGATGCCGGGGAACTGAGGTCGTAACTCTCTGTATAGTAGGCTTTCAGCGCATCGGGCATCAACAGGCGGCAGAACGTACTTTTCCCCAGTCCCTGACGACTGCTCACCAGCAGGGGAGCCACACTGTTGGCACGGTTGGTATCCGGATGGAACTGCATCCATTGGGCGGAGAGTCCCAGCATCCAGCGGTGGAAACCGTTCACCCATACCGGGTCATCAGACACCCTGCGGGCGAGTGCCGATACCCGGTCGGTGCCGTCCCATTCGGGAAGCTGCTCAAAGTAGGCGGTAAAGGGATGGTATTCGCTGATGCGGCGCGAGCGCACAAAGCGTTGGATGTCCCTGTCCCAGCAGTCTATGCCCGCTTCGATGGCCTCCAGACTGAGCGAGTTCATCCAGCGTTCGTCCACTTTGGCGTAGCGCAAATGGTCATCAGAAATACTGTGTTCCACGCCCGCCACCTCGGTTTCCTCGGTCAGCACGTTAAACCGGAAGTGGTAGCGGGAGGTGAGAAAAGCGGTCACTTCCTGCATCAGGGAGCGTGATTTCGCCTTCCTAACAGTTTTTTCCGGAGATATTGGCGCGGACTCCTTTTCAGTGTCTTTCAAGTCTGTCAGACATCCGGAAAAACCGTTTCTGCTTTCCGACAAGTTTCCCCCGCTGTTTTCAGCAAGAAGAACCTGTGACTTGTCCACTTCCTTCACCCCTTCTTCATCG
>NZ_CAOOSE010000006.1:0-196259 GCF_948499155.1 uncultured Phocaeicola sp. | reverse complement strand
AAAAAAACCTCAAAGTCTTTTTTAAAAAGCTCGTTGTGTTTTCAGAAAAGCTCGGTATCTTTTTTAAAAAGCTCGGCATCTTTTTCATGTAGGGGCAGATTGCATCATCCCCTCATTAAGTAGGCTATTCCTTCTTTTCCGTTCATCCTTACATTTTAATTAAAACACTCATATAATCAGTCGGTTAAGAATGGCAGCACATCCCCTCATCCTCCCTTCAGCCGCGCTTTCCAAGTCCCTTCACAATCTGCCTTCAGCAATTCCCTTGTGTATTCATCTTTTCAGCCTGCCGTTTTCTGTAGGGGCAGACCCGTGTGTCTGCCTGAGAACAGTTCACTTTAAGTTATTGGGGTCATTGGGCGGACACATGGGTCCGCCCCTACCGTAAAGTGTTATCGAAAAAGTTCTAAAGCCGGAAGAAGCTTTACAAATGAAAGGAGGCTGAAAGGGTGGTGACGATATGTCCATTCACTACCGAAACCCCTATCAACAGGGTGTTTCAGCGGTCAATGAAAGGAGGAAAGAAGAATTTGAAATTTAAACAACGAGCTAAAATTGGAAGTAAATAAACGGTTGTATATCACTGCTCTTTATCTGAATAACCAAATAAATTAATGCTACCAGCAATAACGCCTTTCCCAATAAAGGCAGCCTAACCACTCCGCGACAACAAGTGTCTTGCCAATTATCAGGAGCAAAATGCAATAAATAACCTACTCCCATCAACACAAAGACTTTCCAATATCCTTCGATAAGCTGCACAAATACTTCGGGATGAAAAGCGGTAAATACTTGTTTTATCATCGTTACCGACGCCTCAAAAGTACTGTTACGGAAGAATATCCAACAGAAACAAACAAAATGAAACGTAAGAATCACGGCAAAAAACTTTCGGATACCATGACTCACAGCAGTCTTGGGTTTGCCCAAAAGATTACGCCAAAACTTGTGTACAGCCAATGCCACGCCATGAAAGCCACCCCAAATAACAAAATTCCAAGATGCCCCATGCCACAGTCCTCCCAATAACATGGTGAGAAACAGATTGATGTAGGTACGGATTTTCCCTTTGCGATTTCCTCCCAATGAAATATACAAATAATCACGCAGCCAAGTGGACAAAGAAATATGCCAGCGATGCCAAAAATCAGTGATACTGTCCGCCTTGTAAGGGGAATTGAAATTCATCGGGAAACGAAAACCGAGCAGCAAGGCGATGCCGATTGCCATATCGCTATAACCTGAAAAATCACAATAAATTTGCAACGCGTAACCATAAATTCCAAACAGATTCTCTACTCCCGAATACAAAGCGGGATTGTCGAAAATGCGCTCAACAAAATTCACACTAATATAATCAGAGATGACTGCCTTCTTAAACAAACCACTGACAACGAAGAATACCCCCGTACCAAACATCTCTCGTGAAACCATCAACGGCTCACGAATCTGAGGAATAAAATCACGCGCACGAACAATAGGACCTGCCACCAACTGAGGAAAGAAAGAGACATAAAACACATAATCCAACAAACGATTCAACGGCTGCAACTGCCGACGATATACATCAATGGTATAACTCAATGACTGGAAAGTAAAAAACGAAATACCTACCGGCAGAAAGATATCCAACGGCTGAAACTTACCGTTCCACAACGGAGCCAGTATCTCATAAAAGAAATTGGTATATTTAAAATAACAAAGCAGCCCCAAATTGACAGACAAGCTCAACAACAGAAGCCCTTTCCTGCCCCATTTACTTTCCGTCACAGCCATGCGTCCTGCCAAAAAAAAGTCTGTAACCGTCACTACTCCCAATAAAAAGAAATAAAAGCCACTGCTCTTATAATAAAAATAATAGGAAAACAGAGATACAAACAAAATGCGCGCCGTGTCCTTCTTCTGCAATAACAAATATATCAGGCTGAAGCCCAAAAACAGAAACAAAAACAATCCGCTACTAAATATCATCGGTTGTTTGGCATTATAAGTCAACAGCTCTGCCAATTTATTCCAATCCAGTTGCCACATACTCGTTATACGCTTTAATTAATGCTTGATGTAATAAGTTACCTTGCAGCCGATATCCTTCGGGAGTAAAATGAATGCCATCCGCCCTCAACAGGTGATTACGCGTCCAATTTTTGCAAGCGTCGGTCTTCCCTCCCACCACGGTATACATATCCCACACAGCCATCCCATGCTTGCATGCATATTCCCGGATGATACGCGCCACAGTCACTGTCCTCGGATTGATAACCCGTGAACGGCGACGTCCTACATACGCTCCCGGAGGAGTAGTTAAAAGAAAAACCGTTTCGGGACAAGCCTTTTTCAACATTGAAAGCAGACGATCTATCTGCATTTCGTGTGCCGGAGCCAAGTAGCGACGGCTATGTGCCTCATTTGTTCCAAAAGAAAGAATTACTAAATCGGGCTGAAGAGCAGCTATTTTTTTTATCTTATCTTCTGTGGTAAAGGTTACACAGGTAGCCCCGTTCACCCCCATTATATGATAAACAAGTCCGGGCTCGCCCGTTTCGTGTGCCAGCCCATCCGTGCGATAGGTTATACTATCGGGATAAACAGCTTCAGCACCGAAATCACTTTCCAACCGACGACGAGTAACCAAAGGATAAACGTGTCCCCTCACATGAGAATCACCAATATGAACGACACGTACCGGTCCGTTCATCTCATTCAGTTTCCGAAAAAATGGAAGCAGTGAACGCGTACTGTCCTCTATCACATTGTCTGCCGTATGCTTAAAATTGTCAGGCAAAGAATCGTGACATACAATAAGCCGGCCGGACGAATGCATTTCTTTAGTCTGCCCCGGCAAATGCAATGGTTCCAATACACGGGCTATCGGCGGAAGTGGATCTTGAGCATAAAGACCGGAAAGAGACGGACAAAGCATAAATACCACTGTCACTACCACGACCAGGCATCTATTTGTTTTATTCCGCTTCATAAGCCTTCCGCTTTTCGTATTGTTCCTTACCATACATCAATGTCTCAAACAAAATGCCCGACAGATGTTTTCCTCCTTTGAAATTGATATGCGTGTAATCGAGATTTGCCATCTTCCGGTCTATCATATCAAGAATACTTCCTTCCCCGCCCATAGCCTCATACATATTCCAGAAAGCAATCCGGCTATCGGCTGCAATAGACTGTTGATAACGAATCAAGTTCTTCACCCCCGGCATAGTACGTAATTCTCCATTTCGTTTTTCATCCTTAAATTCGCGATCACCCACACTCACCAATAAAATAGCAGCTTCGGGGAAAGCCTCTTTGAGATGAGTTATCACCGTAAGCATACCTTTTTTATAATTCTCATAATTCACACCGCGTTCGGTTGCCACATTCAGTCCATACTGAAGAACGACCAAATCATAAGGACGCACACGCTGAAACGCTTTCAATGTTTTCAAAGGGATACTCCGCAAGTGTAAACCGCTACTGCCGCGCACACTGAAATTGTCTACAACCACCCCTCGCTTGCCATCCATTGCCACTCCAAAGAAAGTAACAGAATCAGACTGTTCCACACTCCATTTTACTTGTCCTATCCGTCCCTCTACAGAAAGCATCTGTAATCTATCGTCTCCCGGCTCTTCGTGTAAAACGCCTGTCCCCCCATTTATTTGAGAGCGAATGCCGGCAAATCCTTTGTTTAAGTAATAGAGAGTGGACACTTCACACGTATCCAAACGAGAAGCATATTTAGACTGGCCTTTCAGTTGCACGTATGCTCCTTCGCGAGCAAAAAAGTAATGTCCGGAAATATCTTGCTGACTCCTGTCGAAGCCTATGGAATCATTGCTCGAGTGGCTACTCCAACCGCCAAAAGAGTGACGGACTGTGGGACGATAGCCACTGATAGAACTGGTTATAGGTACATAGCCTACTCCGCAGCCTCCAAATTCATTCTGAAGTCTCTCACGCAAATCGGCCGTAAAAATATCCGCTTCGATAAAAGAATCACCAAAATAAGCAATGCGGACAGGACGTTTCATTGTTTTTATGGAAGAAAGCGCTTCATAAAAATGCTTCATTCCCCTCATGGTAGAATCGGAATAATCTTCTATACAAGTCATCCCTGTTTTGCAGGTATCCACAAAAATCGGTTTCACAGGAGGAGGAAGAACGATAGTGTCAGAATCGGCCACTTCTTCTATATCAGGACGAATATCGGCCAGCAAGTCGACTTTACGAAGCTGCTCACCGTTCAATTTCATCGGCGGAAGAAAATACAGCCCCAATAAGGCTCCTACTACCAGAAGTGTGAGAAAGAAAGTGGCTGATATATAATTTTTCATACTATGCTATTTGTGAATCAGGCGCAAAAGTAGTGATTTTTTAGACGAGAATCTGTATGAAGAAGAATAAAAAAGAAAATGTTAGCCGGGAGTGTGTCAAAAATCTAAAGTAACAGACACACTCCCGGCAATGCATATTTTAAACTGTCTTTTCTATATTCCACACAAAGGCACGGAGTCCCAATTGTTCGGTCTCCTTATCCATTTTGTGCAGAGCATCAAGTAAAGGATCTACTTTCGCATCATCCACAACAGTAATGATAGCCGAACACATACTCGGCCATGCATGACTGCCATAATGAGGCTCGCCCTTGACGCTACCGCGTCCCTGTACCTGCTGCCAATAACTGAACCCACGACAGTTCTGACGGTCGAGCAATGCCAGGATACGCTCATAAAAGGCTTGGTCGAATGTGATGAATACTGATTTCATATCTTTGAATTTATGATTTATATATTTTTTCCTTTAGTCATCTCTTCTTTGTGTGACTGATAGTAATCGTTCAGCTCACGGCTTGACTTCATTTTCTTACGGGCACGCTTAATGCCTGTACCGGCAAATGAGCAGTAAAGCACAGGAACCAAAATCAATGTCAACACCGTTGATACAGTCAGACCACCGATTACGGAAACACCCAACGGACGCCACATTTCAGAACCTTCTCCACCTCCGATAGCCATCGGCACCATACCCAAGATAGTAGTCAGCGTAGTCATCAACACAGGGCGCAGACGACTGCGACCGGCTGTCACCACCGAATGGATAACCGCCATACCACGCTCACGGCACAGTGTAATGTAGTCAATCAATACGATACCGTTCTTTACCACGATACCAATCAACATGATACCACCCAACAAGCTCATAACATTCAGCGTTGTTCCCGTTCCGAAGAGCGCCATCAACACACCACTGAATGCGAATGGGATAGAGAACATGATAATGAACGGATAAGTAAGTGATTCAAACTGAGCCGCCATCACAATAAATACCAAGATGATAATCAGTACTGCCAATGTACCCAAATCACCGAACGAATCCTGTTGGTCTTCATACGAACCTGCTACCTGGATACTGATTCCGCTAGGCAAATCCATCTTGTCGATAATAGCATTGCCTTCTGCCACCACGCTACCCAAAGGAGCACCCGATATTACCGCAGACACCGTAACAATACGCTCACGGTCTTTACGCTCGATGGTAGGCGGAGCCGAACGTTCAACCACTTTTCCCACATCTTTTACACGAACAGCTTTTCCGGCATTATTATAGATAAGGATATTCTCCAAATCTTCAATGCTGGTACGAAATTCAGGAGCATAACGCACCTTGATATCATATTCGTCACCATCTTCACGATAGTAAGACGATAAAGCACCATTCACACGGTTACGCAAATACATGGCGGCAGTAGAAAGATTCAGCCCTTGCAAAGCCAGTTTCTCACGGTCAAAATCCACCTGATATTCCGGTTGATAATCCTGACGACTGATGTTGACCTCCGATACACCTTTTACATTCAGCAAGGCAGCCTTCAAATCAGCAGCCGCTTTATCGGTATCCGTAAAATCATAACCATAAATTTCAAAATCTGCTGTAGACTGTCCGCCCATACCGCCACTATTACCACCCAAGATTACCTGTGCCTTATCAAGTTCGGGATATGCTTTCAAGTCCTCACGCATACCGTCACAGACTTCTGCCAGTGTCATCTCGCGGTCGGCAGGATTATACAGGTTGATATTAAACGAAATAATATGGCTGCCGTTGTCCTGAATAGAAGCCCAAGTATTATCGGCATCCGCCTGTCCCACTGTGTAGTTGCAGACACGCATCACTCCATCGTATTTTTTCAGCCACTTCTCAGTCAGCTCTTGAGCCAATGTCTGTGCACGTTCCACACGTGCGCCGATAGGCAACTGAAGCTGTACGGAAATACGGCTATTGTCCTGTGACGGGAAAAACTCCGTACCGATACCCTTTGCACAAATCAAACTAAGCACAAAGAATCCGAAACATCCTGCAATCACCGTCTTACGATGGCGTACCGCCCAATTCAAACGATGCTGATACCAACCGTCCAGTGCGTCCAACGAACGTTCAATCGGTTTATAAAAAGCAATAAACCACTTGCTTTGTTTTTTCTGCAAACGAAGCATTTGGGCACACATCATTGGAGTGAACGACAAAGCTGAAATGGTAGAAATAGTCATAATCACACACATCATCCATCCCAACTGACGGAACAATACCCCCGACATACCGCTTACCATAGTCAGCGGGAAGAACACGGCAATCATGGTCAGCGTAGATGCGATAACAGAAATAGCCACCTCATTCGTACCATGAATAGCTGCCTGTTTGGGCTCGGAACCACGTTCGATGTGAGTAGTCACATTCTCCAAAACCACAATGGCGTCATCCACTACGTTACCAATAGCAATAGACAAACAGGACAACGAAATGATATTCAACGAGCCCCCCTCCGTAATAGCCAAATAGATAAAAGAGGCAATCAACGACATCGGAATAGTGATACAGATAATCACTGTAGCACGCCAACGTCCCAAGAAGATAAATACAACCAACACCACAAAAAGAATGGCGTACATAATGGTTTCCGACAAACTGTCTATGGTATTCAATATATTATCTGATGTATTGACAATCACACCCAGTTTCACATCACTGGGAAGTGACTTCTGCAGCTTAGGCAACTGTTCCATTACCTTCTTGGAAATATTTACCGAATTGGCTCCTGACTGCTTCTGAACAACAATCATGGCACCTTGCACGCCGTTGTTGTAAGTTTTCTGTGCCCGTTCTTCCACTGAGTCCACAATCTTTGCTACATCACGCAGATAGACAGATGCACCATTGTGTGTACCCACCACAATATTCGCCATCTCGCGCGGGTCTTTAAATTCTCCCTCCACGCGCAATGAATAAGTATTGCTACCCACATCGAACGTACCGCCCGGCGTATTTTTATTCTCGGCACCGATAATAGAACTGATTGTTTCGATAGTCAAATCGTAAGCATCCAGTTTGTTCGGATCACAATAAACATTTACCTCACGCTTGGGCGCACCGGCAATAGACACGGTACCCACACCGGGAACACGCGCCAAAGGGTTCACTACATTATCATCCAATATCTTGTAGAGTGCAGGCTGGCTTTCTTCCGCCTGAACGGAAAGCAGCAGGATAGGAATCATATCCGTACTGAACTTAAAGATTATCGGTGTATTCACTTCATCAGGAAGTTGCGAGCTCACCATATCCAGTTTATCGCGAACATCATTCGTCAGCACATCAATATCGTAACCGTATTCAAATTCCAGGGTTATCACTGAAATATTCTCGGAAGACTTAGACGTGATATGTTTCAGGTTACTCACCGAGTTCAATGTATTTTCCAACGGGCGAGTCACATTATTTTCTATATCGGAAGCACTGGCACCCTGATAAGATGTCATTACCATAATGGTATTGGTATCAATATCCGGATACAAGTCTACCGGAAGTTTAGACAGTGAGAAAAGACCAAAGATTGCCACCGCAAGGAAGCAAAGTGAGGTCATAATCGGTTTCTTAACTGCTCCTTCGTATAAACTCATATAATTATACTCTTTAATTATTTACTTACTTCAACTTCTACTCCATCGGCAAGACGGGTCTGGCCTGCAACAACTACCTGAGAGTTATCATCTACTCCCGAAAGCAGTTCATATTCGGTATCCATGCGACGTCCGAGCTCTACCTTATTATAAGATACCTTACCGTCTTTGTATACATATACATAACGGTCACCCGAACCGGCACGCTTCACAATAGCTTGGTCGGGAACCACGACATGGCTCATCGTACCGAAGCTGAGCGTCACACGTCCGAACATACCCGGGCGTACTCGCTGGTTGGTATTGGTCAGTTTCACCTCGACCGGGAAAGTATGAGTCGCCGCATCAATAGTAGGATATACCAGACTTACTTTTCCTTCGAATACTTCATCGCCATAAACATCGAACTTCACGTTCACATCCATTCCTTTCTTCACTTTTGGGAAATAAGGTTCGGATACATTAATAAGAAGTTTAACCGGAGTTATCTGTTCAACCACCAATACAGGGGTAGCGGCAGACGAATACAAATCACCATTATCAAAATTACGCGCAGTCACCACACCATTCAGAGGGCTCAACAACTGCGTATTTTCAAGCAAGTTATTGTAAGAAGTACGACGTACATCCAATGTAGTCTTGGCGGCATCCCATTCCGACTTGGAAGCACCACCCACTTTATACAATTCATCCACACGTTTAAACTCCGTTTCCTCATTTTCCAGTTGTAACTTCAACTGCTTCAGACTGGCAGCATCCATCTGCACCAGTTTCTGACCCTTGGAAACATAATCGCCCACTTCGACAAATATTTTATCAATGCGCCCCGGAGAGGTCGGTGCTATATTGTTTTTTGCTTCAGCTTCCACGGTGGCGGTATATTCTTCTATTTGCTCCACCTCACGCGAAGTCACAGATGCCAATTTCACCACCGGTTTATCTACCTGTGCGACCCCTTCCTGTGCTCCTTCTTTCTTCTCTGCCCCGCCTGAACAAGCGCTCAGCAAAGCGACCACCAACAAAGCTGCTATTTGAAAACTTTTTTTCATACTGTTATCTTTATGTTATGTTGTTATTATTCTGTTACCACTTCTTCGCCCATCACCAAATCAAGGTCAGCCTTTGCCACCAAGTAGTCATAAATGGACTGGTTATAGGTGAGTTTCGCTTCTGTCAGAGCTACCTCCGAACTATTTAACTCCAAGATAGTCCCCTTACCTACTTCATATCTTTTTTCAGCAATAGTCCGTCCCTTTTCTGCTTGGAATACGGCCTCTTTGTTGCTGACTACCTGCTCGGTACTTGCCGCCATATTGTCCAGATAACTGGTAGCCTGCATGGTGAGCTGGCGTTCCGTATTGATACGATTCTCTGCGAGCTGTTTCATCTGAATACGGGTTTGTTTCAACTTAGTGAAGTTACTTCCCTTAAACAAAGGGATAGTCAGATTCAGCCCAAGAGTTGAATAAGGTCGCCAGTCATACTCCTTGAATTTAAAGTTATCATTCATAGAAGTGTACATATACTGAAAGCTGGCAGACAGTGTAGGCATGAAATTGGTATATTGCAACTTCAGATTTTGTTTCAGTTGCAACGCATTCAGTTCCAATTGCTTCAATGTACTGTTGTTTATCAGATTATTAGGCCGCGGCATTGCCTGACGAGTAAACATGGACATTTCGTAATCTTTCAGGTTACCGTCCACTGCTACATTTACTTCCGCTTCCATTCCCATCAAAACTTTCAGTTGCAGAGTAGCCAGATTCACCCCGTTACGAGCAGACACGACCGTCGGTTTCAGGCTGCGCATCTGCACTTCCGCACTGATTTTATCGTACTCACTGACAGAGCCCTGCTCATACTTGGCTTTCACCACATGATAGTTGTCTTCGCTCTGCTTATAACTTTTCAGCAGCACCTCGTAACTATCTTGCGCCAAAAGCAACTGATAAAAGGCCTTTGTCACCTGGTTCACCATATCGAGACGCGAAGACCGCGCTTTTTCCACTGCCAAATCCACATCCGTCTTTGTCAGACTGATACTCTTATAAAGTGCAGGTGCAAAGACAGGCAGACTCACAGACAAACCACCGCTATACGTGTTGTCCGTTCCCACTTCAATCACCTTTCCCTCCATAGCGAAAGATTGCTTTTTGATGGCTCGTGAATAACTTCCCACTAAATTGGCTTCGGGAAACAAGCCTGAGTAGGCTTCCCGGCGGGCTTCCTTCTTGAGTTTGATTTCTTGACCGGCTACTTTAATGGTCGGATTCTCGCTCAACGCTATCCTGACCGCTTCCTGTAAAGTAACCCTTAATGTATCTTGTGCTCGTGCACTCTGTGTTGCTGCCACTGCCAGCAACAACAAGGCTAACTTAGGCTTTAAAAAAAACTTCATTTACTGTTTACTCTTTATTATTAAGTGACTAATTTAGTTCTATCCATTCTTGTTATGCTCCTCCCGTTTCTGGTTATACAGAAAATCATCTACAATCTTCAACCCCTTTTCTGTAGAAATGCCCCGCATATGCATGAAAACAACAGTTTCATATATTTCAGCCAGCGAATAGGATTTACATATTTCAGAGCGAAGCAATATATCCATCTGTTCGCCTACCATTGCACGAACAATAGCATAATTCACGTCCTTGCGGAATATTCCTTGATTGACTCCCTTTTGATAAAACTCCATTGCGGCATCCAAGTTCTCTTTGCGGCTCTCGGTAATATAAGCCACCACCTTAGGATACTTCTCCATATCCTCAAAGAACTTCCGGTTTGTATTCTGAAAGTCCTGTACACTCTTCTGATAGAAACGGAGAATAACTTCCAAGACATTCTCTGCCTTGGAAGCTATCTCTTCCATTGATTTCTTCATCTCCTCCCGATGCAGCCTCATCACATCGAGCAACAAATCTTCTTTGTCATGAAACAACTCGTACAGCGTTCTTTTCGATATCGACAGGTCAGCGGCAATATCATCCATTCTGACTGTCTTTACCCCTTTTCGGGTAAATGCCTTTGCAGCTGCTTGAACAACATGCTCCCTTACTATCGTTTTATCTATTTTTTTCTTCTTAACGCTATTCATCATAAAGAGAGAAGACAAAGATACACTTATTTTATAATACCCAACTTCGAATTCCGAACAAATTCCACCAGATGCACTATTTCAGGGCTGGAAGGTACCTGTTCCTCGATACGGCGCAATGCATCCTCGATAGATGTATTAGCCTTATAGAGAATGCGGAAAGCATGGGCTATATGCTTAAGAACCGTTTCAGAAAATCCTTCGTGTTGCAACACCAGCGTATTGATGCTGTAAAACGAGGTCGGTTCATGAGCTGCCACACAATATGGAGGAATATCCTTAGTGAAACGGCATCCGCCCTGCACCGCTGCATAAGTACCCAAACGAGTGTGTCCCTGCATCAACACATTGGAAGTCAGGATAGCATAATCTTCAATGACACAACATCCCGACACCTGCGAACCGTTACCGATGATGCAATTGTTACCGATAGTCACATCATGCGAGATACGCGCTCCCTGCATGATAAAGTTATTGTTTCCAACCACTGTTTCATCACCGGCAAAAGTGGCACGGATAATTACAGCATTCTCACGAATCGTATTATTGTCACCTATACGGGCAATGGTTTCATCACCTTTATAGTTGAAATCTTGCGGAGTTGCTGCAATAACAGCTCCGTTATAAATCGTGTTTCCGTTACCGATGCGTGCGCCACTCATTATGCTGGCGTTGGGCATGATGACATTATTATCACCTATCTCCACATTCTTGTCGATGTAGACAAATGGGTGAATCGTTACGTTTTTCCCGATTTTTGCTGACGGGTCTACATAAGCCAACGAACTAATCATATTCGTATCATTTTTAAGGTTAATTATTCGCGTCCACCACCTAATGCGCTATACAGATTGATAACAGCCTGCATACGCTGGAAAGTATCGGAAACTTCGTTCAACTGAGCACTTAGCAATGACTGCTGGGCAGTGATGATTTCCAGATAAGTGGCTTTTCCCGCCTGAAACAAATCTTTGTTCATCTCTACCGCTTTCTGCATTTCCGAAACTTGTGCCTGATGTTCGGACAGTTTCTTGTCTGCCGTGTCATAAAGGAACAAAGCATCACTCACTTCCTTACCTGCTTCCAGAATAGTCTGCTGATAGTTCATCTTGGCAATCTGTTCTTCCGCTTTCGATACTTTCAGGTTGGCAACCAGTTTACCGCGCTGGAAAATAGGCTGAGTCAATGAACCGATGGCATTCCAAAGCATCACTGCAGGATTAGAGATAACAGTGCCATTGGAACCATTCGTCCATCCCAATGTTCCGGTGATATTAACACCCGGATAGAAAGCCGAGCGAGCCTGATTTGTGGTATAGTAAGCACTTGCCAATGCCAGTTCAGCCGCCTTCACATCCGGACGGTTTTCAAGCAACTGCAAAGGCACACCCACTGCCAGTTCTGTGGGCATTACTTGTTCTTCCAATGTTCCGCGTTCTATATTTTGGGGAGCCTTGGCCAGCAATACAGAAATTGAGTTTTCCGTCTCGCGCACCTGGCGTTTCAGGTCGGCCAGCGAAGCCTCTGTCTGGTGATAAGCTCCTTTGCTCTGTGCTACAGCTGCTTCGGTAGTCATACCGGCTTCCTTCATAGCCTCCATCGTACGAACAGTTTCTTTCATCAAAGCCACGTTCTGTTCGGTAACACTCACCTGACGGTCGAGCATCAACAGTGAATAGTAAGCATTGGCAATGCCGCCAATCAACTGTGAGCGTACAGCCTGCTGGTAAGCTTTACTCTGCAAATAAGAAGCTTTCTGCCCACGGTGTGCATTCAGCAGTTTGCCGAACAAATCCACTTCCCAGCTTGCAGAAGCAGGCAAAGTATAGTTCTTAACAGGAGTAGCCTTATCCACACTGGTCAACGAACCTTGCGGAGCAAGTGCCAGCGAAGGCAAATAAGACAAACGGGCTGATGTCAACAGCGCCTTCGCCTCCTTCACACGCAGCACGGCTGTCTGCATATCCACATTGTTTGCCAGTCCTTCTTCAATCAAAGCCTGCAATTTTGGGTCACGGAACACTTCCTTCCATGACAAGTTGCCCATATTGGTTGTATCATTTTCAGCCAATGTATCGTTAGCCGCAACCGGGTCACGATAGATGCCGGCGGCATCTATCGACTCGGGACGGTCGTATGATTTATAGATGTGGCAACTGCTCAGTAAGAGCGTTGCACAACATAGTCCTATTATCTTTTTCATTGTTCTTCTATTCATTTACGGGTGTATTGTTCTATTTCGGGTTCAACCTCTGTATTGTCCACATTCTCCCATTCTATCGGTTTGAATTTCTCTTGCAACCACTGGAATACCACGAACAACACCGGTACGATGAATATCTGGAAAATCATACCAATCAACATACCACCAATGGCCGAAGCTCCCAACGTACGGTTACCGTGCGCACCTACTCCCATAGCCAGCATCAACGGAATCAAACCGACAATCATGGCCAATGAGGTCATCAGAATCGGTCGCAAACGAGCTGCCGCACCCAGCACTGCCGCCCATGAAATACTCATTCCCTGCTTACGGCGGTCCAAAGCGAACTCTACAATCAGGATGGCATTCTTTGCCAACAGACCCATCAACATAATCAATGCAATCTGCATATAGATGTCATTTGACATGGTTCCCAAAATCATCTTCAGTGCCGGGATATTTCCCAATGCCGCAAATCCGTTTACGAACAAGAAGCTACCCAACAGACCGAACGGAACTGAAAGCAATACGGACAACGGCAGGATATAACTTTCATACTGTGCACTCAGCAACAAGTAAACGAATACGAAACACAAGATAAAGATGAGACCTGTAGAGCTGCCACTGGTAGATGCCTCTTCACGGGCCATACCTCCCAGCTCATAACCGTAACCGGTAGGCAGATTCTCTTTTGCCACTTCCGCGATAGCCTGCAAAGCCTGTCCTGAAGTATAACCACTGGCAGGAGCCACCATCACCTTGATAGCCGTATAAAGGTTGAAACGGCTGATAACGTCCGGACCATACACCTTTTTGATAGATACAAACTGAGAGATAGGAGCCATTTCATTACCATTGCGTATCTTGATGCTGTTCAGCGATTCCAAATTCTTAGTCGCTTCGGGTTCTGCCTGAATCATTACACGATACATCTTACCGAAACGGTTGAAGTTAGAAGCATACAAACCTCCGAAATATCCCTGCATGGTAGTCAGAATGTCACTAGGGCTGATACCTGCCTTCTTACAAGCGGCAGCATCAATGTCCAACATATATTGAGGGAAATTCGGGTTGAAGGTGGTCTGAGCCGAATTAATTTCGGGACGTGCCTTCAATGCATCCATATAGTTCAAAACCACATCATAGAAGTGGTTCAGGTCACCACCTGTCTTATCCTGCATGTTCAACTCGATATCGCTGGATGCCGAATAACCCGGAATCATAGGAGGAGCGAAGAACAATACCTGCGCATCTTTGATAATCTTCTGCGCACGCATAAATAAAGTACCTACCACAACATCCGAATTCTGCATCATGGAACGTTCTTCCCAGTCTTTTAACTTGATAATCAAAGAACCGTAAGAAGGACCCTGTCCGCCGATAAAGCCAAAACCGGAAATCACGGTACGCGAACCTACCGCAGGTTCGGCAGCTACCAGACTGTCTACACGGTTTAAGATTTCCATGGCGCGCTCCTGCGAAGTGCCGGGAGGCAATGTCACCGCACCCATAATCGTACCGGTATCTTCATTAGGCACCATACCGGTCGGAGTAGTCTTCATAAAGAATACCAACAAGATGATAGAAGCAGCAACCAATCCGAACGACAACCATTTCTTATGGATAAAGAACACGACGTGTTTCTTATATTTCTTCAACAGAGAATCGTATGCAGCATTGAAAGCAGTATGGAAACGTTCCACACGGGTCATTTTCTTCGTTCCGTGTCCTTCATCGTGCGGTTTCAGGAAGATGGCGCACAATGCCGGTGACAGAGTCAACGCATTCAAAGCCGAGAAACCGATAGCAATAGCCATGGTGATACCAAACTGGCGATAGAACGTACCGGCCGTACCTCCCATGAAACTTACCGGAATAAACACAGACATCATAACCAATGTAATAGAAACAATGGCACCACCCAGTTCGCTCATGGCATCGATAGAAGCCTCACGAGAAGATTTATAACCTTGGTCCAACTTGGCATGGACGCCCTCGACGACGACTATGGCATCGTCCACCACAATCGCAATGGCAAGCACCATCGCCGAAAGTGTCAGCAAGTTCACACTGAAACCAATCAGTTTCAACACAAAGAAAGTAGCAACCAGCGCCACCGGAATGGCAATGGCCGGAATCAACGTAGAACGCATATCCTGCAAGAAGATATATACCACGATAAACACCAAGACAAACGCTTCAATCAATGTCTTGATAACCTCATGGATAGAAGCGAACAAGAAGTCATTGGCATTTTGAGCAATATTGATGCTCAAACCGGTAGGCAGCGACTCTTGCGCCTTTGCAAGTACTTCCTCCAAATTGGAAATCGTTTCGGTAGCATTGGTACCTGCCATCTGATAAACGATACAAGATACCGCTTTATGGCCGTTTACCATATTGTTGAAAGTGTAAGCCAAACGTCCTAACTCAATATCTGCCACATCACCCAAACGAAGCACGTTACCATCGGGCAATGCCTTGATGACAATATCCTCAAATTCAGTGGTCTGCTGCAGACGTCCTTTATAACGGATGGTATATTGGAAAGTCTGGTTACCGCGTTCACCGAACTGTCCCGGAGCCGCTTCAATATTCTGTTCGGCCAAAGCTGCCGACACATCGGTAGGAATCAGTTTATACTGTGCCATCACATCCGGCTTCAGCCAGATACGCATAGAATAGTCCTGTCCCAACACATTAGCGTCACCTACACCCTTTACACGCTTGATTTCAGGAATCAAGTTGATATTAGCATAGTTCTCAATAAATTCAATATTATACGAGTCGGTCTCATCATACAGGGAGAACACCATCAACATGGAGTTTTGGCGTTTCTGAGTAGTCACACCAACTTTTGTTACTTCGGCAGGCAACAAGCCCTGTGCCATAGAGACACGATTCTGCACGTTGACGGCTGCCATATCCGGGTCAGTGCCCTGATTGAAGTAGACATTAATATCAGCCGAACCGTTGTTTGACGCTGTAGACTGGATATACATCATGTTTTCCACACCATTAATCTGGTCTTCCAACGGCGCAATGACAGAATTCAATACAGCTGTTGAGTTCGCACCTGTATAATTCGCACGTACCTGCACCGTAGGCGGTGCAATGTCCGGGTACTGTGTCACCGGCAATGTAGCAAGTCCGATTACACCCAAGATGACAATCAACACGGAGATAACCGTTGACAGCACCGGACGATTAATAAATCTATCTAATTTCATTCTTCTATATACCTTATTATATAAACGATATAAATTCGCTCACTCAATACTCATTA
Source organism: uncultured Phocaeicola sp. (assembly GCF_948499155.1). Lineage (NCBI taxonomy): Bacteria > Pseudomonadati > Bacteroidota > Bacteroidia > Bacteroidales > Bacteroidaceae > Phocaeicola > uncultured Phocaeicola sp. The sequence continues at coordinate 179,730 of NZ_CAOOSE010000006.1, read as the reverse complement.
ATTATTTAAAGGCTGTGGCAATGTTGCCCTCCTTCTGGTCTTTCAAGTGCTGTTGATATTTAGCCTCTTTCTGTTCGGGAGAAATCGGAGTGATGACCTGTCCGTCCTTCAAGTTCTGAACACCTTCAATCACAATCTTGTCACCGGGTTTCAAACCACCTGTCACGATATAATTCTTGCCATCGTTCAAGTTTGAAATCTGAATTTCGGTATGTTTCAGCGCATTGTCCGACTGAAGCACATACACAAACTTCTTATCCTGAATTTCCTGAGTGGCCGACTGCGGAATCAAAATAATATTTTCCATTGTATAAGGGAATATCACATTGGCCATACCACCACTGCGCAATACCGACTGCTTGTTGGGGAAAATAGCACGCATACTTACGGAGCCGGTAGACTGGTCGATAACACCACTGACCGCATCAATTCGACCCTCTTCCGCATATACCGAACCATCAGCCAATTCCAACTTCACGGCCGGCATCTTTTCCAACTGCTCCTTCAGTGTACCGCCCGCCTTGGTCATGGCCAGCAATTGTTTCTCAGTCATTGAGAAATACACATACATGTCACCGATTTCGCTCACAGTGGTGAGAGGCTGAGCCACCGACGGGCTCACCAAGCTTCCCACACGATAGGGGAAAGTTCCGACCACCCCATTGGAAGGGCTTGTCACAGTACAGAAATCCAAATTCTGCGTGGCACTTGTCAATTGTGCCTGTGCTTGTGCCAAACTAGCCTTGGCAGAAAGCAACTGATCTACTGCACTTTGATATTCAAAATCACTAATAATATTCTTATCATGCAGGTTCTTTTTCTGCTGTTCGTTCAGCGTCAAAGTATTGACATTCGATTTTGCCATCTCCACAGCTGCACTTGCCTGACGTTTGGCAGCCGCATACTGCGTAGGATCGATTTGAAACAGCGCCTGTCCCTTGCGAACTGTTGCACCTTCATCCACACACAGTTTCACGATAAAGCCAGACACCTGAGGACGTACCTCAATATCCTGAATACCCTTGATAGTAGCCGGATATGAAGTAGATTGCTGGCTGGCCGTGGACTGTACCGTCACAACGGTGAATTCGTCATCACCCAATTTCATACCACTCTGACCGCCTCCGCAACTGCTTAAAACGGCCATCGCCGCCATAACAATCGCTGCGCGGCTCAATGAAATGCATTTCATTTTGTTTACTGTCATCTTCATAACTAATATTATTGAACTTTATTATTTAGCAAAAGAAGTCGGGGTTATTAGAAAACTTTCTAACCCAATTAAGTTTTTAACGGCGCAAAAATAGTCATTTTTTCGCCATTTATATCCTTATTCAGTGAGCTTTAACTATAAATAACGCGTAACTAAAAAGTGTTTGGAAAGGTGTTAAATAAACAATAGACACAATCCTGCATGTCGGTATATAACGGGTGGCAGCATGGTCTTTTTTTTATTTATTTTTAAATTATAATTAAGCAGTAAAAAACAGAGAGATTACTCAGGATTTCGTACCTTTACTCCCACAATTAAACGAATCCGTGTCAAATATTACACTTAAAAAATCAACAATTCGACATCATTTCATGGCGCAAAAGCGTCATTTTATAATTTTATTTGTATTTTTGCCACCAATTTAAAACAATAACACTAATAAATAGGAAAACATTATGGTTAAGATTACCAAAGAGGCTGCCTTACTCTATCACTCACAAGGCAAGCCCGGAAAAATTGAAGTAGTACCTACCAAACCGTACAGCACACAGACAGACCTGTCACTCGCCTATTCGCCCGGAGTGGCAGAACCGTGTCTGGAAATAGAAAAAGACCCGCAGACAGCTTATGATTATACAGCAAAAGGTAACCTGGTAGCCGTTATTTCCAATGGCACCGCCGTCCTCGGACTAGGCGACATCGGCGCCCTTAGCGGCAAGCCGGTCATGGAAGGCAAAGGGCTGTTGTTCAAAATTTATGCAGGCATCGACGTATTCGACATCGAAGTCAATGAAAAAGACCCTGAAAAGTTCATCCAAGCCGTTAAAGCCATTGCCCCCACTTTCGGAGGTATCAATCTGGAAGATATCAAGGCTCCCGAATGTTTTGAAATAGAAAATCGCCTGAAAGCAGAACTGGACATCCCGGTGATGCACGATGACCAGCACGGAACAGCAATCATCTCTTCTGCCGGACTGCTGAACGCCCTCGAAGTAGCAGGAAAGAAGATAGAAGACGTAAGAATCGTAGTAAACGGTGCAGGTGCATCAGCTACTTCCTGTACCAAACTATATGTAGCCCTCGGCGCACGCAAAGAAAATATTCTTATGCTCGACAGTAAAGGCGTCATCACCAGTGACCGCCCCAACCTGACCGAAAACAAAAAATTCTTTGCCACCGACCGCCGGGATGTGCACACACTGGAAGAAGCCATTAAGGGTGCAGACGTATTCCTCGGCCTGTCCAAAGGAAACGTACTGACACAAGACATGGTGCGCAGCATGGCCGACCATCCGATTGTATTCGCCCTCGCCAACCCCACTCCCGAAATTTCTTACGAGGATGCAATGGCATCCCGCCCGGATGTATTGATGTCTACCGGACGTTCGGACTACCCCAACCAAATAAACAATGTAATCGGTTTCCCCTATATATTCCGCGGAGCACTCGACACGCAGGCCAAAGCCATCAACGAAGAAATGAAGCTGGCTGCTGTCCGTGCCATTGCTAATTTGGCAAAGCAACCCGTACCCGATGTAGTAAATGAGGCCTACCACGTAAACAACTTCACTTTCGGTCCCGATTATTTCATTCCGAAGCCGGTAGACCCCCGTTTGATAACTGAAGTTTCGATGGCAGTCGCCAAAGCTGCTATGGACTCAGGTGTTGCCCGCAAACACATTACAGATTGGGAAGCTTACAAAACCCGCCTGCGCGAGTTGATGGGCCAGGAAAGCAAACTCACCCGCCAACTGTACGAAACGGCACGCCGTGACCCCCAGCGAGTTGTTTTTGCCGAAGGCATCCATCCCACTATGCTGAAAGCTGCTGTCGAAGCCAAAGCGGAAGGTATCTGCCATCCAATATTGCTAGGTAACGACGAACGCATCGAGAAATTGGCAAAAGAGCTTGATTTAAGTTTGGAAGGCATCGAGATTATCAACCTCCGCCACGATCGCGAAGCCGAACGCCGCGAACGCTATGCGCGTATCCTCTCGGAAAAACGTGCCCGCCAAGGAGCTAATCTCCAAGAGTCAAACGACAAGATGTTCGAGCGCAACTACTTCGGCATGATGATGGTGGAAACAGGAGAAGCCGATGCATTTATCACCGGTTTGTATACCAAATATTCCAATACCATCAAAGTAGCAAAAGAAGTGATAGGCATCCAACCGGAATATAAACACTTCGGAACCATGCATATCCTGAATTCTAAAAAAGGTACTTACTTTGTGGCTGATACCCTGATTAACCGCCATCCGGACACGGATACGCTGATTGATATTGCCAAACTGTCAAAGAAGACTGTGGAATTTTTCAATCACACGCCGGCAATGGCAATGCTTTCTTACTCCAACTTCGGTTCGGACACGGAAGGCAGTCCCGCCAAAGTGCATGAAGCAGTAGACCATATGCAGAAGAAGTATCCCGAACTCGCCATCGACGGTGAAATGCAAGTAAAATTTGCCTTGAACACAACACTGCGTGACGAAAAATATCCATTTACCCGTCTGAAAGGCAAAGAAGTGAATACATTGGTATTCCCCACCCTAAGCTCGGCCAATGCCACGTACCAATTGATTCAGTCCATGAGTAGTGAAACAGAAGTGCTCGGTCCGATTCAAATGGGACTGAACAAGCCTATCCATTTCACCGACTGCGAAGCGTCGGTACGCGACATTGTGAACATCACCGCTGTAGCAGTGATTGACGCCATCGTAGAAAAGAAGAAAAAGGCTAATAAATAACAACCTGTTTCAGGCCATAAAGAACAAAAGGACAAATTTTCTTAGTGCTGCAATCTGCATACACTTAATTTGTTCTTTTGTTCTTCAACCCGATAAAATCTGTCATTAAAACACCTGTATATCACCATGAGCCGAAAACCACTATCCCTTCCCCAAATTGTAATTCTTGCCCTTTTATGGGTAGCAATATGCTATATCATCCTCACCGGAAGCGAACAAATTGACGGGCCGCTAATCTTATCCATTATCATTTCGGGCGCTTTAGTCTTTATTCCTTTACTAAAGTATTTAAAGAACAGGGTAAAATAATCTTTTATTCATATTTTCGCTTACATTTTGTACAATCTGATATTTTTTATAGCATTTTCTTTATAATTTGTTGCACAATTCAATTCTTATCTATATTTTTGCATCGTCAATAAAGCAATGGAAATTAATTAATAACTATAAAAGAAATAGATTATGAATGCAGCTAAGGTATTAGACGAATTAAAAAGAAGATTCCCTAATGAGCCTGAATATCATCAGGCGGTAGAAGAAGTGCTTGGTACAATCGAAGAAGAATACAACAAACACCCTGAATTTGATAAGGTAAACTTGATTGAGCGTCTTTGCATTCCCGACCGCGTATACCAATTCCGTGTCACTTGGATGGACGATAAAGGCAATATCCGAACCAACATGGGCTATCGGGTACAACATAACAACGCCATCGGCCCATATAAAGGCGGTATCCGTTTCCACTCTTCTGTGAACCTGGGAATTCTAAAATTCCTTGCCTTTGAGCAGACATTCAAAAACTCATTGACCACTCTGCCTATGGGTGGTGGAAAAGGCGGTTCTGACTTCTCTCCGCGCGGTAAATCCAATGCGGAAGTAATGCGTTTCTGCCAAGCTTTCATGTTGGAACTATGGCGTCATATCGGTCCCGAAACCGATGTGCCGGCCGGTGATATCGGTGTAGGCGGACGCGAAGTAGGCTTTATGTTCGGTATGTATAAGAAGTTGTCTCACGAATTCACCGGAACATTTACCGGAAAAGGACGCGAATTCGGCGGCTCGCTGATTCGTCCGGAAGCAACAGGTTACGGTAACATCTATTTCCTGATGGAAATGCTGAAAACCAAAGGAACCGATTTGAAAGGCAAAACCTGTCTGGTATCGGGATCAGGTAACGTAGCTCAATATACCGTAGAAAAAGTAATTGAGTTGGGTGGTAAGGTAGTTACTATGTCAGACTCTGACGGTTACATCTACGACCCGGACGGTATCGACCGCGAAAAACTGGACTTCATCATGGAACTGAAGAACTTATATCGTGGACGCATCCGCGAATATGCAGAAAAGTACGGTTGTAAATATGTAGCAGGCGCTCGTCCATGGGGAGAGAAAGCAGATATCGCGCTGCCTTCTGCCACTCAGAACGAACTGAACGGCGACGAAGCGCGCCAATTAGTTGCCAACGGCGTAATGGCTGTCAGCGAAGGTGCAAATATGCCTTCTACCCCCGAAGCTATCCGTGTGTTCCAAGAAGCCAAAATTCTATATGCTCCGGGTAAAGCAGCCAACGCAGGCGGCGTGTCGGTATCCGGCCTCGAAATGACTCAAAACTCCATCAAGCTGGGTTGGAGCTCAGAAGAAGTTGATGAAAAGCTGAAGAGCATTATGAAAAATATCCATGCAGCTTGTGTACAATATGGTACGGAAGAAGACGGATATGTAAACTATGTGAAAGGTGCAAACGTTGCCGGTTTCATGAAGGTGGCAAAAGCAATGATGGCTCAGGGCATCGTTTAATAAAGTCCATTCCTTTATATTATATCATAACATGCAGAGAGGGTGCGGGGAATTTATTTCTTGCACCCTTTTTGCTTCCATACCATAAAAAAAGAAAAACGGCCCATTCATTTTATTGTAATAATCAGAAAAATTTCAGGAAAAGCCTTAACTTTGTAAATTATATATGTGTTTAATATCAAAGAACTTATAAAATTATCCATTCATGAGATTGAAAGACTTACTAACCTGTACCATAGGCATATTCCTTTGTACATCGTGCATCAAAGACGAAGCACCTAATGCGGAAGCTGATATCGAAAAATGTATATTACCCGCCGACATTCTTTCAGGTACGGAGATTGACTACAACCTACCATTCGATGAAAGCCTAAATGCCTATCCTATTTATATAGAAGTAAACAACGGGACCGATTTGACCGCACTGGCACCGACTTTTGAACTGACTCCGGGAGCAACTATTAATCCGGCCAGTGGAACGACACACAACTTTACAAAGCCAGTGCGCTACACCACTACTTCGGAAGACGGAAAATGGCATCGCACTTATGCCATCAACCTGCATTATCCGTCAACAACAAACATCCCGACTTCTTTCCACTTTGAGACAGTGAAAAGAGTAAGTAACTATTATGTTTTCTACGAAGAAGCAGCCGGACATGCCACCCTAACCTGGGCTAGCGGAAACCAAGGATTCGCACTGACAGGAGGAGGTAACTCTCCCGAGGACTACCCAACTACCATCAGCTCGGAAGGACGCTCCGGCAATTGTCTGAAGCTAGTAACTCATACCACCGGAGACTTAGGCAATAAAGTAGGAAAACCTATTGCGGCAGGTAACTTATTTATAGGAAAATTTGAACTACTCAATGCATTGGGAGATGCTTTGGCAGCAACCAAATTCGGAACAACGTTCTATTATCAACCTACCAAACTGACCGGCTATTATAAGTATAAGGCAGGGCCTAAATTCTATGAAAACGGAGAATATACTGACCGAAAGGATGTGTTCAATATATATGCATTATTTTATGAAAAGGATGCTAAAGTACAAACCTTAGACGGACATATCGTAGCGAACAATTACGAACACCCGAACATGGTAGCTTTGGCAATAATAAACCAGACAGATGCCGTGGAAACAGAACAATGGAAACGTTTTGAATTGCCTTTCGACTACGAACGATTTGGCAAAACCGTCGACTTGGAGAAACTGGCCAAAGGACAATACAACATCAGCATTATCCTGTCTGCCAGCAAAAATGGAGATGAATTCAAAGGTGCTCCCGGCAGCACATTACTTATTGACGATTTGGAAATAGAGTACAAATAACTTAAAAGATTTTCGATATGAAAAAATATATATTGCTTCTGGCTATCACATTGGTGAGCTTCCACACATGGGCTCAAGAAAACAGAACAAAGACCTTGATAAACGCCGCATTACACGGTTGGGAATATGAATTGAAAGCCGGTTTCAACATTGGAGGAACATTGCCTTTGCCTTTTCCCGAAGAGATACGCGACATCAAAAACTACAATCCTACCCTTTCGATTACCATCGAAGGAAACATGACTAAATGGTTTGGGGAACAAAAGCGTTGGGGTATCGTCACCGGACTCCGCCTGGAAAATAAAGGTATGCGTACAAAAGCTGGAGTAAAGAACTATGGCATGGAGATTATCGGTGAGGATGGTAATCGTTTAAAAGGCAACTGGACAGGAGGTGTGCGCACCAAAGTGCAAAACTCATACCTCACTATTCCAATCTTAGCTGCTTATAAATTGAACCATCGTGTGAACCTGAAAGCCGGTGCTTACTTTTCTTATCTGATGGACGGTGATTTCAGCGGCCACGTATACGAAGGTTATCTGCGTAAAGATGATCCGACAGGAGAAAAAGTAAACTTTAATAACGGAGCAATTGCTTCTTACGATTTTTCTTCTGATTTACGCAATTTTCAATGGGGAGCACAATTAGGAGTAGACTGGAAAGCGTTCAAACATTTGAAAGTATATGCAGACCTGAATTGGGGAATGAATGATATCTTTAAAAAAGATTTCAAAACAATCACTTTCGATATGTATGCAGTCTATCTGAACGTGGGATTCGGATATGCATTCTAAAAGTAGTGTTTTTCTTTATGTGCCATACATATCATGGCCTCTGTTTAAAAGTCATTTTATCGAGATGAACTTATACCCTTCATATCGTGATACACCCAGCATAGAAAAACTCCTAAGTGTTTTTCTGAAAAGACCTAAGAGTTTGGCGAAAAGATCTAAGTCTTTAAAAAAAAAGACTTAGATCTTTAAACAAAACACTCCCAGCTTTTTTCACAAGACTTAGGAGTTTTTGGAAAAGAATTAGGTGTTTTTTTGAAAGAAGTAAGTGTTTTACCATCTCTTTTTTGGAGTATTAGATATGACAGGCAGATGACACAAAGAGAAGGTTTCACCATAAACAGTTATAACACAATGCTTTAGACTAATGATATATGTGAAGAGTATATGATACTACTTTAATATAAGCCCAAACAGTCTCCATGGTTTGAGGAAATCTCTCAAGAGTTTAGAACAGAATATTTAATTATAAAAAAGGGAAGTCACTTAAGCGAGACTTCCCTTTTTCTTTATTGATAGAATGAAATATTATTTCTTCTGACCGTCGAATTCAACAACAACCCCCATCTTAGTCACTGTAATGTCTAAATCAAGTTCCTTACCATCAGCATCACCAGCAACCACTACGTCTAAATTACCCAAGTTCATAGCTGATAAATCAATGGTCGTTGTTCCGTTCAATTTCAGTTCATCAGTTGAAGGAGTAACAGCACATTCTGCTTCGATATTAACAGGAGCAGGCAATACAACAGGTATTGTAAAATTAGACAATGATATCTTTACTTTACTGTCACTCACTTTTCCAACAGTAATAGAAGTTTCCATATCACTAGCAACAGAATTGCCCGCTAACTTAATATCCATTTTTCCAGGATAAGTACCCACAATATTATCTACAGTTAACGCCTTGTTGTTGTTATCATCGTCATCATCACTACAAGCTGTAAACAAGCACACTGTGCATACTACAGCAAACAAATAATACAAAATGCTCTTTTTCATTGTTTTGTTATTAAAATTTATACTTAGAATATATATCATTAAGTCATTCAAAAAAACTCATTATTTCTCTGCCTGAACTAATTTCAATCCAATCTGAATATCTTTTGTGGTAGAAACGATTTGAGGCATTGCCACCAAAATAGGTTTCAAAAACGGTTCTATTAATCCTGCCATTCCTCCAGCTTGTTCTTTCAGCATATCCACCAACCGAGCTACAAATTCTTCATCCTCAAACAATGGGGCTACTGTTTTAAGTATAGGCAACAATACTTCTGTACCCAAATACACAGTCATCTTTCCATCTTCTCCAACAATATACGACAAAGGTATACCTATATTTACCATTTGCAGAAGCTGAGGTAACAGACTTGCGACAATATCATTCATACCATCATTTGCACGTTCATTTACCGTAGCTAATATCTGAGCCAAATTCAAAAACAAAAACACTTTACCGTCTTTTACGGTATACATAGCAATGTTTAAACCCGAAGTCTTCCACTCTGTATCCGTAAGAGCATCCTTATATTCTGCCTGAATGTTTCCATCAGGAAGGAAAGTCACCTTATTTAATACACCTGACAGCAATTCCGGTATACGCTTACCTTCTATTTGAGCCATACTGAATATCAAGGTAATAGCAGAATTAATATCCCAAGTACCACTATTAAAAGGAAATTCATCTGCATCCCATTTCACATGAATAGGAGCCATCGGGTCACCTTCCCACATACTGCCTGTAGGAGCCATATTCCAAGAAGTATTAGTTAAAGGATTCGACGGCATGGTTACTTCCAACGCCAAATTCATTTCTCCTGAAATTGCATCACCCTTATATTTTATAATGCAACCGTTAGACTCTTCCACTCCCTCAAATATCACCTTATTGCCATCGATTACCATATTTTCAATATTCAACGTTGTAGTTGATTGTCCGGGAATAACACCAGAGACAGGAGGCATAGGGGTTTCTCTACCGTCTGTCATAGCCAACTCTCCATTCCCTGTTAAAGTCAAAGTCGCTTTTGTTGCATCAGATGAATTAGGAGTAAAAATAACACTCTTCCCCAGCATCATTTCCCCACTATAAGTCAATTGTAAACCTTTTGAATCTGTAAATGTTGTTTCTCCAATAGGACAGAGCACCTTTTCGTCATCATCACTACAAGAGGTAAATAATCCTACCGTGCATATCACAGCAAACAAATAATAAAAAAGATTCTTTTTCATTGTCTAGTTAATTAAATTTATACTCGAAAAATCGTGCAAATATAGTAAAAAGTTAAACGTCCTACTACCCTTATCGATATTTAGAACACATTTTGTGCAATTTGGAACACTATTCGGGCAACATCACCACTCCCTGTTTCTTCTTTCCGTCCATCTTCACTATCAGAGGATTATCAAAACGGACGTGCCTGATAAACTGAGTTTCCTCTACCGCCGGTTGTGCGTTGAGTATGTCCTGATTATATATGCCATCATTCATGTACGAATTAATAGTGAAATAACCCACTCCAAAAGAAGTCAGATTCTGAAAGAAATGTGTTCCCTGACTCGGATCTACACGATAATTGGTCAAACCGGCTTCCACTATAATGCGGGCAGCCGAAATATGAGGCCACTTCACAGGAATACCCAACCAAGAATCACTGCTTCCCCAGCGTCCCGGTCCGACCAGTATATAATGTTTGCCTTCATCCAGGAATTTACGGTTCATTTTTTCTATTTCATACGCAATGGTAGGATTGTTTGAAGCTGTATAGCCTTCCGTTTTCACATAGATTATATCATAAATATCCTCCATAATGCCATGCCCCAATGAATTATTACTCCTTAATAAAACATTCTCATCCTTAATAAGGTTCAAATCCTCATCCAGAACAGCCTTGATATCTACCATCGGACGAATTTGCAGCAGATAAAACACACCTGTTTTCTTCTGCGCATTCAGCGTTACGGCAAACTCTATCTCGACAGGACGACGCATCTCACTCTGCCCATATTCCTGAGCCAGTTGCAATATGCGGGGCAATGGGAAAACATCGTGCTGCAATACATTGGCAAAAGTAATCAGTTTTCTGCCTCCCGGATAAATACCGTCACGAATCACCATATCATAAGGATCGTAAGTGGACGCTATAAAGTTCAAAGCTCCGTCATTATCGGCTTCTTTCACCGGAAGTTTCAACAAGTTGAAACCGTCATCCAAAGAAAAATTGTGACCTGCATTCTTCAAATCAAGTGCATAGAACTGTGTTTGGGTTTCGCGAAGGGCTATCTCCATTTCACTGGTTTGCAAAACTTGATTCGGATGATACGGACAGATACGCAAAGTCAATCCTCCATCTACAATATATTTACCCAAGCCTAATGCCAGACTCACCGTACCTTCTTCCGCCCTCTCGTCGCCAATAGGATAATAGTTGAGCGAACGGGCCACACCGGAAATAGACGGATAGAAACGGTCGCCATATTGTGTTCCCACCACTTCTTGCAAGATGACAGCCATCTTTTCCTGATCAATGACATTGCTGGTGGCCTGCATATAAGCCTTACTGTCTCTATAATAAACCGAGGCATAGACACCTTTTATGGCATCACTCAACATACGCAACATCTCATACTTGTCCTCCAAGTATGGAATCATATAGGTGGAATAAATACCTGCAAAAGGTTGATAATGGGAGTCTTCCAACAAACTGGAAGAACGGATGGCTATCGGAGACTTCACCACATCAAAGAATGCGAAAAAGTCCTCTACTAAACGGTCGGGCAGCTTGGCACGAAGAAAAGCTTTCAATATCGTGTCGTCATCCGCATCACTCAGAGCCACCTGATACAGTCCGTTGGTATCCATGAACTCGTCAAAGATATCGGTACAGAGCACCACCGTTTTAGGGATAACGACAGTGGCATTTTCAAACTCTTCGAATTCTATATGACGCTTTACCATATTGTCTATAAAGGCAAGTCCGCGCCCTTTTCCTCCCAAAGAGCCTTCGCCGATGCGGGCAAAGTTGGAATAGCGGTCAAAACGGTCACGCTGGAATACCGCCACTACACCTTGATTCTTCATCTTACGATATTTTACAATCGCTTCGAAGATAATCCGACGATGCGCATCTATGTCCTGCAAAGACTTCCAAGTAATCTGCTTCAGGAACTCGGCAGGCGGAAACATGGCACGGGAGTAGAGCCAACGAGAGACATGATTGCGACTGATGTGATAGAGCAAAGACTCCTTCGGAATGGCAAAGATTATATTCTGCAACTCTTTCAGATTGCGCACACGCGCCACCTCTTCAAATGTATCAGGATTGCGGAATATAAAATCTCCAAAACCAAAATGCTCGGAAATGATTTCACGCAAGTCTATATTCATTTTTTTAGAGTTCTTATCCACAAAACTCGCGTCGTATCTGCCGGCGTATACCTTATTATTGACTTCTGCTGATTGGAGAATCAAAGGAATAAAAGGATCACGAGAACGAATTTCGGCAAGCAGCTTTATACCTGCCATCGGGTCTACCACTCCACCACGGGGATAACGCGCATCGGTAATGATGCCCAATACATTTTTCTCATATTTATTATATAATTCCATCGCCTCTTCGTATGTACGTGTTAAAACGATTTTGGGACGTCCCCGCATACGAAGTGTACGTTGGTGAGCATTCAATGCTTCAGTAGCAAATTCTTGACTCTGCTTCAGAACAAACTTATATAAATTAGGCAACACGGAAGAATAAAAACGGATGGAGTCTTCTACCAGCATAATCATCTGCACACCAACCTCTTTTACGTCATGTTCCAAATTCATCTTGTCTTCTATCAGTTTAATGATAGAGACCAACAAGTCAGTATTCCCCAACCAACAAAATACATATTCAAAGATGCTCAAATCTTCGTGTTCCATACGTGCGGTAATGCCATGAGAAAACGGAGTTAACACAACCAATGGAATATGGGAATACTTGTTTTTAATGCTGCGTGCAATTTCAAATGTATCACTGTTGTCGGAACCAGGCATACAGATTACAAGGTCGAATGTGGTATTCGCCAACTGCTTCCAAGTTTCCTCTTCGGTAGACACCTGTGTAAAACGAGGTGGATAACGAAGACTGAGATTCATGTATTCATTAAATATCTTTTCATCAATTCGCCCATCATCTTCCAACATAAAAGCGTCGTACGGATTGGCAACCAAAAGGACATTAAATATTCGTTTGGTCATAAGGTTTACAAACGAAGTATCCTTGAAATACAGCTGATTTAATTTTAACTTGCTGAGCATAATTCTTAGATTTACACAGATAATGTAATAGCAAAATACGTTAATAATATTGTCTTATGCAACTTATTCGCAAGAAAAAAGAACTTTTGGGAATTAAGGGAAAGACCCTCCTATTAACTTTTTATTATAGCAACCCTAATTTTTTCGCAAAAATATTTTGCCAAGTCGGATAAAAACATACCTTTGCATCAGAAATGAATTTCATTTTGTCAAAACCTTAAATGCAAACTATTATGGATATCAATCAAATCATGGCTTCTCTTGAGGCCAAACACCCTGGTGAATCAGAGTACTTGCAAGCAGTTAAAGAGGTGCTGCTCTCCATTCAAGACATATACAATCAACACCCGGAGTTTGAAAAGGCATCACTTATCGAAAGATTAGTGGAACCGGATCGTATCTTTACATTTAAGGTGCCTTGGGTGGACGACAAAGGCAAAGTGCAGGTAAACTTAGGTTACCGCGTGCAGTTCAACAACGCCATTGGTCCGTACAAAGGCGGTATTCGTTTCCATGCATCAGTAAATCTCTCTATCCTGAAATTCTTAGGATTCGAACAAACATTTAAGAATGCACTGACCACACTGCCTATGGGCGGAGGTAAGGGCGGCTCTGACTTCTCACCTCGTGGTAAGAGCGATGCTGAAGTTATGCGTTTCTGTCAGGCATTCATGCTTGAATTATGGCGTCATGTAGGTCCCGATATGGACGTACCGGCCGGAGATATCGGTGTAGGTGGTCGTGAAGTCGGCTATATGTTCGGTATGTACAAAAAACTCACCCGCGAATTTACGGGTACATTTACCGGTAAAGGATTGGAGTTCGGTGGTTCATTAATCCGTCCCGAAGCAACCGGATTCGGTGGCCTGTACTTTGTAAACCAAATGCTTAAAAATAAAGGTATCGACATTAAAGGTAAAACTGTAGCCGTTTCCGGTTTCGGCAACGTGGCATGGGGTGCTGTGACTAAAGCAACAGAATTAGGAGCAAAAGTGGTAACCATCTCCGGCCCGGACGGATATATTTATGACCCGGACGGCATCAGCGGTGATAAAATAGACTATATGCTGGAATTACGTGCATCAGGAAATGATATCGTAGCTCCGTATGCAGAAAAATATCCGAACGCCAAATTCGTTGCAGGACGTCGTCCATGGGAAGTAAAAGTAGATATTGCACTGCCCTGTGCAACTCAAAATGAATTAAATGGCGAAGATGCTTGCAATTTAATAAAAAATTCCGTTCTTTGCATTGGAGAAATATCAAACATGGGTTGTACCCCCGAAGCTATTGATGCATTTATCGAACACAAGATGCTTTATGCACCGGGTAAGGCAGTCAATGCAGGTGGCGTAGCAACATCAGGTTTGGAAATGAGTCAAAATGCAATGCACATGAGTTGGAGCGCAAAAGAAGTGGATGATAAATTGCATCAGATTATGTATGGCATCCATGAACAATGCGTGAAGTACGGAACAGAACCCGACGGATACATCAACTATGTGAAAGGAGCAAACATTGCCGGCTTTATGAAAGTGGCTCACGCAATGATGGCTCAAGGAATTGTATAAAGCATTCTATTAGCATAAAAAATATCTCGTTTAGTTGTATTTGTATTTTGTATTGTAGCTTGCGCTGCCCGCCTGTGAAGGTATGGCAGCGTTTTTTATTGAAAATTCCAAAGTTTATTTATAAATTTGTACCAATTTGAAAAGCTCATAAATTGATTATTCTATGAAAGTAATACAACTAAAAGGTTTGGACGCCGATTTATACCCATTAATAGGTCCGCTAGTAATGAATCCGAAAGTACTGAAGGCCAATAACAACTATCCATTCAAGACTACGGAAAATTATCAATGGTATATTGCAGTAGACGACCAAGAAGAAGTAGTGGGCTTTCTGCCTGTGGAAGACAAAAAAAATACTTCAGTCATTAATAACTACTATCTCAAAGAAGACGACGGAGAATTACTGAAACTTCTTTTTAGCCAAATCGATGTAGAAAAAGATATAACTGCGATTGTATTATCCAAACACCTGGACATATTCAAGAAATTAGGGTTCAAACTGGAACACCAATGGACCAATTATATTAAAATGATATACACCAACACAAATAAAAATGAAGAAAAAGGGAACTAACACAGAGAATGTTTACGAGCTGATACAGAAACGACTAAAATTTATTTTTGCTGAGTTTGATAATATTTACGTCTCCTTTTCAGGAGGCAAGGATAGCGGAGTCTTGCTTAACCTATGCATTGATTACATCAGAGAACATAATCTGAATAGAAAAATTGGTGTCTTCCATATGGATTATGAGGCACAATACCAAATGACAACAGATTATGTAGAAGAAACATTCAGACAGAATCTGGATATTCTGGAGATTTACCATGTATGTGTGCCATTCAAGGTAGTTACCTGTGCATCCATGTATCAACAGTTCTGGCGCCCTTGGGATGAAGAGATGCACGCCAACTGGGTGCGTCCGATGCCAAAGAATTGCTATAAGAAGGAAGACTTCCCTTTTTATAACGATGAAATGTGGGATTATAATTTTCAAGTGGAATTCGGAAGATGGTATCACAAAAAGAAGGATGCTGTACGCACCGCCTGTCTAGTAGGTATCCGGACACAAGAAAGCCTCGACCGCTGGAGAACGATTTACAGCAACAATCGCCTGTTTACATATCATAATTTAAAATGGTCACGCAGAATAGGCTACGACCTCTTTAACCTTTACCCCATCTATGATTGGCGCACCGAGGATATATGGGTGGCCTATGCACGCTTCAAATGGCCCTTTAATCAACTTTATGAACTATATTATAAAGCAGGAGTCCCCTTGGACAAGCAACGTGTTGCCAGTCCTTTTTTAAGTACAGCTCAGGAAACTCTGAAACTTTACAAAGCCATCGACCCTAACACATGGGGAAGAATGTTGGGCCGGGTAAATGGCGTGAACTTTACAGGCATCTACGGAGGAACCCGTGCCATGGGGTGGCAAACCATAAAACTGCCCAAAGGCTATACATGGAAAGAGTATATGTATTTTCTTTTGGAGACACTCCCCGAAGATATGAAAAACGCTTATCTTGAAAAACTAAAAGTCAGCAGAGAATTCTGGAAGTATCGGGGAGGATGCCTCAGCCTGGAAACCATACGCAAATTAAATGAATTAGGCGTAAATATACATGTGCAGAAAACGACCAACTATAAGACAGACAAGCTGCCTGTACAAATGGACTATCTGGACGATATAGACATCCCTGAATTCAAAGAAATTCCAACTTACAAACGTATGTGTATATGTATTCTGAAGAATGACCACGTTTGCAAATACATGGGATTTGCCTTGACCAAAAAGGAAAAACAGAGAAGAGATAAAGTGATGAAAAAATACAAAAATATAATGAGATGAAAAAAGAATACGAAAGTCCTGTATATCATGTACGCCGTGTACCGGTAGAAAAGGTACGTGCCAACAGTTATAATCCCAACCATGTAGCGCCCCCCGAAATGAAACTGCTCGAACTTAGTATTTGGGAAGACGGATACACCATGCCTTGCGTTTGTTATTATATTCCGGATGAAGATGTTTACGAACTCGTAGACGGTTATCACCGCTACTGCGTTCTCAGAACTTCCAAACGAGTATTTGAACGCGAAAAAGGGTTATTGCCGGTGGTGGTTATTGAGAAAGACTTATCCAACCGAATGGCAAGTACCATCCGCCACAACCGTGCCCGCGGCACCCACAGTGTCGAACTTATGGTCGACATTGTAGCAGAGCTCACTAAAGCCGGAATGAGCGATGAATGGATTAAGAAATATATCGGAATGGATGCCGACGAACTATTACGTCTGAAACAGATATCAGGATTAATGGAACTGTTTGCCGACAAGGAGTTTTCTATCCCGGAGGAAGCATGACAACAATCAGACTAAATAAACGAACAAATTGAAATATACTCATTTACTATTAGGGTTATCGGTATCAGTCGTATGCGCCTGTTCCGATAACCTTACCGATTTTATCCAAAGCGATAGAAGCATCATTACAGGCAACTGCTGCCGGTTTACTAACAGCCTGACAGACAATCCTCCCACTTCATTGCCTTCAGGCAGCCGGACACTGCTGAATGCCACGGGAAGTCTACAATTAGAGAACCGCATTTTCACCTATTCGGGAAATACATGGGAAAGCGACTTGCCCATTGTATGGACTGATTTATCAGGAACAACCGATATTGTTGCTCTATACCCGACTTATACAGACAACCTGTATGATGACCTATACTCGAAAGGGCAGTTGGAGGATATCCTTTACATAAAAGACAAATTTGAGGCTGGCCAAGAAATCAAATTTCAGTTTAAACATCTCTTTTCCCGGCTCACTTTTCACATCAGCGAAGAATTACAAGGAGAAATAAAAGAAATCAGACTGACGGCACCTGTCATTGTTGACAAGATTATTCCTGCCACAGCAGACCTGAAACTCAATGCAGAGCAAAGCCATACGACCATCAGTGCCGGAGATTCTTCCGAAAGCTATTCCTTTATCATTCCTCCAAGTGAAAATACCGGTTTGAGAGTCGAGCTTATCACCAATCATAAAAGTTTCATCAAAGAACTAAAACCACAAGCCTTCTTAAGCAATTACGAATACGCATGTAATATCAAAGTTCTTGATGAACAATCGAATATCGGAATCTCTTCTGCTGAAAATTTGATTGCATTCAGTTTGTTAATCAACAATAAGGAATACAATGGTAAATCGCTGAGCGACTTCGGCATCACAAAAGATGGCATTACCACTTATAGACTTCTGAACGATATTGAATTGACGGACGAAGATTGTAAACGGATGAAGCCTATAGGAATAAATGGTAATGCTTTTAATGACACATTTGATGGACAAGGATTTACTATCTATAATCTAACACCACAAGTCGATTATAAAAAAAGTGCTCTCTTTGGATATACCTCAGAAGACGCAATCATTAAGAATCTTTGCATAAATGGAGCAAAAAACAACAATACTACAACTAAATCAGATGTCGGAATATTAGCAGGTTATAATAAAGGGTATATCATAAATTGTTCAGTTCTAAACTCAGCAGGAACATCTAGTAACCGTGCAGGTGGTATAGCTGCTTTTTCAACTGGGACGATAGTAAACTGTTCTGTTGTGTCTTGTCATCTAGAGTCGCAATGTATTGGAGGGGCAGCGGGAGAAGCAAGTGGAAAAATAATAAATAGTTTCTTCGTTAAGAATACACTTGTCAGACCAAAATCCGGAGGCCCTAGAGGAGGAATTTATGGCAAAGGAATACTAGCTTCCAGCAGCGGTTCACTAACCGTCTCTAATTGCTATGTAGATTGCTATACTTCTAATAAAACCTCATTTGGTATAATTACCGGACAAGATGCCTCAAGCTATATTGAAAACTGCTTTTACAGGTATTACGAAGGATTATCCACCGGAGTTACCAACGGTACAAATCTAACAAAATATGATGTAAACTTCATCGACACCAATGGCAAATCCGTTTTATCCTCTCTCAATGAATGGGTAGACACAAACTCTCTCCTCCACCCCGAATACAAACTCAAGCATTGGACAAGTGGAAACGAGGAGATTCCCGCTATCTTCATTGATATCAAATAAAGGGAAGGAGGTACTTACCTCAAACAAGAGTAAGATTAAGCCATTTTTTACGGACAACCAAGGCTTCTTGAGCGACAGATTATTACAGTCTCCGGTAATGGACTGTACATGTACGGTCCACTGCAACGGACTATACAGTCTGCTGCCGAAGACTGTAGTAATTCGACCGACAGACAGGCATAATCGAAAGGACGAAAACGCTTAGTCCGACTAATGAAACGACTTAGGGCACTCAAAACGTATGCAGAGGTTGAAAAACCGGAGGAGACAACATCCGGGGACAGGTGTTTGGTTGATATGTTAAATCCCCAGGAATAATAACTGACCCAGAGATAGAATACTATCAAAAAGGGACTGTCCATTTTATCAGACAGTCCCTTTTACTAATATTTATTGTTTGGATTAAAGAGCACCAACTTCGTGCAAAGCAGCATTAGTCTTACGAACAGCAGCAGCACTTGCAGCGAATTTAGCTTTTTCGTCTTCGTTCAAAGGCAATTCAACGATCTTTTCAATACCATTCTTACCCAAGATTACAGGAACACCACAGCAAATATCCGATTCACCGTATTCGCCTTCCAAGTAAACTGAACAAGGAACCATCTTACCCTGATTGTGGATGATAGATTCAACAACGAATGCACCAGCTGCACCCGGAGCATACCATGCAGAAGTACCCAGCAATTTAGTCAGAGTAGCACCACCTACCATAGTAGCGGCAGCAACTTCCTGCAACTTTTCTTCAGACAAGAAGTTAGAAACAGGCATGCCTTTGTAAGTAGCGAAACGAGTCAAAGGAATCATAGTAGTATCACCGTGACCGCCGATTACCATACCTTCTACTTCGTTTGCATTGCAACCCAAAGCCTGAGACAAGAAGTATTTGAAACGTGAGCTATCCAAAGCACCACCCATACCGATGATTCTGTTCTTCGGCAAGCCCAAAGCTTTCAATGACAAATAAGTCATAGTATCCATCGGGTTAGAGATAACTACGATGATAGCGTTAGGAGAATATTTCAGAATGTTCTGAGCTACAGATTTAACGATACCTGCATTAACACCAATCAGTTCTTCACGAGTCATACCCGGTTTACGAGGAATACCTGAAGTGATAACAACAACGTCAGAGTTAGCTGTTTTTTCATAATCGTTAGTGCAACCAACAATGTTTGTGTCGAAGCCCAACAACTGAGCTGTCTGCATCATATCCATTGCTTTACCTTCCGATACACCTTCTTTAACGTCCAGCATTACTACTTCGTCTGCTACTTCGTTAAAAGCAAGAACATTTGCACATGTAGCACCTACGTTACCTGCGCCTACTACGGTTACTTTTGACATAATCTCTATATTTTGTTTAAAGTTGATAATAAAATCGTCTTCTTAAAGGCACTGCAAAGTTACAATGATATTCCGAATTAGAGAAAAATTTCCGTAATTATTTTCGGGCAGTATGCGCAAAATATTGTACTTTTGTCAAAAAATCAATGTAACACTATGGATAAGAGCAAAAAACTGATTATTGTCATTATTCTGCTGATTGTTATCATCGGCGGAGTTTCTTTCTATGCTTTCCGTCAGGCAAAGGAAAATAAAGAAATGAGTGAACTCTTTGCTGTTGAGAAACTGGAGATGGAGAATGAGTACACCACTTTTGCAACTCAATATGATGAACTTCAGGTACAAATCAGCAATGACTCCCTGCGCGAAAGGTTGGAAAGTGAGAAATTGAAGACTCAACGACTGTTAGAAGAGTTGCGCCAGGTAAAAACAAGCAATGCTGCTGAAATCATGCGACTGAAAAAGGAACTGAAAACTGTCCGTGCCGTACTGCGCACCTATGTTATCCAAATCGATTCACTGAACAAGCTCAATCAGGCTTTGGCAGAAGAGAACCATGAAGTAAAACAGAAATATACGCAGGCAACCCGCCAAATCAGCAACCTGTCTCAAGAAAAGAAGAATCTGAATGAAAAGGTGACCTTGGCATCACAACTGGATGCAACCGCCATCACTGTCCTTCCCAAAAACAAGCGGGGAAGAGAAGCCAAAAAGGTGAAAGATGTGAAGAAGATAGCTGTTTCCTTTACAATCGTCAAGAACATCACTGCAAAGACAGGCGAGCGTACATTATATATACGCATTGCCAAACCGGATAACGATGTATTGACCAAGAATGCATCCAATACATTCCCTTATGAAAACCGTGAACTGACTTATTCCATCAAGAAGTATATCGAATATACAGGAGAAGAACAAAACGTGACCGTTTATTGGGATGTGGAAGAATACCTTCCGGCAGGTACTTACCATGTATATATCTTTGCCGAAGGCACTATGATAGGCCAGCAGGCATTTACCATGAAATAAATTCCTTTACCCGTCATATCATAAAAAAAGAGAAGCCGATTATCCGGTTTCTCTTTTTTTATATCTTTTTATTCGGCTGATATTGCCTATTCACATTTTAGTCGTATCTTTGCATCGTTGCATAAGCAACTTTAAACACATAAGCAACAACACCAAAATGAAGAGAATTTTCGGTTTCATCCTATTTATAGGGGTATCAGTCGGGGGTTCAGCCCAAAACATGCTGACGCTGGATAGTTGTCGTGCTATGGCACTAAAAAACAATAAAGAGTTACGCATATCCGCTGAGAAAATAAATGTGGCGCATTATGAAAAGAAAGCTGCCTTTACTAACTATTTACCCAAGATTGCTGCTATGGGAACGTATATGCGTACCCAAAAAGAAATCTCCTTATTAAGTAACGATCAAAAAGGAGCACTCAGCAATATCGGGACTGTTGCTCAAGGCTCTCTCCAAGAAACATTTCAACAACTGGCCGCTTCCAGTCCCGAACTGGGTGCCCTGCTACAACCGTTGGCTCCACTCATTCCAGGCATAGGGAGCAAACTGAATGGCGTAGGACAAGGGCTGGTTGATGCTTTACACACCGACACTCGCAATATGTATGCAGGTGCCGTCACCCTCACCCAACCTATCTTTATGGGAGGGAAAATAGTGGCCTACAACAAGATAACCCAATATGCCGAACAACTGGCCAAATCACAACATGCCACCGGCATGCAAGATATCATTCTTAGTACCGACCAAGCCTATTGGCAGGTCATATCGCTGATAAACAAAAAAAAGCTGGCTGAAAGTTATCTCAAGCTCGTACAACAACTGGATGGTGACGTAGACAAAATGATTACCGAAGGAGTGGCTACCAAAGCTGACGGCCTCAGCGTAAAGGTGAAAGTAAACGAAGCTGAAATGAAACTGACACAAGTGGAAGACGGACTGAGTCTTTCTAAAATGGTATTGTGCCAGCTCTGCGGTATCCCTTTGGATGAGGAGATTCGATTGGCGGACGAGAATGTAGAAAATCTCTTGGTTGCCGATGAAATACAGGTTGCCGACAATGTTGCCACTGCCCTCGCCAACCGCGAGGAATTGCGGAGTCTCGATCTGGCTACTAAAATATATGCACAGAAAGTCAATGTCACCCGCGCTGACTTCTTGCCGACTGTGGCCCTAACAGCCAATTATATGGTGACAAACCCTTCGTTAGTCAACGGCTTCGAAAACAAATTCCGTGGTATGTGGGCGGTAGGTGCATTGGTAAAAATACCCATTTGGAACTGGGGCGAAGGAATGTATAAAGTAAAAGCAGCCAAAGCCGAAGCTAATATTGCCCGCTATCAGTTGTCAGACGTAAAAGAAAAGGTAGAACTGCAAGTCAATCAAGCCACTTTCAAAGTAAACGAAGCCGGAAAGAAACTGGCAATGGCTACCAAGAATATGGAAAAAGCGGAAGAAAACCTCCGTTACGCCAAATTAGGTTTCAGCGAAGGTGTCATCCCCACCAGCAATGTGCTGGAAGCACAAACAGCATGGCTGTCGGCTCAATCGGACAAGATAGACGCACAGATAGACGTGAAATTGACTCAAGTATATTTACGCAAATCAATGGGAACATTAAAATAAGAACAAGATATGGCAGAAAGAACACAACGCAGCAACATTTTGCTGGCATTCATTTCACTGACGGCAGTCATTGTAGTCGTGTCTCTGATAGGTTTCTTCACATTGGGCAAAGACCCCGAAATCATTCAGGGACAAGCAGAAGCAGACGAATACCGTGTATCCGGTAAAGTTCCGGCACGTATTCTTGAATTCCGTGTAAAAGAAGGAGACAAGGTTAAAGCCGGCGATACACTGGTTATCCTCGAAGCTCCCGATGTAATGGCTAAGTTATCACAGGCACAAGCCGCCGAACAAGCAGCCCGGGCCATCAGCGAGAAAGCACAGCGCGGAACTCGCCGGGAACAGTTGCAGGCTGCCTTCGAAATGTGGCAGAAAGCCAAAGCCGGAGTAGAGATTGCCGAAGTATCGTACAAGCGTGTAAACAGCCTTTTCCAGCAAGGTGTAATGTCCGCACAAAAACGCGATGAAGCCAAAGCACAGTTTGACGCGATGACAGCCACCGAGAAAGCTGCCCGTTCACAATACGAAATGGCTAAAAACGGTGCTCAACAAGAAGACAAAGCAGCTGCCGCCGCACAAGTGGAACGTGCCAAAGGAGCAGTAGCCGAAGTGTCTTCTTATATAGACGAAACAATTCTCACAGCCGCCGCAGACGGTGAGGTGACTGAAATCTTTCCCAAAGTAGGCGAACTGGTCGGAACCGGTGCTCCGATTATGAATATTGCCCGACTGGATGATATGTGGGTAACTTTCAATGTGCGCGAAGATTTCTTGAAAGACTTCACTGTAGGAGAAGAAATCAACGCTTTTATCCCTGCATTCGATAAAGAAGTGAAGTTCAGAGTAACCTATATGAAAGACCTCGGCACATACGCTGCATGGAAAGCAACAAAAACAACCGGACAATTTGATTTAAAGACATTCGAAGTCAAAGCTGTTCCTGTGGAGAAGGTAGAAGGTTTACGTCCCGGGATGAGCGCCATTATAGAGAAATAAATGAAAACAACGCATATTATCTTTCAGATAGCCAAACGCGAAGTGTTCCGCATTGCCACAAGGCCGCTATACCTGTTTTGCATGGTCATAGCTCCTTTGTTCTGCTACATCTTCTTCACAACGCTGATGTGGAACGGACTTCCCACAGATATGCCGGCAGGTGTTGTCGATTTGGACAACACGGCAACCACCCGCAGCATTATCCGCAATCTGGATGCTTTTCAGCAAACCAAGATTGTGGCGCATTATGCCGACTTTGCCGATGCACGCAAAGCCATGCAGGAAGGAAAGATTTATGCTTTTTATTTTATTCCCGAAGGTACGACGGAAAAAGCGCTAGCCAGTCGTCAGCCCAAAGTCTCGTTTTACACCAACTACTCATACTTGGTAGCCGGGTCACTGCTTTATAAAGACCAGCGCACCATGTCCGAACTGGCAGGCGGTGCCATCGGTCGCGCCACTTTACGTGCCAAAGGTGCTACCGACGACCAAGCGGTGGCTTTCCTACAACCTATTGTCATTGATTCTCACATCCTGAACAACCCTTGGTTGAACTATTCCGTTTACCTGAGCAATACCATTATACCGGGTATCTTGATGTTACTGATATTCATGACTACAATCTATACCATCGGAAGCGAAATAAAAGGCAATACCCAGAAAGAATGGATGCAAATGGCCGATAATTCCGTCACTTTGGCTCTATCCGGCAAACTGTTGCCACAGACCATCGTATTCTTTATCATGGCCACCTTTTATAATGTATACCTGTATGGTTTCCTGCATTATCCATGCAACAGCGGCATCCTCCCTATGCTTCTGGCAGGATTGTTACTGGTATTGTCCTCACAAGCCTTTGGCATTTTCCTATTCGGACTGTTCACTACCATGCGACTGGCCTTGAGCACAGCTTCGCTATGGGGAGTCATTTCTTTCTCCATCTCAGGAATGAGCTTTCCGGTTATGGCTATGAATCCTGTATTGCAAGGATTAGCCTACCTGTTTCCTTTACGGCATTATTTCCTAATCTACGTCAATTTGGCACTCAACGGCTATCCTCTGATTTATGCATGGCATTCGGTAGTGGCACTCATGCTGTTCATGCTATTGCCCTTCTTCATCCTGAAAAGATTGCGCACCGTGTTACTGCACTATGTATATATCCCCTAAAACAAATCTGTCATGAAAGAAAAGAAATTCAAAGAGATCGTTTCGGAAGGCATTTCAGACCTGTTCTATATTTGGTGGCAAGAGCTGAAAGCGGTGGTAAAGGACCAAGGTGTATTGATTTTCTTTATCTTGGTTCCACTGGGATACCCATTACTTTATACCTTTATATATACGAACGAAACCATTCGCGAAGTACCTGCAGTGGTAGTAGACAACAACCGTTCTACGCTCAGCCGGGAATATCTACGGTTGGTTGATGCCGGTCCCGACCTCCACATCATTTCTTATTGTGCAGATATGGAAGAGGCCAAGACATTGATGAAGGACGGAAAAGCCTATGGAATCATTTATATTCCCGAAAACTTCAGCCGTGACATTTCCAAAGGGATTCAAACCCGTGTCACACTTTACTGTGACATGAGTGGAATGTTGTATTACAAAGCCATGTTGACTGCCAACACCAATGCATCTCTGGCAATGAACAAACAAATAAAGATAGAACGCTCCGGTAATACCACCAACCGTCAGGATGAAGTCAGTGCCTCGCCCATCGAGTATGAAGACGTCTCTATCTTCAACCCGCAAAACGGATTCGCCAGTTTTCTGATTCCTGCCGTATTGATACTTATCATTCAGCAAACACTGCTACTGGGTATCGGTTTGTCTGCCGGAACAGCCCGTGAGACCAACCGTTTCCGCGACTTAGTTCCTTTAAGCCGCCATTATCACGGCACACTCCGCATCGTTCTGGGCAAGTCACTCACCTATTTCATGATTTACATTATCATGTCAGTCTATATGCTTTGTCTGGTACCCCAAATATTCAGTTTGGTACAGATAGCACAGCCAAGCACACTCTTCGCTTTCGTGCTTCCCTATATATTGGCATGCATTTTCTTTGCAATGACCTGTTCCATCTTTATTCACCACCGCGAAGCCTGCATGATGATATACGTGTTCACATCCGTGCCCTTATTATTCATTTCAGGCATCTCATGGCCCGGCTCTGCCATCCCCGAGTTTTGGAGAATCATTTCATGGATATTTCCCTCCACCTTCGGCATCAACGGCTTTGTGCGAATCAATAATATGGGGGCCACACTGCCCGATGTTGCAACAGAGTATCATGCCCTGTGGCTGCAAACCGGCATTTATTTCCTCACCACTTGTATTGTTTATCGCCGACAGATAACCCTCAGCCGCATGCACGTATATGCAAGGCTGAAAGAGATAAAAAACAGACATAAGCCCAAAGAGGTATAAACAAGAAATAACCGGTGAATTGGCTGACCATTATATATTGCATAAAAAACAATAATTGCAAAAGGTATACATGATAAGAGTGTGTCGAAACTCTCAATAAAAGGGGAATTTTGACACATCCCCATCACGCCCGCATCAGTAACCCAGTATTTCTCCTATCGACATGGAGTTCCTTAATACCCATAATCGTAACGGCTCCTTTAGATTTTTGATATACCCTCAGACAGAATTTTCCGCCCCCTCTCCCATCTTTTATCACTTTCCTCCATTTTATTCATGGCTTTTTACTACCTTTGCGCCCATCAATCAACAGATTAATCATGAAAGAATTTATACAGATACTCCGTCGGTTCGTACCTCCCTATAAGAAGTACCTAGCTTTAAGTACTCTATTCAATATATTATCAGCTGTTTTAAACATCTTCTCCTTCTCACTCATCGTGCCCATACTGAGCATCCTGTTTCAGATGGAGAAAGCCACTTATACTTTCATGCCGTGGAATGCCGACGCTTCCATCAAGGATATTGTAATCAACAATTTCCAATATTACATCACAGAACTAATCAACCAGTACGGCCCCAGCACCACCCTTTTGCTACTGGGGTTATTCATGGCTTGTATGACTTTCTTAAAGACAGGATGTTATTTCCTCTCTTCCGCCACCATGATTCCCATCCGTACCGGTATTGTCCGCGATATCAGGGTTCAACTTTATAAAAAATTACTCAGTCTTCCTCTCGGCTTTTTCTCGGAAGAAAGAAAAGGCGACATCATAGCCCGCATGAGCGGTGACGTAAATGAAATAGAGAACTCCATCATGTCCTCATTGGATATGTTACTCAAAAACCCCATTCTTATTATCTCTTATTTCACGACGCTTATCATCATCAGTTGGCAACTTACCTTGTTTACCATCGCCATTGTCCCCATCATGGGCTGGATAATGGGAACAGTAGGAAAGAAACTGAAACGCGGCTCGCTTATCGCCCAAGGACAATGGAGTGATTTAATGTCACAACTGGAAGAGACACTTGGCGGTCTGCGCATCATCAAGGCTTTCAATGCCGAAAAGAAGATGAATGCCCGCTTTACTGAGTCCAACAATCTATACCGCAATACCATCAATCACGTTAATATCCGCCAGCAAATGGCACACCCGATGAGTGAGTTTTTGGGAACAATACTCATTGTCATCGTATTGTGGTTTGGAGGCACACTGATATTACACAACAACAACACCATCACCGCTCCTTCCTTTATCTTTTACCTGACCATCCTCTACAGTGTTATCAATCCATTGAAAGATTTCTCGAAGGCCGGATATAACATACCCAAAGGGCTTGCCAGCATGGAACGTGTAGACAAAATCCTAATGGCAGAAAACAAGATGAAAATAAGCCCGACTCCGATTCCCGTCGGTCCACTGAAAGATAAGATAGAGTTTCGTGACGTATGCTTTAAATATGAGAACCAATGGGTGCTTCAAAATATCAACCTCACCATAAAAAAGGGAAAAACGGTGGCACTCGTCGGACAGTCGGGGTCCGGAAAATCTACCATGGTAGACCTTATTCCCCGTTACTATGACGTGCAACAGGGTGAAGTCCTGATAGACGGCATAAATGTAAAAGATACAACCCTGCACGACCTGCGCAGCATTATGGGCAATGTCAACCAGGAAGCTATCCTGTTTAATGATACCTTTTATAATAATATCTCCTTCGGTGTAGAAAACGCCACCATGGAACAAGTGGTTGAAGCTGCCAAGATAGCCAATGCACACGATTTCATCATAGCAAGCGAAAACGGTTACGACACCATGATTGGCGATCGGGGCGGTAAACTTTCAGGTGGCCAACGCCAACGTATCAGCATTGCACGAGCTATCCTGAAGAATCCTCCTATCCTGATTTTAGATGAAGCAACTTCGGCACTCGACACCGAAAGCGAACGAATGGTGCAGGATGCTTTGGAGAAATTAATGAAAAACAGAACAACCATTGCCATCGCACACCGGTTGTCCACTATCCGCAATGCAGACGAGATTTGCGTTCTGCACGAAGGACGCATCGTGGAACGCGGCAAGCACGAAGACTTGTTGGCCATGGACGGATATTACAAGAAACTGTGTGATATGCAACAAATGAGCTAACCCTCAGCACAACAAACCATAAGTATAGCTGTCCGGACATCCCGCCGGACTGTCTCACCGGCACGGAAATAGCCAATCACTAATTTAATGCACCCTCTTTGCATTAATTAACCCTCCTTGCATTGTTTAATTACGACAATTTCGTAAGTTTGCGAAAATATCGTAATTAACTCATATACTTATGGAAAAACTAACAATACAAGAAGAAGAAGTCATGCTCTACATCTGGAGCATAGGAGATTGCTTTGTGAAAGAGATTGTTTCAAAATTCCCGGAGCCAAAGCCGCCCTACACCACCGTCGCTTCCATTGTCAATAATCTGAAGCGTAAAGGATATGTAGCCGCACGGCGCTTTGGAAACACCTATCAATATACTCCATTGATAAAGCAAAGCGAATACAAGCGTACATTCATGGGAGGAGTAGTACAAAACTACTTTGCCAACTCTTACAAGGAAATGGTGTCCTTCTTCGCCAAAGAACAAAAGATTTCGACAGACGACCTGAAAGACATTATCGACCTGATAGAAAAAGGAAAAGAAGAATAACCTCATCAACAGTTAATACTATGGCTCCCGAACTTATCTACATGCTGAAAGTGAATGCAGGCATTGCCTTATTCTATGCTTTCTACAAACTGTTTTGCGGCAGCGACACATTCTTTAAATGGCGCCGGATTGCTCTGCTTAGCTTTCTCACGCTTTCTTTCCTTTACCCCTTGCTCAACATACAGACATGGGTAAAAGAGCAGCCTGCCATATACGAACTGGCAGACTATTATACACTTTTAATCACCAACGACACAAACACAAATAATGAAATAGCAACCGCCACGGTTACTGCCTCCACTCCCACACTGATGTCCCTGTTTACATGGGTGTATTTCACCGGAGTAGTGCTGCTCTCCGTCCGGTTCATCATCCAATTGCTCAGTATCTTCCGGCTCTCTTTGATAAGCAAAGAAGAAACAGTGAATGGTATTCGGATAAAAAGCCTTCCTTCGCCGAACAATCCTTTCTCATTCTGGCACTGGATTTTTATCTATCTGCCGGAACTGAAAGAAAATGAGAAACAAGACATCCTGACACACGAACTGACACATGCCCGTCAGCTTCATTCCATTGATGTCATTGTCAGTGAAATAGTAAATATCATCTGTTGGATGAATCCTTTCATGTGGCTGTTGAAAGGTGAAATCAGACTGAACTTGGAATATCTTGCCGACCACACCGTTATGGAGTCGGGAACCAACAGGCAGCAGTACCAGTATCATCTGCTGGGGCTTGCCAACCAACACAAACAAACCGGTTTATATAATAACTTCAACTTATTACATTTAAAGAAACGCATTATTATGATGAACAAAAGAAGAACCCGCACAGCAGGCCGTATCAAATATGCCCTGTTTGCACCGCTGACCGCTGCTCTACTCTTGGTCAGCAACATTGAAACGGTGGCACGGACTACCGAACGCATCACCAGTGAGGTGGTCGAGACGGTGACAGCCATTCAAGCGCCTGAAACCAAGGCCATTGATACACCGGCAGTTTACCAAGACGATGACCCGATATTTAGCATCGTTGAGGTAATGCCCGAATACGTTGACGGCGGCATGATGGGATGCTTAAAGTTCCTGAGCAATAACATCAAGTATCCCGAGCAAGCCAAGAAAGACAAAATAACAGGTAAAGTATCGGTGAGATTCGTTATAGAAAAGGACGGAAGCATTACAAATGCCAAAGTTGTACGAAGTGACAACTCAATATTCAATGAAGAAGCATTGCGAGTGGTCAATTCTATGCCCAAATGGAAACCGGGAAAACAAAGAGGGAAAGAAGTAAGAGTATACTACACTGTTCCGCTCATCTTTTCATTAGACGGCACCGGCTATCAGAAAATAATGGATACCGCTAAAGGCAACACCAAAAGCAATGGCACGCAAGCCAAATCCAACTCCGATTTCGATGATAACCAACTATTTCAGATTGTAGAAGAAATGCCTGAGTTCCCCGGCGGTATGGCAGCTTGCTTGAAATTCCTCATGACTAATATGAAATATCCTGAAGAAGCAAAAGCTAAAAAGGTAGAGGGAAAGGTATCAGTTAAATTTGTGATAGAAAAAGACGGCTCTATCAGTACGCCCGAAATTATCAGAGGCGGCAAC
Organism: uncultured Phocaeicola sp.; assembly: GCF_948499155.1. Classification (NCBI taxonomy): domain Bacteria; kingdom Pseudomonadati; phylum Bacteroidota; class Bacteroidia; order Bacteroidales; family Bacteroidaceae; genus Phocaeicola; species uncultured Phocaeicola sp. The sequence continues at coordinate 149,131 of NZ_CAOOSE010000006.1, read as the reverse complement.
CCATTGCTCAATGACGAAGCATTACGGGTGGTCAATTCTATGCCCAAATGGAAACCCGGCAAGCAAAGGGGTAAAGTTGTACGCGTAGGATATACCGTTCCGGTTATATTCAAATTATAATCAGAACACCTCTCTATAAGTGGCCGTATCTCTTCCTTACGGCCACTTTTCAACCTGTTAATAACATCCGGATGAGAAAATACACTATTTATTCTTTATACATTGGATTATTGTTCGGCTTATTTGCCTGTTCCAATCCCTCAAACAACCAACAAACAGGTGGCGGATTACTTGATGAATGCCCCATTGTGGCCTCTCGCCAAGTTGATAACCACGATACCCTGACTACTCTCCACCTTTCCAAGGTAAAAGAGAAAGAACAAATTATACCGCTCAGCGCACTGACAAACAGCCTCCGGCTAATTAAGTTGGAAAACACAGAAACGGCATTGGTCAGGCAAGGAGGAATCTCCGTTTCAGAGCACTATATCGGCATCCATGGTTTCGGTCAAGTGCCCTATAAACTATTCGACCAAAAAGGGAAATATATCCATCAGATAGGTAGCTTCGGACAAGGCCCCAACGAATATAAAGTGCTGTATGACGACCAAATAGACGAAAAGAACAACCGTATTTATCTGCTTCCTTGGACAACAAACAAGATACTGGTTTTTGACATGCAGGGAAATGCACTCCCTCCCATTCCGCTTCCCAACCGGATACCCAAAGGAGTATTCAACATCGATACGCAGAAAGGACAACTCACCATGGGAATGATTCCTTTTAAATGGTTGGAAAACAATATGACAGTATGGCAACAAGATTTTAAAGGAAATATACTTCAACAAGTCAACGGTGAGCAGTTCTACGTAGGCGATGATTATAGCAATGAAGTATATAATACGAAAAACACTACGTCTTTTGATTTTATGCAATTCTCATGGGTGCCGCGCCAGGACTCCCTCTATCATTATTCTGCCCAAGAAAACAAACTATATCCTGTCTTCACCACAGACTTTGAAAACAGCGAAATCATCCGCCATAGTTTTACTGAATTGAAAGATTACTACATAGTATGTTTGATGACAAAACTGACGACAGGGGCCTTTGGCTCAAAAGCCAGTGGATTCCGCTACATTCTGATTGACAAGTCAACCCTAAAAGGCAGTTATGTGAAGTTCGTCAATGATTATTTGGCAAATATCGAAATAGAATACCCCGACTTGGCTTTCATGGAAGGACGTTTCGTGCAGAACTTCGACCCGGGCGACCTGAAAGGAAAGATGGAAACAACATTGTCTACGGCTACCGGCATGACTGAAGATGAACAGAGCAAATGGACTCAATTAATCAATAGTTTTTCGGAAGACGACAACAACTATATATTAATAGGTGATATAAAAGACAGCCACACACTGACTCCCGCTCAAACAACTCCCGGAGTGCAAGTGATTGCACCGTCCGGCTATCAAGAGATGGAAAAGACCGCCTCATCCCTGACTCATATCGATACATCCGATTCCAAAGATACAGTAGTTGTTACCACTCCATTCTTCTATGAATGGAAAAACTATTTCCGAGAGAACAACAAATACAAAGACTGGGATGCAAAGAACGAAAAAGCAGTAATGATTAGAGCCGCCGTAGATGAACAAGGTCATCTATCCCAAATTCGGCTTTTCCGCAAATCCGGCGAAGAAAAGTTGGATGAGGAAGCCCTTCGGCTTGTTAAAAGCATCAAGCCAATAGACCCGGCAAAAAATAAAGAGAACGAACCGATTAAAACCAATAATTTCATTATCACAGTGTATTTCCCACCCAAATAACAAGAAGAGCCATGAAATACCTTTGCTTTCAACAGCAGTATTTTCTACTATAGAAAATCACTTCCATAGTGTTGGCAGAGAGCCCGAAAGTCATCACCATAAGATTTCTACTGAACCTGAAAGAGCCGTATCATTACTCGAAACAGAGTTTGATACGGCTCTTTTAAGTGTGGTAGTTACAATCTGTAACTTTTCGGAAGGGTCATTTTTGTTTTGACACATCCTCTTCGATAAAAGAAAAGTTTTGATACATCTCCTTACAGCATGACAGGCCGGTTTTATTTTTACACAGCCTTCTCCAGTATCAGCTTATTTTTTCAGCTCTACAATATGTGTCGGTGCCTGTTCTGCATTGCGCTTCGCAGTCTGCTTCACCACATTCTCCGCCAATTCCAAGAAAGCACGTCCTGTAATAGTCGTTTCGTCCAAAGCAGCAGGAGTGCCCTTGTCACCATTCTCGCAGATACTTTGCACAATAGGAATCTGTCCCAGCAAAGGAACATTCATCTCTTCCGCCAACTGTTTCGCACCTTCTTTACCAAACAGATAGTATTTGTTTTCGGGCAGTTCGGCAGGAGTAAACCATGACATGTTCTCTATCAATCCGAGAATCGGCACATTCACCTTATCATTAGTATACATATTGATACCCTTGCGCGCATCGGCCAATGCCACTTGTTGCGGTGTGCTGACAATTACGGCTCCCGTAATGGCAAGTGTCTGTACCAAAGTAAGATGGATATCACTGGTACCCGGAGGAGTATCGAGAATAAAATAGTCCAATTCGCCCCAATTGGCATCTCCTATTAATTGCTTCAAGGCATTGCTCGCCATACCGCCACGCCACAAGGTTGCCTGGTCGGGGTCTACAAAGAAACCGATGGAAAGGAGTTTGATGCCATACTTCTCAATCGGGACAATCAAATCGCGACCGTCAATCTGCTCAGCGTATGGACGGGCATCTTCCACCTGAAACATTTTCGGCATGGAAGGACCGAATATATCAGCATCCAGCAAACCCACTTTATAGCCCAACTTAGCCAATGCGACTGCAAGGTTGGCAGCTACGGTAGATTTACCCACCCCTCCTTTGCCTGAAGAAACAGCTATGACATTTTTCACCAAAGGAAGCATCTTGCCCGGCTCAGGACGTGCCGCCTGACGGCTCTCCGTAGAGATAGTAACCTGAACATCAGGAGATACATAAGTGTGAATAGCTGTTTCGGCAGCCTTCAACATAGATTTCATAAACGGATCGGTGGGTTTCTCAAAAATCAGAGAGAAACTGACAGACATTCCATCAATACGGAGATTATCGGCAACCATCTCCGCTTCAACCAAGTTCTTTCCCGTTCCGGGATAACGCACCGTTGCCAGAGCGTCTAGAATCAATTTTGGATATAAGGTCATAATGTAGATTATTTATTATTTACTTGTTTGCAAACCGCTTCGCTTGCTACGGTTGTAACTGCGATATTCGTCCAATTCGATTTCCACATCGGGTTCGCGCAACTCCCCTTCTTGCGGTAAGCGGAACTTCATATATTTGATGTTCAAACCACGGTCGAGCCATTGTTGTTCATAATAAGTGCGAATACCCAAAATATCGTCGACAAGCCCTGAATGATACAAGTCTTCAGTCAGGAACTCGACAGGAAAATGATTCTCCTCTACCATATAACGAGTATAAGTGAACATAAAATTGCTGTCAGTCTTCAGATGGATTAATCCGTCCGGTTTCAAGAACTTGCGATAACGGTTCATAAAATAGGTAGAGGTGAGTCTCTTGGTGGCCTTCTTCATCTGAGGGTCTGAAAAGGTGAGCCAGATTTCACTTACCTCGCCGGGAGCAAAGAAGCGTTCGATAATTTCAATATTGGTGCGCAGAAATGCCACGTTCTTCATGTCTGCCTTCAGCGCATCTGTAGCACCAGTCCACATACGGGCTCCTTTTATATCTACCCCGATAAAGTTCTTATCGGCATACATACGCCCCAGTCCTACCGTATACTCCCCACGTCCGCACCCCAATTCAAGCACGATTGGATTATCATTTTTAAAAAAGTCACGGTTCCAGTTCCCTTTCATCTCAAAAGGAACATTATCGGCCACCGAATAAGGGTATTCAAACACGTGCGGATAGTCACGCATATCTGCAAATTTCTCTAGTTTTCCTTTTCCCATGCAAATTCTTATGATTATTTGTTTTGTCTGGCAAAGGTAGGGAATATCTAAGAAAGAGAAAAAAAATAAGGCTTGCAATTCGCTTGCAAACCTTATTATTCTTTTCACTGAGAGGAAGTTTATGTCCCTCACAAATATTAATCAAGAATGGTGACCCAATTATGAGTATCAGGTTCGTCACCATACTGAATGGCACGTAACTTTGTGTACAGTTTTGTGCAAATCGGTCCCGGCTTACCATCTTTCGAGATGACATACGATTTATTGTTTTCCAAATCATCAATTCGCTGAATGGGGCTGATAACAGCTGCTGTTCCACAAGCACCCGCTTCTTCGAATGTTTTCAGTTCTTCTTCAGGAACAGGGCGGCATTCTACTTTTATACCCATATCTTCTGCCAATTGCATCAAGCTCTTGTTAGTGATGGAAGGCAGGATAGAAGATGATTTCGGGGTGATATACGTATTGTTTTTGATTCCGAAGAAATTGGCGGCACCGCATTCGTCGATGTATTTCTTTTCTTTTGCATCCAGATAGAACTCGCAAGAGTAGCCCAAATCATGTGCTTTCTTGTTGGCAAGCAAACTGGCTGCATAGTTTCCGCCTACCTTGTAACGGCCGGTTCCGTAAGGAGCCGCACGGTCGAACTCACGGATAATAACGTATGGATTAGTAGAGAAACCTCCCTTAAAGTAAGGACCGACAGGAGTTACAAATACGACAAACATATATTCGTTGGCAGGATGTACACCTACCTGTGCACCGGTTCCGATAAGCAAGGGGCGGATATAAAGAGAAGCGCCGCTTTCGTAAGGAGGGATAAAACGCTCGTTGGCTTTCACCACCTTTTTCACTGCTGCAAGGAATGTCTCTGTCGGCAGTTCAGGCATTAGGATACCATTACAAGTACTCTGCAAACGCTGTGCGTTGGCTTCCGGACGGAAGATACGAACTTTACCGTCTTTACCGCGATATGCTTTCAGACCCTCAAATGCTTCCTGTCCATAGTGCAGACAAGTAGCCGCCATGTGAATATTCAGTGTTTCTTCCGAACAAAGTTCCAATTCTCCCCATGCACCGTCGCGATAGTAACAACGTACATTATAATCTGTCTTCATATAGCCGAAGGACAGATTCGCCCAATCAATCTCTTTCATTGTGTATGCTTTTAATATTATTATTTACGATTGCGAGCAAAATTAAGGTTTATATTTGCAAATTCCAACCAAATAGGAAGAATTGTTTATCATTTATCTTCCTCTTCCAATATTTTCTTGATTTCCCCGTCAGCCTTATAAAGCTTCTCACGGCAGAACCTAATGAGTTCCTGCGCTTCTTTAAGGCTTTCACCCAAGCTGTCAATGTCGAGTTCATTACTATCGATGCGGGCAACTATTTCTTCGAGGCGCTTCATGGCCTGTTCGTATGTCTGTTTCTTTGCTGCCATATTCTTGAATATTATTTATCGGTTATTACTATACTTCTCACTTCTCCTTTTGCGAAGCGGGTGATGAGTTTGTCACCCTCTTTCAGGCAAGAGGCATCTGTAACAGCTTTCCCCTCTTTCAGGGTAATGCTGTAACCGCGTTTCAGCAGATGTTCGGGCGAAGCCGCTTTTATCTGTTGCTCCAAGAGCCGGAGACGATGATTCTCTTCCGCCAGCCTCTTCTGAGAAAGAGTTTCCACGTGCTTCTCAACTAACTCCAGCCGATGCCTTTCCTCCTGTATGCGCATACGGGTCTGCATCGGGATACGTTCCACCAGGCGGGTAAGCCTCGTCTTTTCCTTCTCCATCCGGGCAGTGACGGCATAAAGAATGGACGACGCATAATCTTCCAGCGTCTCAGCCGTGTCGTGCAGATGGTTAATGAGAAATTCGGCAGCAGCCGTTGGTGTTTTCACACGCGTGTGTGAAACACTGTCGAGAACGGTATCGTCACGTTCATGCCCGATGCCTGTAATGATAGGCAACGGAAATTGTGCACAGTTTGCCGCCAGCTCGTAGGTATCGAAGCCCGAAAGGTCGGAAGTGGCACCGCCTCCCCGAATAATGACCACTACATCCCAGTCGTCACGCTGCGCATTGATGGTGTCGAGGGCTGCAATGATGGTTTCCTCCACCCTGTCGCCCTGCATGACGGCAGGAAAAAGACGAGGATAGAAAATAAAGCCGTATGGATTATGCTCCAATTGATTACAGAAGTCTCCGTAACCGGCTGCCGTGGCAGATGAAATGACTGCAATCCGCTGAGTGAGCAAAGGAAGTTCCAACTCTTTATTCAGAGTGAGGACACCCTCTTCGTCCAACTGCCTCAATATTTCACGCCGACGGCGTGCCATATCCCCCAACGTATAGGTAGGGTCAATATTGACTACAGTCAATGAGTATCCGTAAAGTTCGTGAAACTCCACCGACACCTCCACCAACACTTTAATGCCCGCCACAAATGCCTGTCCGGTCTCTTCCTCAAAGTAAGGTTTCAGCAGCCGGTACACATTACTCCAAATAGTTCCCCGGGCCTTGGCTATCAAATTATTTCCTCTCGGCTCTTTTTGCACAAACTCAAGGTAACAATGGCCGGAGTAGTTGCTACGCACATCACTCAGTTCCGCCTGCAGCCAATAAGTATCGGGCATACAAGAGGTGATGCTGCGTTTTACCAGCGCATTCAATTCATATAAGGACAGAGGAGGTGCATCCATATTTCGTTTATTCATTTATAATACCTGATTCTTCATTTCACTCAGAGTCACCCTTGCCGATGCAATCAGCTTGTTACGGCCTTTTCTTTTTCAATTCCGATTGATAAGCCTTCCACACATCGGGTATTCCGTAACCGAAAATATTATCGGGATACTCTTTACGGTCGCCGGCGTCCTGCATGGCCTTCACCACTTGTTTGGCAGTCAGCCACGGACAGGCCTGCCAAAAACAAGCCACCAATCCGCAAAATGTGGGCGATGCAAACGAAGTGCCATTGGCATGAGCCACCGTGCCGTCATTGCCGGATACCGCAGAACTTACTCCCACTGCCATCACATCAGGCTTCACACGACCGTCTGCCGTATTGCCGATAGAAGAGAAGTCTGCATTCACCAGATTTTTATCTATGGCACCCACGGTGATAACATGCTCCGCATCTCCCGGAGGAGTCAGCTTCTTCCAAGTGCCACGGCCGGAATTTCCTGCACTGCATACCACCACCAGTCCTTTGTCGACCGCCATCGAAGCAGAATTTGACATCAAAGAATAATGTCCGTCCAAGTCACGGTAACGATAATTACACGCTTTATCATCAAACTCATAATATCCCAACGAAGTATTCACCACATCTACCCCCACACTATCGGCAAATTCCAAAGCTGCCGCCCAGTAATCCTCCTCTACCGGCTGCTCCGTATCATCATCTTCACTGCGAAGCAACCAATAAGAAGCCTCGGGCGCAGTCCCCACCAGCACATCCGGCTGATTGGCCGCCAAACATGATAACACTTTCATGCCGTGATAGTTCTCAGCATAGATATCCGACTGCGGATTTACAAAATCACGAATCCCCAAGAGATGCATTTTCTTGAAAAACTTTATCTCGTCAGCATTATAAAAGCCTGCATCGATGACCGCAATCTGCATTCCTTCCCCTTTGAAACCTGCGGCATGAAGCCTGTCTCCCCGGTGAACGGCAATCTGCCGATAAGCCTGACCGTAATAGTTATCCGTTTTCGAAAACTTGTTTGTCACCTCCTTCTTGCGTTCCGCATTGCGGGCCGGAATACTATCCGGAGCAGTCCATACTTTCTTTGTTTTCACAACAAAGGGCAATTCCGCTATTTGTTCTATCAAGGCAGTGTCGGTCACTTCTACCACCACCGTATTGTTCCATTTACTTTTTGTCACTACAGAGGCACCCTTACCCACGATAGCATCAACATAAGTACGGCACACCGGCAAATCTGTCTCATCCACCTTCAAGCCCTGCCGCTCCCGGCGTTCCAAGGCACGTTCTGAAAGATATGCTTGCGGACTGCCGACAGAGTAAGCCGTTTCCGCTTTATCACGAAGACTGATACGATATTTATAAGTCTTTTCCGCCGATACTTGCAATACACATACTCCAAGCAGGCAGCCCATCACTATTCTACTCTTAAAATTCATCTTAGCTACTGTTACTTATTATTTTTTTCATCGCAAAGATACATAATCTTTTTCCTCAAGCTCAATTTTTGCGTACCTTTGCAACGAATTTCAGAATTAAACAGGTAAAAAGAAAAAGTATGGCAAAAGCAGGAACAGCAACAGAACTAGGCACAGAACGAATTGGAAAATTATTGATGCAATACGCAATCCCCGCAATCATCGCAATGACCGCCTCATCGCTTTACAACATGGTAGACAGTATCTTTATCGGACATGGGGTAGGACCGTTAGCCATTTCAGGATTAGCCATTACTTTCCCTCTTATGAATCTGGCAGCCGCCTTCGGTTCGCTGGTAGGCGTAGGTGCTTCCACACTTGTTTCTGTCAGATTGGGACAAAAGGATTATGATACCGCCCAGCATATTTTAGGTAATGTCATCACCCTGAATCTCATTATCGGTATTGGCTTCACCATCCTCACACTTCTTTTTCTCGACCCTATTCTCTACTTTTTCGGGGCCAGCGCAGACACTATCTCCTACGCCCGCGATTATATGTACATCATTCTTCTGGGTAATGTAGTGACACACATGTATCTCGGGCTGAACGCCTTGCTCCGGGCATCCGGACATCCGCAAAAAGCAATGATAGCCACTATCACCACCGTTATTATCAATACACTGCTCGACCCTATCTTCATTTATATATTCAAATGGGGCATTGAAGGTGCGGCAATTGCCACTATCTTGGCACAAATCATTTCATTGACATGGCAGTTCAAGACCTTCACCAACAAAAACGAGCTGCTCCACCTGCGTCGCGGCATTTACAAACTACGCAGCGGTATCGTAAAAAACACCATTGCCATCGGCATGTCCCCTTTCCTGATGAATTTGGCAGCCTGTTTCATTGTCATCTTCATCAACAAAGGATTGAAAGAGTATGACGGTGACCTGGCCATCGGTGCTTTCGGTATTGTAAACCGCATCGTGTTCCTGTTTGTCATGATTGTCATGGGATTAAACCAAGGCATGCAGCCCATTGCCGGATACAATTTCGGCGCCCAGCAATACCATCGTGTCAACCAAGTACTGAAACTGACCATCTACGGAGCAACCATCGTCACCACCACCGGATTCCTTGTAGGCGAACTGATGCCCGAATTGGCTGTATCCGCCTTTACCACCCATGAAGGATTAATCAATCTTTCGGCCACCGGGCTGCGTATCGTGGTCATGTTTTTCCCCATTATCGGCTTTCAGATGGTTACTTCCAACTTTTTCCAAAGTATCGGAATGGCATCCAAGGCCATTTTCCTATCCCTTACCCGCCAACTGCTTTTCTTATTACCTTGCATCATCATTCTGCCCATATTCTGGGGATCAAAAGGAATCTGGATGAGTATGCCGATTTCCGATTTGGCGGCCAGTATCGTAGCAGCCGTCATGCTTTATCGACAATTCCAGATTTTTAAGTCCCATGCACATAAGCAAGTTTCAAATTAAATAATTATATTTGCCGATATATACTTACTAATTTGTTACGACTATGAACGAGCATTATGTTATAAACCTAGGCCGTCAGCTAGGCAGTGGTGGTAAAGAAATAGGCGAGAAGCTGGCAAAAACGTTCGGTATCGCCTTCTATGATAAAGAATTGATTAAACTTGCTTCCGACGAAAGCGGATTATGCAAGGAGTTTTTCGAGAAGGCCGACGAACGGGCTTCGCAAAGCATCATCGGTGGTCTGTTCGGAACACGTTTTCCTTTTATCAGTGATGGCGCCATCCCCTACGGAAGCTGTCTGAGCAATGATTCACTGTTCAAGATTCAGAGCGATGTGATACGCGAGCTGGCCGAAAGACAATCTTGTCTGTTTGTGGGAAGATGTGCCGACTATATCCTGCGCGACCATCCTCGTTGCGTCAATATATTTGTATCTGCCTCAAAGGAAGCGAGAATAGAGCGACTGATGAGAATTCACCACATACCGTCGGAAGCTGCCGAAGAGCTGATGGAGAAAGCAGATAAAAAACGCTCTTCCTATTATAATTATTATAGCTATAAGACATGGGGAGCTGCAGAGACTTATCATCTATGCATTGACTCGTCGGTATTGGGTATAGACGGAACTGTGCAGTTTATTAAAGAGTTCGTCAAGCTGAAACTGGGAATCCAAGAATAACACGCATGGACGTACCAACAGAGGCTATGTCAAAATGAAAGCGACCTATCATTCTGGCATGGTCTCTGTTGTTCCAGACCCACGCTGCCGGCATGCACCACTAATGAAAAACACATTAAGTTATGACTGATTACGCTCATTCTTCTCCTTCAGATACTCATAAAATGCATATTGGGCGCGCACCGGTTCTTCATTCGGATTCTTTTTCAGCACATTCTTTAAGTTCTCGTCCACCCATCCTGCCTTTTGGTTATCCCTCAACTGGATATGAAGCATATCAATCATCTCCTGTTTCAACCCTCCGTCCATGACAGGAGTCACCGCCTCTATCCGTCGATACAGATTACGCCTCATCCAGTCTGGCGACCCCATGAAAAGAAGCGGTTTTCCACCGTTCAGGAAGTACCAGATACGGGCATGTTCCAAGAAACTGTCTACAATGCGGGTGATGCGGATGTTCTTGCTGTATGCTTGATTGGGTATCAAACAACAGATGCCGCGGACTATCAAATCAATCTTTACACCCGCTTCACTCGCCTTATAAAGTTCACCAATCATAGCCGGGTCTTGCAGCGCGTTCATTTTCAGAATGATATGTGCCTCCTTCCCGGCTTTTGCCATATTTATTTCATAACCAATCCGTCTGCGCAACTCCGGCAGCAGGTTGAACCGTGCCACCAGCAGACGTTTGAATTTCGGTTCAGTCACCTCCTTACGCAACACACGGAAAAGTGTATGCAAGTCATTGACAATTACTTCATTCGAAGTAAACAAGCCCGAATCGGCATATACCGTTGCCGTTTTCTCATTGAAATTACCCGTACTGATATAAGCATAGCTGCGCACTTGCTTTCCTTCCTTGTTGCGACGGAGCACCAATGCCACCTTTGCATGCACTTTCAATCCCGGGATACTATATATAATGTGTATCCCCGCTTTCTCCATCAGCTCGGCCGTAGCCAAATTGTTTTCTTCATCAAAACGTGCCTTCAGCTCCACAAAGACAGTCACTTGCTTGCCGTTCTGTGCAGCAGCTATCAGCGTATTGATGACCTCCGAGTTTTCTGCCACCCGGTATTGGGTAATCATAATCTCCTTGCAGGAAGGGTCATGCACCGCTTCGTAAAGGAAATGGATAAAATGGTCGAACGAATGATAGGGGAAATGCAACAGCAAATCACGCTTATTGACATATCGGAAGATGGATTCTTTTTCATCCAGATAATTCAGTTTCATAGGTACCGGCTTGACCGGCGCCTCACTGTCACGATTAGGATTGGGCAAATGCGACAAGTCTTCAAGGTTAAGATGCTTGTCACCCGGAACCAACTCATCACGGTTGATGCCAAACGCATCCACAAGGAATTCCAGATAGTCGGCAGGCATCTTGCGGTCATACACAAAACGACATACCGCCCCTATCTTGCGCTTCTTCACCTTCTTTTTCAGTTGCTCCACCATCTTTTCAGCACTTTCGGCATCGTCGACAAAAATATCGGCATCACGCGAAATCTTGCAACAATAACTACAGTCCAACTCATAGCCGGGAAACATACGGTCGATATTTGCCTTGATGATATCCTCCATATACATCAGATAGAAATAATCACCCACTCGGGGAAGCTCGATGAAACGGGGCACTTTACTATAAGGCAATTTAATGATATAGTATTCCTTCTCACCGGTGTCACGACGGATGACACGCACCGAAAGATAAAGGCGGTTATCACGTAAAAAAGTCTTGATACGGTTCTTGCACACAGGCACAGGTTGCAGATAAGGAAAAATCTCCTCCTTAAAGAAATTCCTGATAAACTCCGTATGCACGGGTTCCACTTCCTGCTTACTCTGATAAAACACCACATGCTGCTGCTCACGCAAAGCGGGAATCAACTTACGTTCATAAATACGAATACGGTCCTCCATCTGCTCATTCACCACCTCGGTAATCTGATGAATAAGATGTTTTGCCTCTTCCTGAGTAACATCATCACTATGGCCGCCCGATGCAATTGCCTTATGCTCTGCCACACGTATTTTATAGAACTCTTCGAGATTGGAAGAATATATCGAAACAAAATTTATTCGCTCATACAACGGAAGGGAATCATCATCGGCTTCCAGCAATACCCGATGATTAAATGATAACCAACTGATATCACGTTTAAAATAATGATATTTGCTCTCCATATTATGCTAAGATTTGTGTCAAATATAGTACCTTTGTTGATAATAAACAAACAAACGATGACTAGAATTGGATTATTATCGGATACTCATTCATATTGGGACGATAAATATTTAAAATACTTTGAGGAATGTGACGAGATTTGGCATGCAGGCGACATCGGCTCAGTGGAAGTTGCCGAACGCTTAGCGGCCTTCCGACCCTTTCGTGCCGTATACGGCAATATCGACGGACAAGAAATCCGTAAACTTTATCCGCAGATAAATCGTTTTACTGTCGACGGTGCAGAAGTACTGATGAAGCACATCGGCGGTTATCCGGGCAATTACGACCCATCCATCCGCGGCAGCCTGTTTGTAAGGCCGCCAAAGTTATTCATCAGCGGACACTCCCACATTCTGAAGGTGAAATATGACAAGACCCTCGGCCTGCTGCACATCAATCCGGGAGCAGCCGGCAAATCGGGTTTCCACACCGTTCGCACATTAGTGCGTTTTGTAATAGACCAAGGAGAATTTAAAGATTTAGAAGTAATAGAATTGGCAGAATAAGTTGGATAGTAAGAAAATCTTTCCGAACTTTGCACCACTAAAACAGTAAAAACTAAGAAATATGAAGACTTATCTCGTTACAGGAGCTGCCGGATTCATCGGCGCCAACTATTTAAAGTACATTTTGGCCAAGCATGACGATATCAAGGTCGTTGTCCTTGACGCCCTGACCTACGCCGGAAATCTGGGAACCATTGCATCTGACATTGATAATGAACGTTGCTTCTTTGTAAAAGGAGATATCTGCGACCAAGCACTTGCCGACCAGCTCTTTGCTGAATATAAGTTTGATTATGTGGTGAACTTTGCCGCCGAGAGCCACGTGGACCGCAGCATTGAGAACCCGCAACTGTTTTTACAGACCAACATCCTTGGCACACAAAACCTGCTGGATGCCGCCCGCCGTGCATGGGTGACCGGTAAAGACGAATACGGTTATCCCACTTGGCGCAAAGACGTACGCTATCATCAGGTGTCTACCGACGAAGTATATGGCAGCCTGGGAGCCGAAGGTTTCTTTACAGAAGAGACACCTCTTTGCCCTCACAGCCCTTACAGTGCCTCAAAGACAAGTGCCGACATGATTGTGATGGCATATCGTGATACATACAAAATGCCTGTCACCGTCACCCGTTGTTCCAACAACTACGGCCCTTACCATTTTCCCGAGAAACTGATTCCGCTTATCATCAAGAATATTCTGGAAGGCAAGAAGCTTCCCGTTTACGGTGACGGCAGCAACGTGCGTGACTGGCTGTATGTGGAAGACCATTGCAAAGCCATCGATTTGGTGGTACGCCAGGGACGCAACGGAGAAGTTTACAATGTAGGCGGGCACAATGAAAAGCAAAATATAGAAATAGTCAAGCTTACCATCGCCACTATCCATCAAATGATGACCGAAAATCCGGAATATCGCAAGGTATTAAAAAAGAAGGAACGGAAAGAGAACGGCGAAATCAGCATTGACTGGATAAACGAATCACTGATTACGTTCGTCAAAGACCGTTTGGGACATGACCAGCGTTATGCCATCGACCCCGAAAAGATTACAAAGGAACTGGGCTGGTATCCTGAAACAAAATTTGAAGTGGGCATCGTGAAAACCATCCAATGGTATCTGGAGAACCAAGCTTGGGTGGAAGATGTAACCAGCGGTGACTATCAGAAGTATTACGAAAGGATGTATAAAAACAGATAATACACCAATAGACCGGAAGCGGTGACAGCAGATACACGATACATTGAATATCTGCAGTCACCGCTTTCTGATTATTTTAACTTCAGCTTGACCAACACCGGATTACTATCTTCCGTCAGGTCGGCAAAAGGAGACTTCGCTCCTTCTTCAAAGAACTTGAAAGCATCAACCAACAGATACAAATAGCCATTCCTGGGGTAGAGTATCTTATATCCCATAGCCTGCCACATATCAAGCGACGGACAATACCCGTCGACATCATTCTTAAAGACTTTAGAGACCGCTCCGGCCTTACCGTTTGCCTGACAAAATCCCACTCCGAACTGTTGTCTGTCAAATAAGTATCCAAACAACATTCCCGACTGAAATGCACAGACACTCGTCAGCTGTTCCTTTCCGGCATCCTCCCGCGTGAGGTCCCCCACCTGCATCCGCACATACCATTCATAATCTGCCGCCTTATCGTTTTTCCGTATGATATAATAAGGGCGGACGTCTGTCCAATCCGTTGTACAATAAACGGTATCTACATGAATCGGCTTCACCCAGAAAAGCGATTTACTTATTTCCCCATAATCAATAGGCCCTCCCAACGTAAGGATAGTACCATGCCCCGGCGAGGTAGCCTTTATATCAAAATGATAATTGGGAAGCTGATAAACTATTTTCCCATTTTTATCTCTTACCTTGAAAAAGTAAGCGCTGTCCAAGTTTACGACATCTCCTTTCTGAGGATTCATATCGCTTTCATAACGAAAGAGTTCACCATTATTCCAACAGGCAAGCAGATTAAAATTAGTTATCCCTGTTTTACGATTCATGCTTCCTACAAACTCACCGTCTAACGTATATTTACTATATTGCTCTCCATATTTCTGCACCCAAACAGTATGCTCACACATATTATAAATACCGGGTTCATATTTGACATTCACTTCACCGGGCCCCTCTCCTATCTTGAATAAAGACTGGACGAACCGCCCGTCAGCAGTATATTTATATATTTTATCGAAGTCCAAGTACACATTCCCTTTAGCATCTTCTGCCAGATGCACTTTCCGCAAATCAGGTATCAACAGAGTATCTGATATTCGAATATACTCGATACTGTCGACAAAGGCAGATAACAACTGCGGAGTATCCGAATATCTCACCTCTGACAAATCAATCATACGAGGCGAAATGATTTCATCCTCCACTTCCTGGCGAGTCGTTTTACCGCCGCATGAACACAATAGTACAGCTATTGCCATCCAACAAAAAGATTGCTTCCTCATTTTATTCTATTTAAGGTTTTTCCTTCATTCCTTGATATCTCGAAAAGCGATTGACTGCATGGAGACAGACAAAGATAGCAAAAAAACTATTCATGCTTCATAAACACAATCTTTCTTTTTATAATTAGAAAAATTCTATCTCTTCAGCTTTCAAAGTAATTATTCATTTTTATCTCTCACCCATACCCCTAAAAGTTCGATATATAAAGGTTTTCAGGGGTGAGAGATAGGGGTGAGAGATGAGCCGAAGGGTGAGAGCATATCTCTCGCTTTTGCCAAAAAGCGCATCACTTTGTGCATTTTCCCCTATACAAATCGATAAACGCGTCCTTTGCTTCTTTCTCCCGCATGCACACGTGCGGTGTGTTTCATACGGTGTGAAACTACTTTATTTGAGGGCGGAAAATACTCTGTTCAATCGAGTGAGTATGTCAAAACTAAACCAGTCTATCCAATCGTCAGTTGTAGGGGCAGGGTTTGCCTGCCCGAAGACACAAAATAAACTGTTTTCGGGCGAGCGCACCTCGCCCCTACGAACGAAACGACAGCATTATCCACGTTTTGACACATCCTCAGAAACCAGACAAGAGCGTTGTCCTTTTTACACCTCTTCACCTTCCCAACAATAGAAAAGTCTTCACCTTTTCTTTGTTCACAAAAACACCTTTTGTACCGGCTACCTCCAAAGTATCCATCAGCAAAGCCAATCCCCGATAACCATTCTCGTCCACGCTCACCACCTTATCACGATAAATATCCGAGGCCTGACGCATCTCACTGTCCTCGGGCAAATTCTTGAATTTCCCCAAATAGTAATTCCCTCTGAAGAAATTATGAGTGGACTCGGTAGTTGTAAACCGGCTGACTTCGGGAGTATAGAAGATATTACCATCAAAGAAAGTGCTGTCGGGATAGCCGCCCCACGAATCCAATGTAACCATAGTACGGTCTATATTTTCCATCGGCTTGCGGTTCACATGAATGATGTTATGAGTAATACGACTGTTCTTTACAGGCCCGGCAAGATGGATAGCCGGTGAAAACATACCGGCACGGGTGGGTTTGGGGCGCACCCCATCCCCTATACTTACATTATAACGGACAATTGTTCCCAAATTGCCAACATTGAAAGATTTGGATGCTGTGCCGTCATTGCATATCAGCACCAAACCGCCATAGTTATCATGGCTGTAATTATACTGAATAACCGTTCCCGTACAGTTCCAGTCCGAATCAAAGCCCTGCGCATCCCATGGGGCTTTATGGTCGCTGACTTCATTGAACTGCACCAACGTATTGTCGCAACTCCAAGGCCAGATGCCGGCAGCCGCTTCAGTATCGGGAAGCATATCGGGACAGTTACGCATCACATTATATTCTATTAGAGTACTATCACAACCGATAGGCACGATTCCGTCACCCGGCACTTCTTCTATTAAGTTTCCACGTATCACGGTGTGCATATTAGGATGCCAATTCTGACGGTCACTATAAGCCGACCAAATCATGGCATTACGGGTGCAACGTAAGATATGGCAACCTTCTATGATTAAATGGTCGAAGGTTGAAACCTTCTTTTTACCTCCGTTCACGATATAGATGCCACAACCGCCGCCTTTTCCTTTCACCAATGAGCCGTTGACATCACGCACGGTTACGTCACGAACCTCAATATGCCGAGAAACTCCATAATCCATACTCTCTATTTTCAAACCCGAACGGTAAGGAAGAGGTTGAGACCCGGTATTCACTATTTCCAGATTTTGCAGGGTCACGTAATCCGAATTATATATACGGACTGCATACAGGGAAGTGTCGCGCCCTACGATGCAGGGTTTACGCTCTCCGTCACCATAAGCATCTATCCAAATACGGTTTTCGGGCAAGCCTTGAGCAGATATTTCCAATTCGCCAATAAAAACGTCACCACGCTTCAATAATACCTTATTATTGGGCAACAAGGTAACTTCACGCAATTTATCCAGACTTTTCCATGCTTTATTCGGCGACAGGCCGCTATTATTGTCATTACCTCCGGTGGCATCCAAATAATAGCACACAGGCTCCCCGCTACATGCTGCCAGCAGGAAAGAAATTACAAAGAAGAATATTGTTTTTCCCATTTCTTCCGTATTTTAAAGGTTAATCATTCTATTCTAGAGGCCGGTCAGATTGGCATTCACCACAGATTTACAGGAATGAAATTTTAATTCATTACTGCTCGGTATGGATAATCTGTGGTGAAACGTTCCTGTGCTATCTGCACAAAGTCGTGTCGACCCTGTTTCTTGCTATTCTCGAAAAGCGATTGACCGCATGGAAACAGACAAAGTTAACCAAAATAATCATAATTCATAGATAAAAAGCTATCTTTCTATGATAATTTGAAAGTAATCGGAATCTTATAATTCACCCTGACAGGGTTACCATTCAATTTTCCCGGCGTCCATCGGGGCATTGACTTAATAATCCGAAGAGCTTCTTCATCCAAAACAGAATCAAGCCCTATCAACACATGTGCATTGATGATACTGCCATCCCTATCCACCACAAATCCTACAACGACTTTTCCTTGTGTACCATTTTTCTGCGCAGCCATAGGATATTTCATATTTTGTGTGATATAACGCACCATTGCTATGTATCCACCGGGATATTCGGGCATCACCTCTACATTGTCGTATATTTTATCGGGGGTTTCCACCTCTTTATACAGTTCTGTCTCAAGTTCGGCTTGCGAAGGAGCTTTCCCCGCTGTTGCATCGTCTTCTTCCTCCACATACGGTATACTACTCTGTTCTTCGGAAGTTTCCGTTTCGGCATTATCAGACAAAATATAGTCCGAAAGGAAAAACCAGAATACAAGGTACAACACTTATATTTTGGAGATAAGAGCCAGCCAAACTATGTTCTATTCCGTAAGACTCAGCAGGCGCCATAAAAAAAGGTACTATTGTAAAGAAGAAAGCAAAAAGCGCCATTGCACCAGTAGAATAGTTGTGCAAATAAACGACTGCCGTTTTTTTACGAATAAAACCTTTCATTAGCCGTTATAAGCATTCTCATCCTTTAGATTAACCCTTTTTGTCAGTCGAAGTACTATAGTATCCGGCAATGGACTGTACAGTCTGCTACGGTGGATTATACAGTCCACTGCCGAAGACTGTACAATCTGCTACGGTGGACTGTACAGTCCGCTGCCGAAGACTGTAGTAATCTTCCGTTTAAAAGCCCTTAGCCGACAGCAAGAAAGGGCTTAATCTTCCCTTTGGCCGCGGTTAAGCAGCAGGAGGCGATACAATGTGACTTTTATATTATTTCTTTTCAAGCTCTTGCAAGCTTTCCATCTTCTTTGTTTCCAGGAATTCATAGATACCGCAAAGATGCTCTCTCACTTTCTTATTGCCGAATTCATACACCTTGCTCACCAGCCCGTCAAGGAAGTCACGGTCATGGGATACCACGATAAGCGTACCGTCAAAATCAAGCAAAGCCTGTTTCAAGATATCTTTTGTCTTCATGTCAAGGTGATTGGTAGGCTCATCGAGAATCAGCAGATTGACCGGTTCAAGAAGTAACTTTATCATCGCCAGACGGGTGCGTTCACCTCCCGAAAGTACCTTGACTTTCTTCATCGAGGCCTCGGGACCACCAAACATGAAAGCTCCCAGCAAGTCACGAATCTTATTACGGATATCGCCTTTTGCCACATCATCGATGGTTTGGAAGACGGTCAGGTTTTCATCCAGCAGCGAAGCCTGATTTTGTGCAAAATAGCCAATCTGAACATTATGCCCCAGCGTGAGCGTTCCCTCGTGGTCTATTTCCTTCATGATACATTTCACCAACGTAGATTTACCCTCACCGTTCTTTCCCACAAAAGCTACTTTATCGCCACGCTCGATGGTGAGGGAAGCATTGCTGAACACCACATGGTCGCCATACGTCTTGCCCACCCTGTCCATGATAACCGGATAATTTCCACTTCGGGGCGATGGAGGAAACTTAAGGCGAAGTGCCGAAGTGTCTTCCTCATCCACTTCCACCAGCTCCAGCTTTTCGAGCATCTTGACACGGCTCTGCACTTGCAATGTCTTGCTATAAGTTCCTTTGAAGCGTTCGATAAAGTCCTTTGTCTCCTGAATCATTTTCTGCTGCTCTTCGTATTGTTTCATCTGCTGCTCGCGGCGCTCTTTACGAAGGACAAGATATTGCGAATAGTTCACTTTATAGTCATAGATACGTCCCATGGTCACTTCGATGGTGCGTGTAGTGATGTTATCCACAAACTTACGGTCGTGGCTGATGACAATGACAGCCTTTGCACTTGTTATCAGAAAATCTTCCAACCATTGTATAGACTCGATATCAAGATGATTGGTCGGCTCGTCAAGAAGAAGGACATCAGGATTCTGCAGAAGCAGTTTTGCCAGCTCGATACGCATACGCCATCCGCCACTGAAATCACTGGTCTGACGGTTGAAGTCTTCGCGTGTGAATCCCAACCCGAGCAACGCTTTTTCCACATCTTCCTCAAAATGGGTAAGGTCGATGGCATAAAACTTCTCGCTCATGGTAGAAACTTTCTCGATAAGTTCCATATAAGAATCACTCTCGTAATCGGTGCGCACAGCCAATTCGTTATTAATGGCTTCAATCTCCGCTTCCATGGCATGAAGATGGGCAAAGGCCTGAGAAGCCTCCTCGAATACTGTGCGGCCGTCTTCCGTCATCAAGTGCTGTGGAAGGTAAGCGACGACACAATCCTTGGGGGCAGTCACTTTTCCGCGGGAAGGCTGGCGGACTCCCGCCAATATCTTCAACAAGGTAGACTTGCCGGCACCATTCTTTCCCATCAGGGCGATGCGGTCTTTCTCGTTTATCTGGAAAGAAATGTCACTAAATAAGGTGGTTCCGCCAAACTCGACGGTCAATCCATCTACTGAAATCATATTTATCCTTTTTCTTTGTTATTATAATAAAGCAAATCAGGCACGGATGACACGGAGTCCACAGTCTGTCCGTAAAAAGAAGAACCGTGTTTTTCCGCGTAATCCGTGCCCGACTAAATTCTCACTCACTAAAAGTTATGAAGCCAATATCAATATCAATAACTGGGCTGTCAGAATGCGAAGGAACATAGACACCGGATAAACGGTAGAATATCCTACTGCCGGAGCATTGTTTCCTGCTGTCTGATTGGAGTAAGCCAATGCAGGGGGGTCAGTGTTACTACCTGCAATAAGACCCATCAGCATAAAATAGTTCATCTTATAATGGAAACGAGCTACGGCACCCATTATCAATAAAGGTATGACAGTTATCAAAAATCCGCAACCTACATACAATAATCCGTCACCGTCTACCACCGTGCTCACAAAATTGGCTCCCGCCTTGATGCCTACACTGGCAAGGAACAGGGCGATACCGATTTCACGCAACATCAGATTGGCACTCATCGTGGTGTAAGTGACCAGCTTCATCTTATATCCGAAGCGTCCAATCAAAATAGATACAATCAACGGACCGCCGGCAAGACCCAATTTCACCGGAGTAGGAATGCCGGGGAATGCAATGGGCAGACTGCCGAACAGGATTCCAAGGAAGATACCTACGAATATAGTCACGATATTAGGGTGGTCAAGACGTTTCAACGAGTTACCCATCAGACCGGCAACGCGCTCTACGGCATCCTGTGCACCTACCACCATGACACGGTCGCCCACCTGAAGCGTCAGGTTTCGTGAAGCAAAGATATCCATACCCGAACGATTCACACGGGTCACATTCACTCCATACATACTGCTGAAATGAAGCTCACCAAGCTGCTTGCCATTCATTTTGGGCTGTGTAATCAAAATGCGGCGCGATACCATCGGAGTATCCTGCTTTTCCCAGTCTACTTCAATCTTCGGACCAATGAACGCAATGATAGCTTCGGCATCATCTTCGGCACAAACCACAAACAGCTGGTCGCCGATGTGGAAAACAGTATCACGGTTCGGAATGCTCACATGTCCGTTTTGAAGAATACGCGAACATACAAAGTCACGTCCCATAAAGTCTTTCACCTGAAGCAAGGTCTTTCCCGACAATGCCTCATTATGCACTTCAAGATGCATCATTCTGGGGGTCAGATGAGGATTGGCCGCCTCTTCCTGGGCAATAGCCTCCTCTTCTTTCTTCAGATTGACACGGCAAATGTAGCGAATGGCAATGATGGAGCCGATAATACCCAGCACACCAAGCGGATAAGCACAAGCATATCCCATCGCTATCTGCGGACCGTTATAACTCAGTTGCGACAAAGCTTCGTTGGCGGCACCAAGTCCGGGAGTATTCGTCACCGCACCGCAAAGAATACCCACCATCATAGGCAATTCGATACGTCCGTTCAGTCCGTAATACAAGCCGAGAGCAACAGCTACATTTAAAAAAACAATGCCAATCGCTATCAAGTTCATGGCGATACCACCCTTCTTGAAAGAAGAGAAAAAAGACGGTCCTACCTGAAGACCAATGCAAAAGACGAACAGAATAAGTCCGAAGTCTTGCAAGAATGTCAAAATCTGCGTGTTTCCCGTAAAACCGAAGTGTCCACAGACAATGCCGGTAAACAAGACGAAGGTTACACCCAGTGACACTCCGAAAATCTTAATCTTTCCGAGTAACACACCCACTGCTATCACAAAAGAATACAGCAGCACTATGTGTGCAATCGAGTTTTCATCAGTAAATAGATTTTGTAACCAATCCATAATATTCATGTGTTTTAAAAATTGCCGCAAAATTAGCAAATTCATTCCACTCAGCCCAATAATCCGGGCATAATTATTTCACTTGCATGGTTTATTTTGCAATATCTACATAGCAAACCTCATAGTTACCTACTTCTTTCCTTAACAAAATGACAGAAATAAACAGTTGCTTGCTGCGAAAATAAGTAAAAAAGAGAATCTATTTAAAAGGAATTAGTATATTTGCCCGAACACTTGAACAGGATTATTACTAACTTAAATATTAATACCAAATAAACTATGGCAGATAGTAAAGAGAAACTCTTTTCAGATTTTCCCGGCGTCTCTACGGAGGCGTGGATGGAAAAGATTACAGCAGACCTGAAAGGCGCTGACTTTGAAAAGAAACTGGTTTGGAGAACCAATGAAGGCTTTAAAGTGAAACCTTTCTACCGTCAGGAAGACTTGGAAGGTTTAAAAACAACAGAAGGACTGCCCGGACAGTTCCCTTATGTGAGAGGTACGAAGAAGGACGACAACACTTGGTTAGTGCGTCAAGATATCCATGTGGAATGCCCGAAAGAAGCAAATGCCAAAGCACTTGACATCCTGAATAAAGGTGTCGACTCTCTTGGTTTCAAGATTAATGCAAAAGACTTGAATGCCGAATACATTGAAACATTGCTGAACGATATTTGCGCCGAGTGCGTAGAACTGAACTTCTCTACTTGTCAGGGACATACCGTGGAACTGGCAAAATTGTTGGTGGAATATTTCCAGAAGAAAGGTTATGACCTGACCCAGCTGCAAGGTTCTGTCAACTATGACCCGATGGGCAAGATGATGGCAAAAGGCAAAGACCTGAGCAATTTCGCCGCCACTGCCAAAGAATTGGTCGACGTTCTGGCTCCATTGCCCAAGTATCGTTGCATCTGCGTTAATGCAGTAGAGTTAAACAATGCAGGATCTTATATTTCACAAGAGTTGGGATATGCATTAGCGTGGGGTAATGAATATCTAAACAAACTGGTAGAGGCAGGAATTCCGGCTACATCGGCTGCAAAAAGAATCAAGTTCAATTTCGGTATCAGCTCCAATTACTTCCTCGAAATCGCCAAATTCCGCGCAGGACGTATGTTATGGGCCAACATCGTGAACGAATATAAACCCGAATGCGAATGTGCCTGCAAGATGATTGCCCATGCAGAGACATCTACATTCAACCTCACTCTGTTTGACGCTCATGTAAACTTGCTCCGCACACAGACAGAAACAATGAGTGCAGCCTTGGCAGGTGTGGATTCTATTACTGTCACTCCGTTTGACAAGACTTACAAGACTCCTGATGACTTCTCGGAACGCATTGCACGCAACCAACAGTTACTGTTGAAAGAAGAATGTCATTTTAATAAGGTGGTCGACCCAGCTGCCGGCTCATATTTCATTGAAAACCTGACTGTTTCCATTGCCAAGCAAGCATGGGACTTGTTCCTCAATGTAGAAGAAGAAGGCGGTATGTTGGAAGCTGTCAAAGCAGGCAAGGTGCAGGAAGCTATCAATGCTAGCAACAAGGCCCGCCATGATGCAGTTTCCAAACGCAAGGAAGTATTGCTCGGCACCAACCAATTCCCTAACTTCAACGAAAAGGCAGGCGAAAAGAATCCGGTCGAAGCACAATGCTGTTGCTCCGGAAACAGTTGCGAAAGACCTGTCGCAACACTGAACTTCAACCGTGCCGCCAGCGAATTTGAAGCACTTCGCCTGCAAACCGAACGTTCAGGCAAACGTCCGAAAGCATTTATGCTCACCATCGGCAACCTGGCTATGCGTCAGGCACGTGCACAGTTCTCTTGTAACTTCCTGGCTTGTGCAGGCTATGAAGTGATTGACAACTTGGGCTTCCCCACTGTAGAAGAAGGTGTAGAAGCTGCGATGAAGGCGGGTGCCGATATCGTCGTGATTTGCTCGAGCGATGACGAATATGCAGAATATGCTGTTCCGGCATTCAAAGCACTCAACGGACGCGCCATGTTTATCGTAGCAGGTGCTCCGGCTTGCATGGAAGACCTGAAAGCCGAAGGCATCGAAAACTTTATCCATGTACGTGTAAACGTATTGGAAACTTTGAAAGAATACAACGCTAAGTTAGGAATTAAGTAAGGAAGACAATGAAACCGAATTTTAAAAACATAGATATTTATGCCGGATTCCAGCCGCAGAACGGCATGGAATGGCAAAAAGCCAACGGCATTACCGCCGACTGGAAGACACCGGAACACATCAGTGTGAAGCCTGTTTATACGAAAGAAGACCTGGAAGGCATGGAACACTTGAACTATACCGCAGGTATTCCTCCCTATCTCCGTGGCCCATACTCCATGATGTACACGTTCCGCCCTTGGACAATCCGCCAGTATGCCGGATTCTCTACCGCAGAAGAAAGTAATGCATTCTATCGCCGCAATCTGGCCTCAGGTCAGAAAGGTCTGTCGGTTGCATTCGACCTTCCGACCCACCGTGGCTATGACCCCGACCACCAGCGTGTAGTAGGCGATGTAGGTAAAGCAGGTGTATCCATCTGTTCTCTGGAAAACATGAAAGTATTGTTCGACGGTATCCCCTTGAACAAAATGTCTGTCTCCATGACAATGAATGGCGCCGTACTTCCTATCATGGCATTCTATATCAATGCCGGTTTGGAGCAGGGAGCAAAACTCGAAGAAATGGCAGGAACTATCCAGAACGATATTTTGAAAGAGTTCATGGTGCGTAACACCTATATTTACCCGCCTGCCTTCTCTATGAAGATTATCTCCGACATCTTTGAATATACCTCTCAAAAGATGCCTAAGTTCAATTCAATCTCCATCTCCGGCTATCACATGCAGGAAGCCGGTGCAACGGCAGATATCGAGTTAGCTTATACCTTGGCCGACGGTTTGGAATATCTCCGTGCGGGTGTTGCAGCAGGTATCGACATCGATGCTTTTGCTCCGCGTCTGTCATTCTTCTGGGCTATCGGTATGAATCACTTTATGGAAATTGCCAAGATGCGTGCCGCACGTATGTTGTGGGCAAAGCTTGTAAAACAGTTCAACCCGAAGAACCCGAAATCACTGGCATTGCGTACTCACTCGCAGACTTCGGGCTGGTCACTGACCGAACAAGATCCGTTCAACAACGTAGGCCGTACCTGTATCGAAGCAATGGCAGCCGCATTGGGACACACTCAGTCACTGCACACCAACGCATTGGACGAAGCCATCGCTCTTCCGACAGACTTCTCTGCACGTATTGCACGTAATACTCAGATTTATATTCAGGAAGAGACTTACGTATGCAAGAACGTCGACCCATGGGGAGGTTCTTATTATGTAGAATCTCTGACAAATGAACTGGCTCATAAGGCTTGGGAACATATTCAAGAAATCGAAAGCCTAGGCGGTATGGCGAAAGCGATTGAAACCGGCGTGCCTAAGATGCGTATCGAAGAAGCTGCCGCACGTACTCAAGCCCGTATCGACTCCGGTGCACAGACCATCGTCGGCACCAACAAGTATCGCCTGGAAAAAGAAGATCCTATCGATATCCTCGAAGTAGATAATACGGCTGTTCGATTGGAACAAATTGAGAACTTGAAACGTCTGAAAGAGGGCCGCAACGAAGAAGAAGTGAAGAAAGCATTGGATGCTATTACCCGTTGCGTCGAAACCAAAGAAGGCAATTTGCTGGAACTGGCAGTAGAAGCAGCCCGCGTCCGCGCTACCTTAGGCGAAATTTCAGATGCTTGCGAAAAGATTGTAGGACGTTATAAAGCAGTAATTAGAACTATATCAGGCGTGTATTCATCAGAAAGTAAAAAAGATGCAGATTTCGCAAAAGCTTGCGAACTGACCGAAGAATTTGCTAAGAAAGAAGGTCGCCGTCCGCGTATCATGGTTGCCAAGATGGGTCAGGATGGACACGACCGCGGTGCTAAAGTAGTGGCTACAGGTTATGCAGACTGTGGTTTCGACGTAGATATGGGACCGTTGTTCCAGGCTCCTGCCGAAGCTGCCCGTGAAGCGGTGGAAAACGACGTTCATGCAGTGGGCGTTTCATCACTGGCTGCCGGACACAAGACTTTGATTCCGCAACTGATGGAAGAGTTGAAGAAATTGGGTCGTGAAGATATTCTGGTCATTGCCGGAGGTGTAATTCCTGCCCAAGACTACGACTTCCTCTATAAAGCAGGTGTGGCAGCTATCTTCGGCCCGGGTACTTCCGTAGCCAAAGCAGCCGTACAGATTATGGAAATATTGCTGGAAGAATAAAAGTCTTCTTTATACATTAATTTATAAAAGGCGAACTTTGAACAGGTTCGCCTTTTATATGCTCTCTACACCACATTCTTTTCCCGATAACCATCTTTCAAGATAAAATAATCCCCATTATTAAGCATTTATCGTCATATTTTCTTCATTATCAATGTTTTTTGATTATATTTGCCCAATTAACATCTTTAAATGATATGAAGGACTTTACAAAATGCGTGCTGATTACAGCAACGCTGTTCGTGTTATATAGTTGCATGGACAAAAACAGCCTAAACGGTACACCCGAACCGACTCCTGAACCGGAAAAACCTTCCGTGGAGGACTACTTTGACTTCAACACAATGCAAACCATTAAAGTGAACATTGATTATGGTTTCAATGACTATCTCGTACTTTTCGAACTCTTTGATGAAAATCCCACAGAAGAGCTGGAGGATGGTTCCATTATTAAAAGAGAGGACATAAAAGGACTTTTTAAAGCCTCAACGGATAATTCAGGCCGATTCACTGGCAGTGTTACTATCCCGGCCAGAGCCGACAAGGTATGGTTATATTCCGATTATCTGGGAACGGTGTCCCCCATCGAACTGACAATCAAAGACAAAAGTATCAGTTTCAATCAAAATGACTATATCGCATCACGCAGAGGCGAGGCGAGGGCTGTGACTCCCAACAACCAATTTAAATACCCTGATGAATATAAGATATTAGGAGATTGGGATGAAACTGGGAAACCGGATTATTTGCTTCCCAAAGCAAATACACCTGACTATATACTCTATAATATAAAAGAAACATACTCTACAGTGAAAAGTAAATACATATCTGTAGTGCACCCGGAATTCCTTGATAACAATGTAAAGTCGGATATTATCTTGGCAAAGGCCACCAAAATAAAATTGGTATTTGTGAATAGTGGAGCCGGGCATAGAAATGTAGTCGGATATTATACTTATCCGAAAAACGAAGTCCCCGAAGAAAACAAAATAACAAAAATCATTGCATTCCCCAACATCACCAAAACAAGTCAGGCTTCTATATTTTCTTGTGACCAAGTAGCATTAAAATATTGGGACGGAACACAATTCCAAGATGAATTTCCGGCAGGAGTGGCTATTGGCTTGTTTGTGCAACCCAATGGTTTCTCCACCAATGACGGTACAATTGGAAATCCCGGAAAAGGCAATGCCTGGAATGCAACTAAATATTCAAGTTCCAATCTGAACCACCAAGGAGAAAAACGAACCATTGCTTTATTAGACGTCATTTCTACACAAATGGTAACTATCGGTTTTGAAGATGGTACAGATAACAATTTCTCCGATGCTACATTCTATCTTGACATTGAACAAAAGGATGCAGTGGAAAAAAATACAATTCCCGATTTACCGGATGGAAACGCTCCAACTCCCGATGATAATGCACAAACCACTGTCGGTACACTTACCTATGAAGATAAATGGCCGGAAGAAGGTGACTATGACATGAATGATGTTATGGTAGACTATGAATCGACTATCTACAAGACACTAGGAAACAATAAAATCACCAAGATTATCGATAAATTCACTCCTCGCCACAACGGAGGCATCTATAATAACGGCTTTGGCTACCAATTGACCAATATTACCTATACAGATGTCAAAAGTGTCACTATCGAGGGTCCCGAACGTTCCACATTCATCGGCAACGACAATATGGAAAGCGGACAGACCTATCCTACCGTCATCCTCTTTGACAATATCAAAAATGTGATAGGAAAAACATATACCGTGACCATAGAAATAGCAAATGCAGACTATAATAAACTAATTCCGCCCTATAATCCGTTCATCATCTGCAGCACAGACCAAGGAAGAGGCAAAGAAGTGCACCTTGTCAATTATCTGCCGACCAATAAAGCCGACAACAGTCTATGGGGAACAGGAGAAGACGCCTCTCAACCTGAAAACAATTTGTTTTATGTATCCAATGACAATATGCCTTTTGCCATCCATTTACCGGATGTGAAAGACTTCCCTATTCCGACAGAAAAAGTACGTATCACTACGGCATATCCCGGATTTGCAGAATGGGTAAAATCTTCCGGTGCACAAAACAAAGGCTGGTATCTTCATAAAAACGAATAAGGAGAAACCTACAAAAAGAATAACAGAATAGCATATCAAGTACCGGTAACGGCTGAAAGCAGTTTCTAATTTCTCATAAATTAAAGAGAAAAGAGAGTTGCTTTCAGCCGTTTTTGTTACCTTTGCAGTCCTATTAGACAGAACGAAAAATTATGATAGTTTGCATTGCCGAAAAACCTTCCGTTGCACGCGATATCGCTGATGTATTGGGAGCCAAAAATAAAAAAGACGGATACATAGAAGGAAATGGATACCAGGTGACCTGGACATTCGGACATCTCTGTACCCTGAAGGAGCCGCATGAATACACTCCTTCATGGAAAGCATGGAGCCTGTCCAGCCTTCCGATGATTCCTCCACGTTTCGGAATCAAGCTTATCAATGATCCGGGCATCGAAAAGCAGTTCCGTGTCATCGAAAGTTTAATGCAGAAAGCCGATGAAATTATAAACTGTGGTGATGCCGGACAGGAAGGAGAACTGATTCAGCGATGGGTGATGCAAAAAGCCGGTGCCCGCTGCCCGGTAAAACGTCTGTGGATTTCATCACTGACCGAAGAGGCCATACGTGAAGGTTTCCAAAACCTGAAAGACCAATCCGATTTCAAGCCGTTGTACGAAGCCGGTTTAAGCCGTGCCATCGGCGACTGGGTATTAGGAATGAATGCCACTCGTCTCTATACTTTAAAATATGGGCAAAACAGACAGGTATTATCTATCGGCCGTGTGCAAACACCCACCCTTGCTCTGATTGTCAAAAGGCAACAGGAAATTGAAAACTTCACTCCCCAACAGTATTGGGTACTTGCCACTGTATACCGTGATACGACCTTTACTGCCATCATCCGAAAAAGCGATGAAGAATTGGCACAGGAGGAAAGTGACCAAAAAGAATCTGCCAAGAAAACCAAGAAAGCTGTCGAAAACAGGGGAATACCTCCTATCACTGACCTTCCCACAGGCGAAGCATTGATGGAACGTATCAAAAACGTTCCTTTTACCGTGACGGAGGTGACTAAAAAAGCGGGGACGGAAGCCCCTCCCCGTCTCTTTGACCTGACTTCTTTACAGGTGGAATGTAATAAAAAGTTTGGATATTCGGCTGATGAGACATTAAAACTTATCCAGTCACTCTACGAAAAGAAAGTAACTACCTACCCCCGTGTGGATACTACTTTCCTGAGTGATGATATTTATCCTAAATGTCCCGGTATTCTGGCGGGGCTGAAACCTTATGAAACACTGACAGCTCCACTGGCCGGTACCAAGCTGAACAAGTCAAAGAAGGTGTTCGACAATTCGAAAGTCACCGACCACCATGCCATCATCCCTACCGGACAGCCTCCCGTCAACCTGACGGATATGGAGAAACGTGTGTTCGACCTTGTGGCACGCCGCTTCATTGCCGTGTTCTATCCCGATTGTAAGTTTTCTACCACCACTGTGATTGGCGAAACAGACGGAATAGAGTTCAGAGTAACCGGAAAACAAATATTGGAACCGGGCTGGCGTATCATCTTTGCCAAGCCACAGACCAATCTGCCCGACGGTATGACCGATTCTGATGCCGAACCGCGTGAAGGAGACGAAGAACGCACCCTGCCTACCTTTGTAAAAGGTGAAAGCGGCCCTCATCTGCCCACATTGAATGAGAAATGGACACAACCGCCCAAGCCCTACACTGAAGCAACTTTGCTGCGTGCCATGGAAACTGCCGGTAAACTGGTGGATAATGACGAATTGCGCGATGCCTTAAAAGAGAATGGTATCGGACGCCCGTCTACCCGAGCTGCCATTATCGAAACCTTGTTCAAACGTCATTATATCCGAAAAGAACGCAAAAACCTGATTGCCACCCCCACCGGAATGGAACTTATCGGACTGATTCGTGAAGAACTGCTGAAATCGGCAGAGCTGACAGGTATCTGGGAAAAGAAGTTGCGCGAGATAGAACGGAAGAGTTATGATGCTTCCACTTTTCTGGACGAGTTGAAGCAAATGGTAGCAGAAGTGGTGCACAGCGTATTGAGCGACAATACCAACCGCCGTGTCACTACCATGGAAGAAGCTGTCAAAGAAGAAGCCGCCAAAAAGCCTGCCACCAAAAAGAAAGTAAGTGCTCCCCGCAAACCGAAAACAGCCGCCAAGGAAGTGAAGCCTGAAAATCCGCCTGCCGATGAATGGGTCGGTAAACCTTGTCCGCTATGTGGAAAAGGAACGATTATCAAAGGAAAAGCCGCTTATGGGTGTTCCGAATGGAAGAACGGCTGCACCTTTCGCAAACCGTTCTGATAAATATCGGAAATTGTCAGTCGCCCCACACCATACTAAGCACATCCGGCAAATAACCGCTACGGATACGCCATTCCTGCGGATACAGATTGTTGGCACGGTTGCCTATATTCTTGGCAAAACCTAATGGAATCTCTTTGTAGGTGAGCAATACATAACCGCGGGGAACGGAAGGGGCCAAAGCCACAGCCTCTTTACGCAAATAAGCGACAGCCTGTTCATAACTCAGTTCAGCCTGTGGAAACTGTCCTTTCCTCATGGCTGTAGTCATTGCCAAAGAATGGTCGGGCACAACATCTTTTCCTTTCAACTCACCCAATGTGACTCCGGCATGGATAATCTTTAAAGCCTGTTGCAACAGCGCATACGTTTCACTATGTTTTTTGGGAAAAGCAACAATACCGGTACCTTTCACCTCGAACTGATAGTCTTCAGGGTGCTGCAACCAGTCTTTTACTTCTTTAGGAACGGGCATCACCTGCTGTTTCTCTCTTCCACCCTTCTTTTTATCTTTTCTGCCACTGGCATGCCCTTTCAGGTAATCTCCGGTCATTTCCTCTTCTCCCCCTTCGGTATCCTTACGAAGTACAGCCAAAAAGAAACCTTCTCCTTTTGTCTTATGAGGTAAAAAGCGATACACCGGAAAATTCGCTTCGGTCAAGTTGCCGGTAATATTCCATTCCGGGCGGACAGGTACCTCCAGCACCTCAGCTCCCAGTTCGCGGACTATCCAAGCTACATTATCTTCATCTTCCTCCCTATTATAGGTACAGGTACTGTAAATAAGCAGTCCCCCCGGCTTCAATGCCGTCCACACATCTGCCAAGATACGGCGTTGACGCTGCCAGCAAATCTGTACATTATCTGCACTCCACTCCTCTACCGCCACAGCATCTTTGCGAAACATCCCCTCACCCGAACAAGGCACATCCGTCAGAACAACATCAAACACCCCCGGCAAGGCAGCAAAATCCGAAGGATTGTTATTAGTGACCACCACTTCTGCATTTCCCCATTTAATCAGATTCTCGGCTAAAATCTGCACTCTGTTGCGCATCACTTCGTTTGCTACCAGCAAACTGCCCTCAGGCAATACCGCCCGTGCAGCAGTGGACTTACCCCCCGGCGCCGCACAGAGGTCGAGCATCACTACCGGAGACGAGACATAGGTCTTCAACACCTGTTCCACAAACATGGAAGAAGCTTCCTGCACGTAATAGCATCCGGCATGAAACAAAGGGTCGAACGTAAAAGTCGGGCGTTCCGCCAAATACATTCCGTTAGCAGACCAGGGAACTCGCTCTCCTTTAACCTCTCTATCACATTTAGCACTATTGGCACGGATGCTCACAGGCGCTTCGCCCTGCAAGGCATCCTCCAATTGTCTATAATCGTTATCACCCAGCAATTCACGGGTTCTCAGGGAAAATTCAGATGGTAAATTCATTGTTATCAGCATACATTATGCTGCAAATATACTCTTTTTCCCCATATTGCTAAGTCTATTTCGTACGTTTTACCGTATAAACTACTTTTCCCGCCTTATCGACCATGTGCATATCCAACTCTTTTTTATCGACCGTGAAGATAGAAAAGCCTGGTTCGGGACTACAGAACTGTGTGCCTTCCACAGCCTTCACCTTCCGACTCAAAGAAGCAGACGTATTCACCACGTAGTCAATATCACTGCCCGGCACACGAATATGCTGAAAGTTATGAATATGTCCGCAGGCATAAATATCCACTTTATGTTTGCGCAATATAGGGTCCAGACGATTCTGCATATCACTGCGTTCACTGTCGTCTTTCGGAGTCTCCGCATAGATGGGATGATGACCGATTACCACTATCCAATCTTCTTTGACAACAGTCAGCACAGAGTCAATCCATGCAAGCTGCTTATCCATATCCTGTTTACAAGCATCCGGATAAACTGTGCTTTCGTTGCGGTATTTGTCAATCAACGGAGCTGTATCTATCATCACAAAGCGAACGCTTGTTCCCTTCTTTTCAAATACTTTTGTATAATAACGGTCAGGCATTGTCCAACGACGGCTCACATTCGTATAATCCAATACAGCCTGTGTGTTCCCACGGTATTCGTGATTACCCAAGACCGGAAACCAGTCTATCATCAGCTCGGGATGACTATAAATCAGTTCATAGTTAGTCATCCAAAGCGGATCATTCACACTGCGGACTCCCTCAAAGTGATGGACATCACCGGCAGCAAACACACATTCGGGGCCAATTACATCAGCCATTTCGCCCATCAACTCAGCAATAGGTTTCTGGTCATAATAACCGTTTCTTCCCAAATCGTTTGCCATATAGAAATTCAATTGTCTTTCCAGTCCCTTCCACTCCTGCGGAGTCTGGGCACACACATTCACACAGATAGCCGTACCGATAACGGCAATCCATACCCATGTCAATACTTCCTTTATTCTTCCTATCATCTTCAACATATTCATATTATCCATTTATATTTAAAAACTTACCTTAAAACCTGCGTTTACTTTCACTCCATAATATTCAGCCTGCATCGTACGGTCTTTCGTTCCCTGATAGTAACGAAGCGGCTGGTTCAATAAATTGTTTGCTTCGGCATAAAACGTCATTTTCACCTTTCTGCCGAAAGTATAACTGGCATTCACATCCATATAATTCACAGCATCATAGAATCTGTCATAAAATGTACTCGGTCCCATTTCATCGATAAAACTGGATGCATAATTATAACTCAAACGTACATTCAGCCCTCCTTTTTCAAAATAGAGAGAAGCATTGGCCGTATGTTCAGGAGATCCCGGCAGACTCAATCTACTTTCATTTTCGCGACCTTCAAAGTTAAAGTCTTCCACACGTGAGTGCGTATATGTATATGTTCCATAGAAACCTATACATTTCAATGCCGGAACAATGAAACCGAAATCACGCTGATAAGAAAATTCCATTCCCCACAGATTAGCGTTTCCGGCATTTTTAGGCTGGGTGAAACGAGTATATTCAGTACCTTGGTACTCATAGTTGGTCAATACCTGATCGACAATAAAATCGTCTATCTTCTTATAAAAGAATCCTGCGCTCACCAGACCGATACTCTTGAAGTAATAATCTGCACTTAAGTCGAGGTTGTAAGAGAGAGTCGGCTTCAAGTTTGAGTTACCAATCTTTATCTCGTTGTCGCCACGGCTAATATTCACACTCGGAACCAAAGCCGAATATTTGGGACGACTCAACGTTTGTGTGTACGAACCGCGAATCTTGAAATCATCATTTACATCCCATTTTACCAAAAGAGAAGGAAGGAAATTCACGTAACTGTTGGTCACCCGGCCAGTCTTGGTGGTCATGTCCGTTTCATCGTCATAGTTGCGTCCGGTGTATCGAAGAGAAGTATGTTCCAGACGCAGTCCTGCCATCAGACTGATGTCAGGGCTGAACCGATGGTCGAAACGCACATAGCCCGAGCTGACAGTTTCGCGTGCTTCAAAGTTTTCCGCCAATTCTGCCTGCACCTGCTCTTTCTCAAACTGCGAAGGGTCATTCAGATTCAATCCGCCAACATACTCTTTACTTGCAAACAAACCTACTTGGTATTTGTTGTCCGGCATAAACTTATCGGTACTTTGGTCAACAATATTCCTCAGGCTGCTTTCCATAAAGCCATCCTCATCTATCGGCGTATATTCATAAAAGTCTATTTCTTTCTCCTTAGTTTTACGCACTACTTTCGCTCCGAACTTCAGTTTGGCGCCATTATTCAGACTTGCCTTGAAGTTGGCGGAGAATTTCAAGTCTTCTTCTTTTATATCTTCCTGTTGTTCGGTCAGTTCCTTCAATCCGAATTTATCACTCAATGTCAGGGTAGACCCCGATTGAGGAGTGGCAAACGGTTGGCGCTCATCACTCAGATTCATATCGAACTGCTGCTTCTTTAACTGAAAATCGAGGTAACGTTCATTCGGACGCTCTTCCGTGGCTTTGGCATAGCTGGCATTCCAGTCCATGCCGATAGCCCCCCACAAGTGTTCACCGCCCAAAGAAAAGTCCATAGTGCGCTGACGCTCCAAACGAGCATTGCGATTATCGGGCGTACCGGCTTTCGTCTGAACACGGACGGTTCCCTTTCCTTCTTCATCCAAATCCTTTATAGTAGTGCGATAACGGTTTTCCCAGTCGTTGCGGTTATTGAAAATACCTTTGAAAGTCAGTTTATGATTTTCGTTGATATCGAAATCAAATGCAGCGGAATAACTTTGGCGCTCACGTGTAACAAAGTATTGACGCATCTGGTAATCATTGACATATACCTTTCCAGCTTCGTTTTGCTCCCACATAAACTCGGTATCGTAAGAACCCGAAGGAGCATTTTGATAAGAAGCCGAAAGCAACATTCCCAGTCTGTCATTAAAGAAACGGTCACCGTAAGTAAATCCTAAGTTCAGTTGGGCTTTCTCACTAATCCAGTTATAACCGCTTCCTGCCGTTGCATTGATAGTACGTTTATAAGGAGAATTTTTAGTCACCAAGTTGATAGAACCACCGATAGCATCACCATCCATATCGGGTGTAACTACTTTACTGACCTCGATGGTCTGAATCATATCCGCGGGAATCAGGTCGAGCTGCACGTTACGCGTATCCCCTTCGGCCGAAGGAACACGATTGCCGTTGATGGTTACGGAACTCAAATCGGCACTCGTACCGCGCACTTGTCCGAAACGGGCTTCACCCTGGTCGTATTGCACATTGATACCGCTGATACGCTTCAATGCATCACCGATATTAAAATCCGGAAACTTGCCTACTTGGTCGGCTGACACCACATTGGTAATTCCTATATTATTTTTTTGTGCATTGATAGCCTTCTTTTGTCCTTGAAAAGCACCTTTTACCTGCACAGCCTGTAGTTCCAGCCCCTCATTCATCACAATGTCCTTTTCCAATGTCTTGCCTTCGGGAACCGTGATATTCATTTCGATAGGACTATAGCCCACATACGTTACCTTCACTGTATAAGTGCCGGGCTTCAGATTGGGTAAGGTATAAAAGCCGTTCACGTCACTAATCACCCCTGTTTTCAGATTCTCAATAAAGATAGAAGCTCCCGGGAGCGTTTGTTTGCCGTTGTCTATCACACGTCCGCGGATGGCACCCTGTTTCACAACCGTTTCATTGGCTCCGGCAAAAGCATCTCCACAGATACCTGCTGCGAGCAGCATACAAGATACTAGTCTAATAACCTTTTTCATATATTTTTTATGCGTTATAAATCTGCCGCAAAAGTAGATGAGTCAGATTTCGTGGGGATTACACTGCATTAAAGGTTTTGTAACAATCAGGTTTCATTTCCGTTACAAGACGTAAAACGGCAGGCTTATGCCGCCCAGACAAAGGAAATACCATCTTTTTCTCTGTTTTATGAAAAATATTTCGTCTATTTGCAACCAAAAGGAAGTCATCTTCCGTCTAACTCATAGAAAATAATAATAAATAGATAAAACGTATGAAACAGATCTTTTTAATCTTTGCCTTCCTGATTGGATACAGCCTGACGGCTTCTGCAGAAAAGATAAAACTGGTTCCTTCGGCTAATGACAGTACACGAATGGATACTGTAGTGGTAAGCGAACTAAGCGATGTGGATACTTACGACCCAACTGACGCCCATTCAAATACCGATTTTAGTTTCTTTGAAGAAAATATGTCGAACGATATGGGTGGAATTATTGTACTGATTTCCGTCATTATGATATTCGGGTTGCCACTGTTTATCGTCGCTATCACACTATGGTTCCGATATAAGAACAAACAAGCCAAATACAAACTGGCAGCCGAAGCGCTCGCTGCAGGGCACAGCATTCCGCAAGAACTCTTCAATGAGAGAAACCGCAACAACGAAATTATGACCAAGGGAATCACCCATATCTTTTTAGGTATCGGACTGGGAGTTTTCCTATGGGTCATGACTGGTGTCAAAGGACTGGCCGCTATCGGTTTCCTTATCTTCTGTATGGGAATAGGACAAGTACTGATTGCTTATACCACCGCTCCCCGCAAGCATAAAAAAGACGATTCCTCTCCCATCCGGATGAACGGGGATGAACACGAAGACACTCCACACAACGAACAATAAAGAATGGGGCAACTCAACGACATATCGTTGGTAGCACAAGTGGTGGTCTTCAAAAACACCCGGGCGTTTGATACTTTGGTCAAAAAGTATCAATCGCCCGTGCGCCGCTTCTTCCTCCACCAGACATTGGGTGACGAAGAGCTGAGCGATGACTTGGCGCAGGAAACTTTCTTGAAGGCATACACCCATCTGAGCTCGTTCAAGAACCTGTCTAATTTCTCCACTTGGCTTTATCGTATTGCTTATAATGTATTTTATGACTATATTCGCAGTAAGAAAGAAACTTCGGGACTGGAAGACTGGGAAATAGACGCCTCCTACCAAGTGGAACAAGCCAAAGTAGGCGAACAAATGGACATATATCGGGGATTGAGCCGACTGAAAGAGGCAGAGCGAACGTGCATCACTCTGTTCTTTATGGAGGATCTCCCGATAGAAAAGATAGCGATAGTAACCGGTATGCCTGCCGGAACTGTCAAATCCCACCTCTCACGTGGAAAAGAAAAACTTTCTAACTTCTTAAAACAAAATGGTTATGATGGAAAATGATGATAAATTGATTAGCCAATTCATGCAAGCCAACAAGCATGAAATAGAAGACAACGGATTCTCACGCCGGGTGATACGGCAGTTGCCCGAACATGCCAAGTGGATGTCCGATGCACTCACTGCAGTCTGCACCGTACTTTGCTGCATACTGTTCTATGTGTTTGACGGTTTCAATTTCTTGTTCGGTGTCATTGTAGAAGTCATCACGTCGCAATCTTACAATCTGATGAGCAACACAAACTTCATTTCATTGGCGATTGCTACGATAGTAGTCATCATTATAGGCGTCCAACGAGTAGTCAGTTTCCGATAAATTGTGTACTTTTGCAATCTGTAAAATGAAAATCCGAACATGAAACAATATTTAGACCTGTTAGACCGTATCCTTACCGAAGGGGTCCATAAAGAAGACCGGACCGGTACGGGAACCATCAGTGTGTTTGGCCATCAAATGCGCTTTAACCTCGAAGAAGGATTCCCCTGTATAACCACCAAGAAGTTACATCTCAAATCCATCATACACGAACTGCTTTGGTTCCTGCAAGGAGATACCAACGTGAAATACCTGCAAGACAACGGAGTACGTATTTGGAACGAATGGGCGGACGAAAACGGTGACTTGGGACATATCTATGGTTACCAATGGCGTTCGTGGCCTGATTATAAAGGCGGATTCATCGACCAAATCAGCGAAGCGGTAGAAACAATCAAACATAATCCCGATTCACGGCGTATCATTGTCAGCGCATGGAATGTAGCCGACCTGAACAATATGAATCTTCCTCCCTGTCATGCTTTCTTTCAGTTCTATGTTGCCAACGGACGTTTAAGTCTCCAACTGTACCAACGCAGTGCCGACACGTTCCTCGGAGTGCCCTTCAATATTGCCTCATACGCCCTGCTATTGCAGATGATGGCACAAGTCACCGGACTCAAAGCGGGTGATTTTGTCCACACACTGGGAGATACACATATCTATATGAACCACTTGGAGCAAGTAAAATTACAGCTCACCCGCGAGCCGCGTCCACTCCCCCAAATGAGGATTAATCCCGACGTAAAGGATATATTCAGTTTCAAGTATGAAGACTTCGAGCTGGTGAATTACGACCCATGGCCCCACATTGCCGGGAAAGTATCTGTTTAACACTGTAATACCCAAGAGGATGAATAACCTGTCTATCATAGTAGCCATCGCAAAAAACAATGCCATCGGCATGGACAACCAATTATTATATTGGTTGCCCAACGACTTGAAGCGTTTTAAAGCGCTCACCACCGGACACACTGTTATCATGGGACGAAAAACCTTTGATTCACTGCCCAAAGGCGCGTTGCCCAACCGCCGGAATATCGTTTTATCACGTCAAGCCGGACTGGTTTGTGCGGGTGCCGAATGTTTCACTTCATTAGAAGAAGCTCTGGCTCATTGCAATGCCGAAGAGGAAATCTTTATCATGGGAGGTGCCAGTGTATATCAGGAAGCATTACCGCTGACCCATCGTCTATACATCACATTGATACACGACGACAGTAAGCAGGCGGATGTCTTTTTCCCCGAAATAGACGGCAAAGTGTGGAAAGAAACAGGTAGAGAAGACCATCAGACCGATGAGAAACATCTCTACCCTTATAGTTTTATCAACTACGAACGAAGATAAGACAGCATTAATCCTCGTCTGCCAAATCCAAAATAGGCATTTGTCTTTTAATAGCTTCGTTGAAAGAAATAATCGTCTCTGAACGAGCCAAACCGAGCGGTTGCAGTTTATCATGGATAATGCTAAGCAAATGATGATTGTTCTTGGCATATATCTTGATAAACATGTCATACTGTCCGGTAGTGAAATGGCATTCCACTACTTCCGGAATCTTTTTCAACGCTTCCGTGACAGAATCGAACTGTTCAGGATCCTTTAAATAAAGACCAATGTAGGCACATGTTTCATACCCGATTTTCTCCGGGTCAATAACATACTCCGAACCTTTCAGAATACCCAAGTTGGTCAGTTTCTGAATGCGCTGGTGAATAGCCGCCCCCGACACATTGCACGCACGGGCAACTTCCAAAAACGGAATACGAGCATTATCAGCTATCAACTTCAATATTTGCTCATCCAAACTGTCTAATTGATGATGTCCCATTCTTTTTAGTTTAATTTTCTGCAAAGATATGACTTTTCCCGACAATATTTGTGCAATCCATAACTTTTATTGCACGAATATTTATAAATTAATAGAAAGTCGTATCTTTGTTCAAAATTAGAAAAGACATGAAAAAGACACTTATTTTTCTTTTATGCAGCATTATGAGCATCGCTGCTTTCGCACAGAATTTTGATGATTTCTTTGAAGACAAGACTCTTCGGGTGGATTACATCTTTACGGGAGATGCCAAGCATCTGGATATTTATCTGGACGAACTCTCCAGTCTTCCCGACTGGGCAGGCCGTCGACACCATTTGTCCGAAATTCCCTTGGGAGGAAACGGTGAAATAACCATGAAAGACAAGGCGACGGGGGAAGTTATTTACCGCACCTCCTTTTCCAGCCTTTTTCAAGAATGGGTGACTGAAGAAGAAGCCTCCCGCGTGAGAAAGGGGTTTGAAAACTCTTTCCTGCTTCCTTATCCCAAGAAAGAGGCAATCGTTACCATTGCCCTTAAAAACGTATATCATAAGGTAAGCACTTCTCTGACGCACGAAGTCAACCCCAATGATATCCTCATCCATCAGAGAGGATTGGCGCGTATCACTCCCCATCATTACTTATTACAAAGCGGCAGTCCGGAAGACTGCATCGACGTAGCTATTATGGCGGAAGGCTACACTGAACAGGAAATGGATCTTTTCTATAAGGATGCACAGACAGCTTGCGATGCCTTATTCAGCCACGAACCTTTCAAGAAGTTGAAAAATAAATTCAATGTGGTAGCGGTAGCCAGTCCGTCACAGGACAGCGGCGTGAGTGTGCCGGGCAAAGGCGAATGGAAATCTACGGCCGTCAGCTCTCATTTCAACACGTTCTACTCTGACCGCTATCTGACTACAAGCCGGGTAAAAAGCATCCATAACTGGTTGGCAGGCATTCCATACGAACACATTATCATATTAGCCAATACAGACACTTATGGAGGAGGAGGCATTTATAACTCTTATACACTGACCACTGCCCACCATCCGATGTTCAAACCAGTAGTAGTGCATGAATTCGGCCATAGTTTCGGAGGGTTGGCAGACGAATATGCATATACAGAAGCACCCAGTCCGCAATATCCTTACGAGGTAGAGCCATGGGAACAAAACATCACTAGCCTCGTCAACTTTGAAAGCAAATGGAAAGATATGGTTCCTGCCAATACTCCCATCCCCACCCCGGTGACAACCAAAGAACCGGATATATACAACAAAGTAGGGGTTTATGAGGGAGCCGGTTATACAAAGAAAGGCATTTATCGTCCGGTCACCGAATGTAGAATGAAAATTAACGAAGCACCCGCTTTCTGCCCCGTTTGCCAGCGTGCACTTGAACGACTGATAAACTTTTATACAGAGAAATAAGTTATATATTAAATGGCTAAACCAAGACAGAAATGATTGAAATTAAACAGGTTAAGACAGAAAACCAAGAACTATACGGTTTTGTAGAAGAGTTGATGCACACGGCGTTTCCTGCACAAGAACGCCGTGACACTCCCCAACAACGTGAATATTCGGACAGTAACCCCCTTTTCTGCAACAATGTGATAATGGAAGACGGAAAAACCGTCGGCATGATCAGTTATTGGAATATGGGAGACTTTTACTACATCGAACATTTTGCCATCGATCCCTCCCTGCGCAACGGCGGTTACGGCAAACGCGTATTAGAGAGTATCCAGGCCAAGCTGAACGGTCCCATCGTTCTGGAAGTAGAAGAGCCGACAGAAGAGATGAGCATGCGGCGTATCAACTTCTACAAGCGGTTGAATTTCACACTCCACGAAAAGCCATATATGCAACCTCCCTACCGCATCGGCGACTCAGGTCTGCCCATGTTGCTGATGACTTATGGAGATATAGACATGGAGAAAGACTTTGAAAAAGTAAAGAATACGCTATATAAAGAAGTATATGGTCAGTCAGTCTGACCGTATACTTCTTTTTAAGACAGAGACAAAAAAAGGAAGTTGCTCAAAAACAACTTCCTTTTTTCATATCATGTATCAACTATTTTACTGACGTTGAGTAGCAGAATAGTTAATATTCAAAGCATAAGCCTGACGAAGAGCCTGTTTTACATCCTGTACAATACCCATCTTAGTTTCGCTATCCACCTTCATAGATACTGTCATAAACGGCTGATCTTCTTCTTTCATGTTTTCACGTTCCTGATAAATATAATCCTGAACTTCTGAAACTTCAGCAAATTTATCATTCAGCTGAATACGGCTTTCAGCACCCATTTTCTTTTGGAATTCGGGCAATGGTCTACCGATATAGATAAAGGAAACCAAAGACTTCTTTTCCAATTTTTCAAGTTCTGTAGCCTGCGGAACTCTAAATTGAACCTTCAATGTAACCTCACGCATTGTTGTTACAATCATAAAGAAGAACAACATAGTAAAGATAAGGTCAGGCAAAGAAGAGGTATTCAATTCAGGCATTCCACGTTTACCTGTTTTATTAAATTTTCCCATTATTTACCTCCATACTTTTTAGGTTCAGCTTCAGAAATTTTCTGCTGATAATATTCACGAATCGCTTTCTGTTCGTCTTCGTTACACTCATTATAAACCTTGCCAAACTTAGCCTTACCCAGTTCGTCACGAAGTTCATTATATGCAGCCACCAATTCATTCTGAACATTGATATATGCCTGATAGCTGGTACCAACGTCATTCTGAACAGAAATTACATGCTGTTCCGTAACCATACAATCACCCAACAAAGGAATATTCTTTCTATGTTTTTCCGGGAGATTTTCATCATCGTACGGATTGGCGATAAATTCTTTTGCCTTTTCTCTTAATTGCTTTATATCAATATACTCCTTACCACACATCAGTTGGTCGTCTTTGTTCAGACGTACTTGGAGCACATTACGTTCTTTCTTTAAGATATTATCATCTTTTTGATTCTGTTCGGGGGGAGGCGGCAGACGTCTCGCCAAACCACGGTCAGTATCCATAGATGTTGTAATCAAGAAGAAAATAAGCAACATAAAGGCAATATCGGCTGTTGAACTGGAGTTAATCCCAGGTACGCCTCTTTTCTTTCTTGCCATTTTACTTATTTCGTTTTTTAATTGTTAATATCAATGTTTATTATTTTTTGAAGATACCGCTCAAGTTAACGATAGTACCGATAGCAGCTACTCCAAACAAGAAATAGATAGAGTAAATCAACATATCAGTAATCTTCAACCAGAAAGTATCAGTATAAAGACCGTCACCGGTCATGATAGTAGCATCAGAACCCATACCGTAAGAAACTACCAATACAACCACCAATAATACGATACCTAACAAAGATTTAACAGCACTCATTGGATTATCTTTCAATGCAGCTCCGAATTGTGCAATGGCTCCTACAAGAGTTACAGCTACACAAATACCAAACATAGCATACATCAAGTAAATCAATGTTTCTGTATGAGCCGGCTCATTATATTCGCCGACCGGGTTATTATATCCTACAAAGTAGAACATGCCGAGCACCACTAAAATCAGTGCAAAACAGACATATAATGCATAGTAGGACATTCTATATGATAACTTAGCCATTGTTCTAATTATTTTTTGTATTTCAAGTTATATTTCATAATCATATCAAGCAATGTGATAGAAGAATCTTCCATCTGGCTTGTGATAGCTTCAATCTTAGAAAGGATGTAGTTATAGAATACTTGAAGAATCAATGCTACAACCAAACCGAAGACAGTAGTAATCAAGGCCACTTTCATACCACCTGCAACAACTGTCGGAGAAATATCACCTGCCTGCTGGATTTTATCGAACGCCATAACCATACCGATTACAGTACCCAAGAATC
Source organism: uncultured Phocaeicola sp. (assembly GCF_948499155.1). Classification (NCBI taxonomy): domain Bacteria; kingdom Pseudomonadati; phylum Bacteroidota; class Bacteroidia; order Bacteroidales; family Bacteroidaceae; genus Phocaeicola; species uncultured Phocaeicola sp. The sequence goes on along the minus strand of NZ_CAOOSE010000006.1, from coordinate 105,389 downwards.
CCAAAGACGGAGCCATTGCGATGAACAATGTAATCCAAGAACATCCTTTTTCAAGGTAACCTGCCTGAACACCACCGTAAGAAACAACTGAGCGTTCAACAACGTCAACACCTTCATCGATTCTCATCAAGCCCTGATAGCAGATAGAGGCAACCGGACCACGAGTGTTACGACATACTGTCTTAGCAGCTTCTACATCACCTTTTTCCAAAGCAGCTTCGATGTTAGCCATCAACTTCTTTGTGTTCACTTCAGCCAAGCTTAAATAAATGATACGTTCAATACAGAAAGCCAAACCTAAAACCAATGCGATAGCTACCAAAGACATAAAGTCTGCAGAACCTTCGATAAATTTAGTTTTGAGTTCTTTGTGGAGACCACCACCTTCTTCAACTACTGTTGTCTGTTCTGTTTGAGCCGGAGCTTCATCCTGAGCCATAATAGGCTGAACTGATCCCAAAGTAAGGACTCCCATCACTGCAAGAATTGCAAATAACTTTTTCATTGTGTGTCTAATTTTTAAGATTAATTAATTAATTGTTATTTTATTGTTTTAATTGTTTTCCACTTTTTTGCCTTTTCCATAGCAATGCGGAGAGAGCGGGATTCGAACCCGCGATACACTTTTGGCGTATACACGCTTTCCAGGCGTGCCTCTTCAACCACTCGAGCATCTCTCCTTTTTAGGGGACACATTTACATCCTCATTTTGAAATCGGGTGCAAATTACAAAGAAATTTGGGAATTGCAAGCGATTTCAGTCACAAATGTATCCTTTTTTTTCGTCTTACACAGAATTCGACGCCTCAATATTGGTATATCACCTCAAATTTAATAAACTTTAAAAACTTATTCAGCCATTTTGAACACTTTTAAAGCGTTATCGGTCGTTATGGCATCTACTTCTGCCAAACTCATGCCATAAATTTCCGCCAGCTTTAATGCGACTTCCTTTATATAGGAAGACTCGTTTCTTTTCCCTCTGTGGGGCACAGGAGCCAAATAGGGAGAATCGGTTTCGAGCACAATTTTACTTAAAGGAACATTCTTCAGTGTTTCGGGCAACGTACTCTTCTTAAAGGTGACCACTCCGTTTATTCCAATTCTAAAATCAGGATAGTCCAACAACTGATTTGCTTCTTCCGCACTGCCCGTAAAACTGTGAAAGATACCGCTCAGATTCGTGTCCTTATAAGGAGAGAGTACTTCAAACAATTCGGGGAAGGCGTCACGGCAATGAATAATCAAAGGCAAATCATATTCCAGTGCCCACTGTATCTGTTCGTCCAGTACCGCCTGCTGCTCTTTGAGGTATGTTTTATCCCAATACAAATCCATCCCCACCTCGCCAATGGCAATATAAGGATGTCCTTCGACCAGCAACTCTTTCATCGGCATCAGGCGGGCTTTATAACCACCATCCACCGATGTCGGATGAAAGCCCAGCATCGGATAGCAAAAGCCTTTATATGCCGCACACACTTCCAACAGTTCACGAATGGTTGTATCATCAATGTTGGGCATAAAGACCTTCATGACACCGGCAGCCTTGGCACGTTCTATCACTTGTGGCAAGTCTGCGACAAACTCTTCTGCAAAAAGATGGGAATGGGTATCAATCATCACACTTTTCTATCCATTAAATGACAAACAAATGATTTCAATTCTTCTTTCCGCTCTGCCGGCAGACTCACGCCATCCAGCAAGGCGAGTCCTTTTGAATAATACTCATTGATTTTACCTTCGCAGATTTTATCAATGCCAATCTCGTTATAAAGTCCGGTCACAGCCTTAATCTTCTCCTCCGGGCAATACTCCGTACACGAAATCCACCGGTTCAGTTCTTCCTTCTGACGTGGATTACCCAAGTTCAATGCGTTTATCAGCATAAAAGTTTTCTTATTGCATAAGATATCACCACCAATATTCTTCCCGAACACTTTGGGGTCACCATATACATCCAGATAATCGTCCTGCAACTGGAAGGCCAGTCCCATCTGAATGCCGAAATCATAAAGTTTGCGGGCATCCTCTTCGGAAGCATCTCCTAAAACGGCTCCGATTTTCAATGCCGCCGACAACAATACAGAGGTTTTCAGACGAATCATCTCTATATATTCCGGAACCGTCACATCGGTACGGGTCTCAAACTCCATATCCCATTGCTGTCCTTCACATATCTCGAGAGCCGTTTGTGTAAAGACATCCATTACCCGCTTCAAATAGCTTTCCTGACAATCAGCCATCAACCGATAGGCCAGTACCAGCATAGCGTCTCCCGACAAGATAGCCGTATTGTCATCCCATACTTTATGAACAGTAGGTTTATTGCGGCGCATATCAGCCTTGTCCATCAGGTCGTCATGCAATAAAGTATAATTATGGTAAGTCTCGATGCCTGCCGCCTGCGGCAAAATACAGTCCACATCTTCCTTATACAGATTATAAGCAAGCAACATCAAGACAGGACGAATCCGCTTTCCACCCAACGACAATACATATTCTATAGGAGCATACAACCCTTTCGGTTCACGCATATAAGTCATTTCAGAAAGATAGCCATTGATCTTATCCAACAATTCGGTCGCTAAAAAAGCCATAAGAAAAAGAATTAAATATATTACTAAAAAAAGAGGCTACCCAATGAGCAGCCTCTTCATGATTTTTATCCAAAGATTACTGTAATTTAAAGATTACGGGCACGGTGTAACTTACACGTACCGGTTTACCACGTTGTTTACCGGGTTTCCATTTCGGCATTGTCTTCACTACACGCAGAGCCTCTTTATCCAAGTAAGGGTCTACACCGCGAACGACAACCGGATCAGCAACAGAACCGTCTTTTTCGATAACGAACTTCACTGATACTTTACCCTGTACACCGTTTTCCTGAGAGATGGTCGGATATTTTGCATTCTTCATCAAGAACTTCAAACATTCTCCCATACCGCCGGGGAATTCGGGCATTTCTTCTACAATCTGGAAAATCTGTTGTTCTTCCGGTTCTTCCTCTTCTACTACAACCGGTGTATATTTAACTTCCACAGCTTTTTCCGTTTCATCTGATGCCTGAATAACTGTTTCTTCCACTTTAGCATCATTATCTACGATTTCAATAATTTCTTCCGCTTTAGGAATTTCGGGAGGAGGAGCCTGCTGTTGTTCTTCCTGTTCTGTGATAGGAACCATTTCTTCTTCAAATACAACTGCGGCTATACCAGTATCTGTACTCACCTGCTTATCACGATCAGTCCATTCGAAAGCGACAAACATAAGAGCCAAGATAAACACATAACCGATTAGCAGCCAGGTACTTTTCTTACCTTCAAGATCTGCTTTGGGCGATTTTTTAACTTCCATAAATTGTTGTTTAAAATTAAGTGTTTCTCATTCAGGGCAAATGTAGCACTTTTCTTTTAAACAAAAAGTATTTTCACCGTAAAAATTTGCTAATTCATTATATTTTAGTTCTTTTTCATGGAAGGGCACCTAACTTTTCCCTATCTTTGAACCGCATAAAGCAATATACTCATCTATACATAATTATATATGAAAAAAATAACAATAGCCATCGACGGTTACTCGTCTTGTGGGAAAAGCACAATGGCCAAAGATTTGGCACGTGAAATAGGATACATATATATAGATAGCGGTGCCATGTATCGTGCCGTTACTTTATACTGCCTCGACAACGGTTTGTTTACAGACAACGGCATCCGGGAGGAGGTGCTTCGCAACCGCTTGCCCGACATTAAAATCTCTTTCCGGCTGAACCCGAAGACCCAGCGCCCTGTCACCTTGCTGAATGGCGAAGAGGTGGAAGAACGCATCCGCACCATGGAAGTCTCTTCGCACGTGAGCCCGGTGGCAGCCCTCGGATTTGTTCGGGAAGCACTGGTGAAGCAGCAACAGGAAATGGGCAGAGAGAAAGGAATCGTGATGGACGGACGCGATATCGGAACCGTGGTTTTTCCTGATGCCGAACTGAAGATTTTCGTAACCGCCTCTGCCGCCATCCGCGCCCAGCGCCGATACGACGAGCTGAAAGCAAAAGGCCAGTCAGCCTCTTACGACGAAATATTGAAAAACGTGGAAGAGCGTGATTATATTGACCAAAACCGCGAAGTGGGGCCCTTGCGGAAAGCTGAAGATGCTATTTTGTTGGACAACAGCCACATGACCATTGCCGAACAAAAACAATGGCTGGCAGAACAATTCCAAAAAGCAACCAATGGTTAATGTAGAGATAGACGAAAGTTCGGGCTTCTGCTTTGGTGTAACCACCGCCATCAAAAAGGCAGAAGAGGAATTGGCAAAGGGCACCACGCTCTATTGCTTGGGAGACATTGTGCACAACGGACAAGAATGCGAACGTCTGAAAAAGATGGGCCTCATCACCATCAACCACGAAGAATTTGCCCAGCTGCATAACGCCAAGGTGCTGCTCCGCGCTCACGGAGAACCGCCTGAAACATACGCACTGGCAAAAGCCAACAATATCGAAATCATCGATGCAACCTGCCCTGTAGTATTGCGGCTGCAAAAACGTATCAAACAGGAGTTTGACAACACCCCCGACAGCCATGACACACAAATTGTGATTTACGGGAAAAACGGCCATGCCGAAGTACTCGGACTGGTGGGACAGACACATGGGAAAGCGATTGTCATAGAAAAGCCGGAGGAAGTGGTACATCTGGACTTCAACAAAGATATCCGACTGTATTCACAGACCACGAAATCTTTGGAAGAGTTTTGGCAGATTGTGGAATATATCAAGGAACACATATCGCCCGAAGCTTCGTTCGAATACTTCGACACCATTTGCCGGCAAGTGGCCAACCGCATGCCGAATATCCGCAAATTTGCAGCAGCACACGACCTCATCTTCTTCGTTTGCGGCCGTAAAAGTTCCAATGGAAAAATCTTGTTTCAGGAATGTAAAAAGGTTAATCCCAACTCCTACCTCATCGACCAGCCGGAAGAAATAGACCGCAACCTACTGAAGAATGTACATTCCATCGGCATTTGCGGAGCCACTTCCACGCCCAAATGGTTGATGGAAGAGTGTAAAAAGGTTATCCTAAACGAAAAATAGACCAATAAAAAATAATATTTTATCGTTGTCCAACTGATAAATTGCTAACTTTGCATCATAAAAACATTAAAATGGGTATTTATGGGAACGATTAAAAGTATCGGTATCTTAACATCCGGAGGGGATGCTCCGGGAATGAACGCTGCCATTCGCGCAGTGACACGCTCTGCTATCTATAACGGACTGAAAGTATATGGTATTTATAGAGGATATAAGGGCTTGGTAACAGATGAGATTCAGGAATTCAAGAGCCAAAATGTCAGCAACATCATACAAATGGGAGGTACTATCCTGAAAACCGCCCGCTGCAAGGAATTCACAACCCCCGAAGGACGTGCACAAGCATACGAGAACATGAAGAAGCACGAGATTGACGCTTTGGTCATCATCGGCGGTGACGGTTCATTGACCGGTGCACGCATATTCGCACAGGAGTTTGACGTGCCATGTATCGGTCTGCCGGGAACAATCGACAATGACTTGTACGGCACCGACACCACCATCGGCTATGACACTGCACTGAATACCATTCTCGACGCAGTGGATAAAATCCGCGATACCGCCACCTCTCACGAACGTCTCTTCTTTGTCGAAGTAATGGGACGTGACGCAGGCTTCCTGGCATTGAACGGCGCTATTGCCGCAGGAGCAGAAGCAGCCATCATCCCCGAATTCAGTACGGAAGTAGACCAGTTGGAAGAATTTATCGAGCACGGATTCCGCAAGTCAAAAAGCAGTAGTATCGTGTTGGTGGCCGAGAGCGAACTTACCGGAGGAGCCATGCATTACGCAGAACGTGTGAAAAACGAATATCCCCAATACGATGTGCGTGTTACCATCTTGGGACACTTGCAGCGTGGAGGACGTCCTACCGCACACGACCGCATCATTGCCAGCCGCATGGGAGTAGCCAGTATCCAGGCACTGCTCGAAGGCCAGCGTAACGTGATGATTGGTATTGATGATGACAAAATTGTCTATGTACCTTTTGCCAAAGCTATCAAGAACGACAAACCCATCGACAGAGAACTGGTGAACGTGCTTCACGAACTCTCCATTTAAAGAAAATATAAGTCCCGACAGGATTTAAAATATTCCAACACAATCCGGCTCAGAGATAATGAACTCCGAGGCGGATTGTTTGGTCTTTACATAATCAGCTTATTATCAATCAAATAAGTATCATTTTTAGGTCCACTAGGCCCAGGGACCACCTTTATGCTTTTCTGGTCCCGTGGAAACACACCAAAGTACTGATTATCAGAGCTGTAAAGCGTACAAAGCCTACATACCGTATTTTTTGCCTCACCGGAGGATGAAAACAGGCTTAAACAGGGGAAAACGAAGGGTGAAAACATGGAATATCCAAAAACTGAAAAAGTAAATTAATTAATCATCTATGGAGAAAAGAGTCCGATAACACAAGTAGGAGCGGCCCCATGTATCCGCCCGAATACATCCACAAATACAATAAAGGAATACATTCAGGCAGACACATGGGTCTGCCCCTACAAGCAAAATGCAAGAAACGTGACAATATGATTGAAATGTATACTTATTTCTCATAAAGACTATGGCTTGTCCGCTTTTAACGAAGAAAAACCACTGATAAACAACAAAATAACCTCTTTCAAGAGCACAAATTCGGGGTCACAAAAGCATAAAGGTGGTCCCTGGACCTAGTGAGCCTAAATAAGACAGTCAACACACTGTTATTCAACACTTTTACTACATCACCACTTTGCAAACCCAGCACCATTTTCCAACTAGACAGGAACAAGCATTCAAAGCATTGTTTATCAACGCATTAAATCCGTTTTTCAGCACTATAACGCCCCTCCAAAAAGACCTTGGAGTTTAAAAAAAAGACTAAGGTCTTTGCTAAAAACTCCTTAATCTTTTGATAAAACACTTTAGTCTTTTAGAGCCTGTTCAAGTTTCATTCGAAAGCTCTTTAATTTTGGTACTACTTTATAAATCATTTATTATCAATGCATTTTAATAAAAATCATACGACCAGACGCAGTATTTTACATTCTGCTGCATTATATAAAATACAAGAAAACCATTATTAACCTTTTAATCACCACCTTTATGAAGAAGATTTTAAATTATTTATTCGTGTTATGCCTGCTCGTTGGAGCATACGGTTGCAGCGATGATGACAGAGATGTAAAACGGATTTATCCGGAGGAAAAACAAGAACCTTTTGAAAGAGAGAATTTGAAAGGATATTTAAGGTATGATAATTCCCTTAAAAGATGGATAATCTACCCTGTTGACGAACCGGAATTCCGAACAGGAGATGAAGATAGTATATCTTTTTTAATTGAAAACATGAAGGATGAATACAAGGCTTATGAAGGTGATGTTACCTTCAGTGGCACCCTTTTATATTTATATTATGAAGCGAGATTGCCTATAACAGGTTGCCATGGTGGTACTGACATTTACTCTCTCCATCTAAAAGACATTCAGAAAAGAGAACCGGCAGAAAGTCCCTACTAATTGATACGAAACAATTAATTTTAAATGCATAATACTATGAACAAACTTTTTACTTATCTGCTTGCATTATGCACGGCTACTTGTCTATATGGTTGCAGTGAAGAACTAGAGGAAATGACTTCTACAGAAGAATCTCCTTCAAACATTGTCAGCCGTTCAATCCCTGAAAGTTTTTCTTGTGGAACGATAGAAACAGACCCACCGGCATGGTATTTCAATACTCCTCGCGTTTTTAATAACAATAGCATTTTATACCTTAAATATTTATATCCATGTCATTAGAAGTTCTAGCGGAGTGGGATTTAATAAAGAGGAAGTAGCGCAAACAGTCATAACTAATTTAAATGGTTATTACGCTTCTGCAAAAATCAATTTCTATTTATTAGGAAGTGACTATATTGATTCTGACCGATACTCCCACCGGTCCTTGTGAATGGAATATTTTTGGAGAATACATAGCCACAGGAACAGATGCCAATGGTGACTATTATAACCCGGACCCTACTAACCTGATGTCGTACTCATGGGCTTCGGGAGTTTATCACTTAAGCATTTCGAACGGAACGGAAGTGCGGCATCAGAAAATAATGATTCCATAAAAACATACCAACACAATAAAGAAGGTGTCTCGAAACTCTCATAAGTCAAAAGGGGTCAAAACGTGGATAATGCTGTCGTTTCGTTCGTAGGGGCGAGGTTCGCTCGCCCGAAAACAGTTTACTTTGTGTCTTCGGGCAGGCAAACCCTGCCCCTACAACTGACGATTGGATAGGCTGGTTTAGTTTTGACACACTCCCTTCGATAAAAGAAAAGTTTTGATACATCCCCTTTACTGTATCACTTCAACGTATCATAATAAGCGTCCAGCAACTTCTTTGCCGCAACAAAAGAAGTCAACTTTCCGTTCAACACTTCCTCTTCCTTCACAGCCAGCATAGAAGCTATTGTCTCATTATTATAAAAGCTGTCGCGCAGGTGCTCGTTGATAGACTCGTACATCCAGTATTTTGCCTGTTCGTTACGGCGCTGTTCAAAATAGCCGTTCGCTTTCACAAAAGCAAAATACTCATCAACCATATCCCATATCTCCTTGATGCCCAAGCCATAAAAGCCCGAATAAGTCAGGACTTTGGGCGACCATCCCGAATCAGGTGCCGGGAACAGGTGCAGCGCATTCCGAAAATGGCTCGCTGCCAGTTTCGCTTTCTCTATGTTATTGCCGTCGGCCTTGTTGATGACAATGCCATCCGCCATCTCCATGATACCTCGTTTGATGCCTTGCAATTCATCACCCGTACCCGCCAACTGAATCAGTAAAAAGAAGTCCACCATCGAGTGTACCGCTGTTTCACTCTGACCGACTCCCACCGTTTCGACGAATATCTTATCAAACCCTCCTGCTTCGCACAGGATAATCGTTTCACGAGTCTTTCGTGCCACACCGCCCAATGAGCCTGCCGACGGACTGGGGCGAATAAAAGCATTGGGATGAACTGCCAATTTTTCCATGCGGGTTTTGTCGCCCAAAATACTGCCTTTGGAACGTTCACTGCTGGGGTCAATAGCCAAGACAGCCAACTTTCCTCCTTGCTGAAGCACATGCAGCCCGAATACATCGATGGAAGTACTCTTGCCGGCGCCCGGCACTCCGCTGATTCCGATACGAATCGACTGACCGGAATAAGGCAGACATTTTTCTATCACCTCCTGAGCGATAGCCTGATGTTCGGGTTTCACACTCTCGACCAGAGTCACAGCCTGGCTCAAGACAGTCACGTCACCTTTCACAATACCTTCTACATACTCTTCCACAGAGAACTCACGACGGCGCGGTTTCTTGCGGAATTTCAAATAAGGATTCACGATGGACGGTTGTTCAATGCCCGCATTAACAACCAACCCTTTGTATTCTTCACTATTCTCAGGATGTTCCATAGCTATTTCTTTGAGGTTACTTTCACTTTGATAATTATTTTCGGGCTGTTCGGGTCATTCGTTATCACCAAGACACGAGGTGAGCCTTTCACTTTCTTGAGGTTATGTCCATAAGCCGTAATCTTCATCTTAGTCGTCGCTCCCGGCTTCAAGGTACGTTTCTTCAACTGCACTCCCAAAGCAGAGTTGAACACTTGCAAATCACGTATTTCCAAATTAGACTTACCCACATTCTTCACTATAATCGTCTGCGAGCGTTTCTCGTCAGCGGCCAATTCTCCCATGACCAGCTCTTTGACAGAAAGATGAATAACGGGAGGATTCAGGCGTTCCTGCTGACTGATATGAGAGAAATCAGGCAACAGTACAGCCGAAACCGGAATTTCATTTTCCTCACCCACCTTGTCTCCGGGGAAACGAGACAGATAGACCGAAGCGGTAGTCAGTCCCAGTTTGGGAAGTTTTTCGGTATCAAGGGTCACCTTTATCTTTCCGGTGCGGTTACGTCCCAGCTTGTCGGGAGTGGCCACCGCACTCAAATAAGGAGGAAGATGCATCAACACAGGCGTATAGACCTTGTCCGAGGTATTGGCTATCAGCAATTCCATGGTCGGTTTATCTCCCCTGTTCGCATCGTCGAACTCTATTTCTTCCTTATTCAGACGGATTGCACCGATTTGATAAGGATGGGTAAAGGTATAATTCTTAGGGTCGGCAGTCACTTCTCCGCGAAAAGCCAAATAAATAGGCTTGTCTGATGCATTACAATAAATGCCGATACTCTTCTGGAAACGGCCGAGCGCCTTGGCGTCAAACGTAGAACTGACTTCGCCCGTTTTACCCGGCAGGATAGGAGATTTAGTCCAGTCGGTAACGGTACATCCGCAGGATGTGGTGACATTGGATATCACTAACGGCTTATCGCCTTTATTTGTTATTTTAAAAGTTGCCGTCGCCGGATTCTTCCATAAAATAGTTCCAAATTCATGCGTTGTTTTATCAAAAGAGGCTTTTGGCTGCGCAAAGGCTGAGAGCCCCGCCCCCAGCAACATACTTATTATCAGCATTATGTATTTCATACCAATCTAAATTCTTCGTTTAAAGTAACAAAGGTAAGGAAAAAAAGTATTATCTTTGCATTACAAGGTGTTAAAACAAAAAGATTAGAATCACAAACTGGAATATTATGAAAACATTGAAGAATTATCTATTTATACTGGCTGCACTAGTTGTCACGCTCGGTTTTTCTTCCTGTGAGAGCGACGAAGATATCGGCTTTGATTTGTCGGGATTGTATGGAGTAACATGGTTCGGCGATATGGGCGCCAGCGACTTTGACGGTTATGCTCTTGACAGCTATATCACATTCACATCCGGCTCTCGTCCCGACCACGGTGTGGGAACGGAAGATGTCTATTATGCCACTCCTCCCTTCGAATATTATGACACTTATAAATTCGACTGGTTTATTGAAAACGGACGGTTATACATAGACTACAACACCGGGCAGTCTATCGTTATCGATTATCCGCATATCAATGGCGGATACTTCTACGGAACAATAGGAAACTTTGATTTCCGATTGGAATATGATGGCGGCCGTAGCATCAAAAAGCAAGCGGATATCTCAAAATAAGAATAGTGATAAGGGGCAGAAACTTTAAAATTCCGCCCCTTACCTTGTTATTTCACTACTACTTTATATCCTCCTGTATGCCCGCCGAACTCGGGTGCATAAGCCGACTGAATCGTCGCTATCCCAGACTGATATTCTCCTGAACGGGTCACATACACCTGATACTCTATCACATACATTCCTTTACGCATTTGATTGATAAAGAAAGAGATGGAAGCATCTTTCGTCGCTTGATAATACCCCAGGTTTGTGCCCAGACGATAACCGGACAATGTTGTCAACGGTTCCATACAGGCGGCACGCTCATCTTTAATCTGTACGAAATCCATATCCCGGTCTGCCTTTACTGTCAAACGAACGGTAATCTTATCACCTACATCCAACAAAGCACCTTCCTTTATGAGTGTCTCTCCTTTATAAAGACTGCGGCTGATGGACAAGCCGTTACTTTGCTCACCCACCCGATTCATATTCTCCAGATATTGAGCATACACAGCTCCCCAGCCCATGCCGTTGCCTTCACAATCCACTGTCACCTTCTTCAGATTCATCACATTGCCTTCTACCACCTTCTTGAGATAGCCAATCGGTTCTTCCGCCGATGTCTGAATCACTTCTTTTCCCAAAGTAATTTTCACGGCATCAGAGTTTGCCAATAAGTCCGTACCCGAATTCAGCAAGGCATATACAGCATTCACTGTAGCAATGGGGGTATCCCAAGTCTGCGTTTGCTTCTCTTTCAAAAGCCAGCGTTTCATCTGATTCAACACCTGCACATCTTTGGTAATATATTGCACTGCCTCCATTGCAGCGACTTCGGTCGGAATCTTGTAACTGAACCAAGAATAATGCGCCTTGGGAGTATCAAAATAACGTCCCATCTTTTCTGTCACCACCGAATACTCCATAAGTGACTGCATAAACTCTTTCGCCTTTGCCGTCTCTCCGGCCTGTTGTAAAACAATGGCAGAGAGCGCCTTGCCATAAATGGTCAGGTCAGCCGCTTGTGCACTCAACTTACTGATGAAGTAACGGTTCACACCGGCTTTTGCCCCGGCTTTACCGTTCAATGCACAGATATACAGATATTGAAGCGTCTGTTCTGAGGGACTAACCTTCGTCACGCCTTTCTTTTCGGCTTCTTTCATTGCCTTATATTCGTTCTCGGCCTGCACAGCAAGATAGTTTAATGCTTTCTGATACATGGCAGAGAGGTCTTGGTTCAGTTTTCCACCGGTCATTACCTGCAGGCGAGCCAACATTTCCGCTATCTGAGTAGTCATATAGCGGTTGCCCGGCATACCCTTGTACCAGCTCCACGCACCATCAACATTCTGCAACTCGTTCAAACGCGCCACGCAGACAGACAATTTATTACTCATCGTATTCAAATCAAACAAGGTGGCAATGTGTTGGCGTTGTTCTTCTTCATTCATAGCTTCGGTCAGCCACGGCGTCTCTGCCAGCAATATGTTCTTCAGCTCCTGATTCTTTTGCAACCGGCTCATGAAGGTTTCCTTTGTGCCTCCCTGTGCCAGCCAACTGTCAAATATCTGCTTGATACGCGGATTTGAACTCACAATGAACTCGGCCAACGCATTCGCATAATAAGCAGAAGCCCACGACAAGGCATCCTCTCCCTGCGGAACCGCAACCACCGGCAATGCCATGACAGCATACCATACGGGATTGCTCGTAAATTCCACTGTCATCTTCTGGCCGGATACCGTACGACTGTGGTTATTAAACAGATGTTCCAATGAGAAAGTATAACTTCCTTTGCCGTTAACATCCAACGACACACTTTCCGTCACCCATTGTTTATCCGTCAACACCGGGATATATCGCTGCTCGCCATCACTGAACGTATCTCCGTCGGCCACCATGCGGCATGCCAATATGGTATATTTATCAGTGACGTCAAAAGTAAAGTTCACATTGCCTGTTTCTCCCGCTTTCACTCCGAACTTCTGTTTTTGAGCATAGAGAACCTTCTCTGTTTCAGGATTAAAAAGTTCCATTCTAACTGTACCGTTCACAGCTTTATCCGACAGATTAATCAGTGAAGCTGCTATGTTTGCCTTATCGCCCACACGGACAAAACGCGGCATATTGGGTTGAATCATGAACTCTTTGGCGGCAGTAGCAGTCGCCTCTATCCGGCCGTAGTCCACCTCCTTGGTATGTGCCAGCCCCATAAACTTCCATTTTGTCAAGCTTTCGGGCAATACAAACGAGATGCTGACCTCACCCTGCCCATTGGTACGCAGCTGCGGGTAGAAGAACGCTGTTTCGGCAAAGTTCTGACGCACCTGCACGTTTCCTGTTTCTTCCAAAGCACCCGCATCCATCATCTTCGCGTTCTCGAAAGGAACCACTTCTTCCTCAAATACCACATTTTCAAGCACCACATCTTGGGCAACCGCAGCTTCCGATTGGGTAGTAATCAACTTCGCTCGCCGTGCATAATTAACAGCACCAGACAAGCCCTTCATGGCATAAGGCACAACATTTCTGATGCCCGGAACCAGCAATTCACTATAAGAGAATGAAGAGGTATTCAAACTCTTGAAGGGGAAATTGACATAGATATATTCAGTCCGTGCATACCATCTGTTCCATTGGGAATGTGGCATGCGACGGTTGAAGTTCAAACGGAAGAAAAAGTCATGCTTATAGAACTGATCCAAAGAGGCATCGTACATCGTAGCCAACAATTCGGCATCAGCCGGACGGCCATCGGGATAAAGCACGCTCAGTTTCCATTCTTCCTGCTGACCGGGACGGAGTTTATCGCGGAACGTATTCCACTTCAACTGCAATTCCTTGTCCGGTTCAGGTTTGGTAATCTGTGCATAGTGCGTATAAAGTTGTCCGTCTTTCACAAAAGCGACACTTACCATTACCCCATTTCCATACTCCTGCTTGTAAGTAAGAGGGAAGCTGACAATGGAATCGGAGAACTGCACGCGTCTGCTTTCCACCCGCTTATTGCCGGAAAAGACATCATAAAGAAGATAGATACTCTTTTCACTGCTGCCAACATAGATAGTAGCCGGAGAATCTCCTTCAAATTCCTCTCCGTCCTGATAGAACCAATCAGCGGTGGGTATCAGCGGCCGTTTGTCGTCGAGCGAGAACAACAGAAAGTCTTGGGATGCCGTACATTCTCTGCCCTGCGCATCCTTAGCCGAAATCCTCAGGACATAAGAGCCGGAAGGAAGTCGGTACAATGCTTCGGGCAGAAACTTTTTATTGGATGCGGTCGTAGCCTGCAACACCTTCTCACCGGTTTTATTATTCCTGTCATTGGATTTAAACACCTGATAAACAATCTCCGTGTCTACCGGTTCTCCCGATAAGTTAGTGGCAGAAAAGGTCAATTCCCGGGCTTTCTCTTTCACTGTCTGTGCAGACAAGCCCTCGATAGCCAGCACAACAGAAGTCTTACCCAATGGCAACGACAGATTGGCCTGTTGCGTTTCACCCGCACCGTCGGTCACATCCGCCTGTACCTGATAAGTATAATACCATGCCGCACCGTCTCTCACATCAGAGTCCACCTCAAAATGTACCGGAACTGTAAATTTACCTTCGGCATCTGTTGTCGTTTCTCCGTTCCAAACGGCAGACCGGGGCCCCATAGACCGCCAGACCCAAGAGAAAGAACGGCTGATACTATAATTCACTTTCGCGTTCTGCACCGGAGCACCCGCAAATGTTCTTGCTACACCGGTAAGGAGCACAGAATCGCCTATTTGATATTCGGCCTTGACCGGTTCAAAAGTCACATCAAACATAGGGCGTTTATACTCTTCCACCCTGAAACCGCCGGAAGCAGAACCGGCCTGCAACCTGAAGTAACCGGTCAGACAGGGAGAAGGCAGTGTGAACTGACCACTGAAAGACCCGAACGAGTTGGTTGTCACCTTCACCTCGCCCACCTTATTATTATTGACATCATACAGCGTCACCGTATATTTTTTATCGGCCAATACCTGAGTGTCATCCTGCTGCTGTTTATATGCAATGCCCGAAACATAAACCGTTTGTCCCGGACGATAGATGGAACGGTCTGTGAACAGATTCAATATTTCCTGTTCATATTCCTCCGAAGGAGCATAATAAATCTGCTTCCACAAATCAGTAATCGGCATAGCCGTATCGCCCATCGTACGGGCATTATACATAATAGTCCTCTTCTTGTCGGGGAAGCCGAGCTTCAGTGTACCTTCTTTATCAGCCGGATAGGTTTGCGATGGCATGAAACGTCCGTCCGTACCGGTATAAACCACCACTTCGGCATCAGGCACAGGATGTCCGCTTTCGGCATCCACCACTACCAATTCCAAATCATCGCCAGGCAAGGGACGATAAATCACTCTCAAGGCAGTGACATACATCAATGTTCCGCCTGATTCGCCGACTTTTCCTTTTGGCACAGCCTTCAAGTAATATATACCCGGCTGCGGAGCCTGAATCCGCAACGTAGTATCAACCAGCAAATAATCGGCAGTCCCTTTCAACGGAAAGTACTCCTCCTTTTGCAACTTACCATACTTCGCAACGAAATTTTTCATATTACTAGCCCACATCACAGAAGTGACAGGCAAGTCAATCTTATACAGCTGCAAGGTAAAGCCGTTCAAATTCTTATAGTTTACTTTCAACTCTTGCATTTTGCCCGGATAAGCCGAAGACACCTCCAGCGACAGGAAAGGATTCAAAATTTCCTTTTCTATATTTTTCAGTTGGTTGACACCTACATAACGGGGGTATTTGGAAATTCCCTCACGTACCACTTTCAGGCGCTCCACCTGATTGTTTTGCTTTTGCAAGTAGTCCGACAGCGCCAGATAAACTTCAGCTCCGGCCTCCTCACCGGGATATCCGGCTATCCAAGAACGTAATTCCCTTTGGCAATCCTCATTAGAGAAATTCTGATTGAATGTATCAAACAGATAATCCAGTGTTCCGATTCCGGTCAATATCCATGCCGAACGATACTTGGGTGTATCATACAGTGTCAAGAGCGAACGGTAATTCTGCAGAATCGCCGCCACAAAATCACAATCGGACACCGGCACTACCGTATATGCCATAAAGCTCTTTATATCCTTCACCTGTGTCGGCAATGTGTTGGTCTGATTCCCGACAGAAGCAGCTTTCCATTTGTTTTGCTTCATCAGCAAGAGGGCACGACGCGCCAGCAAATCATACAGATTATCATGGAAATAGCGCCTGCTCATTTCTCCGACTTTTGCCATCGGCTTCAGCTTTTCCACCGAACAACCCGCCAACAAGTCTCGGTCTTTCAGTGAAGACTGCAGGAAATTAAAACCCCGCTTTATATCTTTCGAGATAGTCAACTCACCTAAGATGGAATAAAGCACAGCCCTGTCCTCTACCTTTTCTGTTTGTTTTGCCCAATTTTCCAGCTCTCTAATATCCGCCTCCAAACTGTCGGGAGTGACCAGAGCGCGATATTGCATGGCGGTCAGATAAGCCTTCATCATTTGCGGTACATCACGCTCAGCCTTCGCCTTATCATAAATTTTCATCGATGCGGACACTACAGACTTAGGAAGGTCTTTCTTTTGAAGTTGTTCTACCTCTTTCCACATTTTATCATAAGTTTGTGCATGCAATGGAGCAAATAAACTCATTGCCAAGAGCACTATCAGAAAATAATAACGAGTATTCATAAGCTTCGTCTTTAATTGTTCCTTTAACAAAGAAACGCATTATGTAGTTCAGCACTGCATAATTAATAGTTAAATTAACAAAACAAGGGAGAACGGATTTTCTGCAATATTCAGCAGCCATCCTTTCGGAATCAACCGACTATGAAGGTATAAGCATGGACTTAATATCAAACGAGGCTGAATTCTAAGAATCCAGCCTCATCTGCAACTATCTAAATGAATTGATATTCTTTATTCTTTGACCGGCGTATTGCCCAATGTTGCCACTACGAAATCATAGAACTTGGCAACCGAAGGAATATAGCAACGTTCGTCGGGTGAATGAGGAGAACGCAGGGTAGGCCCGAATGAAATCATATCCAAACCCGGAACAACAGCACCGATAATACCACATTCCAAACCGGCATGAATCACTTTCACTTCCGGTTCCTTGCCAAACTGTGCCTTATACGACTCCTTCATTGCTTTCAAAATAGGAGAATCGACATTCGGCTCCCAACCGGAATAACCGCCTGTGCGTGTCACTTCCATACCAGCCATAGAGAAACAGCTTTCCAAAGAAGTATTCAGGTAGTCCTTCATAGAGTCGCGTGAGCTGCGGGTCAAAATCTTTATTTCCGCTTTACCGCCACCGATAGTGACAATAGCCAGGTTGGAAGATGTTTCCACGGTATCAGGAATAGTCGGAATCATGCGTGATACACCGTTCTGACAAGCATAGAGAGCATCAACCAGATTATCTCTGATTTCATCGGGAACCATCATTGCAGGCAGTTCGACACGCTCCGCCTTAAAGCTGATTGGAGTTTCGTGCACGTGGTATTCTTCATTCCACAAAGCCTCGCACTCTTGTACATATTCCATCACATCAGCTTCTTCTTCAGCCGGAACAGTAATCACCACTTCGCACTCACGGGGAATGGCATTACGCATATTTCCGCCCTGCCATGATACCAGACATGCCTCATCATAAGTAATCACCTGATTCATAAAACGTGCCATCAACTTATTGGCATTGGCACGGCCTTCGTTGATTTCAAGGCCGGAGTGACCGCCGCGAAGTCCTTTCAAGGTCACTTTCAAAGCAATATCATTAGAATCGGTTTCTACCTCTTTGTATTCCAAAGTGGCTGTCAAATCTTCACCACCTGCACAACCTATATATAATTCGCCTTCTTCTTCCGAATCAAGGTTCAACAAGATATCGCCATCCACTGTCCCCGGTTTCAAACCGAATGCACCAAACATTCCTGTTTCTTCATCGGCGGTAATCAATGCTTCCAACGGTCCGTGTGTCAGTGTCTTGTCCTCTAAAATAGCCATAATAGCAGCTACACCCATACCATTGTCGGCCCCCAATGTAGTACCTTTGGCTTTCACCCAATCGCCATCGATATAAGTCTGGATGGGATCGTTTTCAAAATCATGTACTGTATCGTTATTCTTCTGGGGCACCATATCCATGTGTGACTGAAGAATTACTTTCTTACGGTTTTCCATACCGGGAGTAGCAGGTTTACGATAGATGATATTACCTGCTTCGTCTTGAAATGTTTCTACGCCGATACTTTTTCCAAAGTTCAGCAAGAACTCTTGAATCTTCTTCAGATGGCCCGAAGGACGGGGAACCTGAGTCAATGAATAGAAATGCTTCCACACGTTCTGCGGAGCAAGAGAGAGAATTGTACTCATAACTTCTTAGTTTTATTAGTGAACGGCAAAGCCGCTAATCCATATATTCCCAACAAAATTAATAAAAAGGTTTGTATTCCATGCACTAATAGTGCAAAAATTCCTGCATCTTCTTTACCTACTCCATAGAGCATCATCATGGTTATGACCGCAAAATGCCACGGGCCTGCCCCGTTAGGAGTAGGAACAACGACCGCAATGCTACCGACAACAAACATCACCAGCGCAGCCATGATGCTCAGATTGTCCGAGAAATCAAAACAAAAGAAGGACACGTAAAATTGTAGGAAATAACAAACCCAAATGGCAACGGTATAGAAGATGAAAAGTGGCATCTGCTTCACATCTTTCAACGAAAGGATACCAACCCACACATTATGCAGGATACCTCTCACCTTTGCAAACACCGCCACATTCCTTATCAGAAAAAAGGCCAGCACACAGACAGCCAAAACACATATTATAATAATGTAGAAATGGGCAGAGGTCAATACATCGGTCAGCGCCCGCGTATCAGTTCCTGTCTCTTTGAAAAAAGTAGCGAACACGCCGGCTTGCAGCAACAATGTCACCCCCGTTATCAAAGCTACACAGAGGGTATCAATCAGACGCTCTGTTACCACCGTCCCCAAAGACTTGGAAAAAGAAGTGCCGTCATACTTTGCCAAAATGCCGCAACGAGAGATTTCACCCACACGAGGAACAATCAGATTGGCAGCATACGACACAAAAACAGCATACACACAGTCTGATGTTTTGGGATGCTCGTCCAACGGAGCCAATGTAAGTTTCCATCTCCACCCCCGGAAGATGTGACTGAACACGCCAAATACCAGTGAAAGCAGCATCCAACTATAATTCATCCCGCCATCCAATACCTCCCACACATGCCCGAAATTAAATCCACGGTACATCCATATCATTATCGCAGCTCCCAAAACCAACGGAAGCAGTATCTGCAGGCTCTTTTTTACAATCTTTTTTATATGAGTTCCTTCCAAAATCAACGTATTTTAAATTTATAATGTTTACCTTTGCACGATGCAAAGATACTATCTTAGCGAAATAAACCTATTTATTAATGATAGAAAAATAACGGAATGGGATTAGTCAAACCAAAAAAGTTTCTGGGACAGCACTTTCTTAAAGACCTGAGTATTGCAAAAGATATAGCCGATACGGTGGACGAATGTCCCGGTTTACCTATTCTCGAAGTGGGACCGGGCATGGGAGTATTAACCCAATTCCTGATGGAAAAAGGACGTGAAGTAAAAGTGGTAGAGCTTGATTTTGAGTCAGTTGCCTATCTGCGTGAGAACTTCCCCGCTTTGGAAGGGAACATCATAGAAGATGACTTTTTAAAGCTGAAACTGGAGAAGGTGTTTAATGGCAACCCCTTTGTTCTCACCGGTAACTATCCGTATAATATATCCAGTCAAATCTTTTTTAAGATGTTGGACTATAAAGACCTGATTCCTTGTTGCACCGGAATGATTCAGAAAGAAGTGGCCGAACGTATCGCCGCCGGTCCGGGCAGCAAGACTTATGGCATCCTGAGTATCCTGATTCAAGCGTGGTATAAAGTGGAATACCTGTTCACCGTGCACGAACATGTATTCAATCCGCCCCCGAAAGTAAAGAGTGCCGTTATCCGAATGACACGCAACGAAACGAAAGAACTGGGATGCAACGAAAAATTGTTCAGACTCATCGTGAAGACCACTTTCAACCAACGGCGCAAAACTTTGCGAAATTCCATCTCTTCAATTTTAGAAAAAGGAAATCCGCTAAGCAATGATTCGGTATTCAACAAACGACCGGAACAGTTATCGGTACAGGAATTTATCGAGCTGACCAACCGAGTAGAAGCCGCCCTGAAAGACAAAGCAGACATAAATTGCGGCAACGACATCGCCCGCAAGGGTGCAACAAGCAAAAAGGAATAACCTATTTATTTTATATTAACGGAAGAAAAATAGGATGAATAAAGAGGAATTAGAAAAAGTAGAACAGCTTATCGAGCAAAAGAACTCCGAGGAACTGAAAGGACTGCTCTCTGGCTTGCATCCTGCCGACATTGCCGAACTGTGCAATGAACTGGATGCCGAAGAAGCCCGGTTCATTTATCTGTTATTGGATAATGAAACGGCTGCCGATGTCCTCATCGAAATGGACGAAGACGCACGTAAGGATTTCCTGGAGATACTTCCTTCCGAAACAATCGCCAAGCGATTTGTAGACTACATGGACTCGGATGACGCCGTTGACATCATCCGTGAAATGGATGAAGACAAACAGGAAGAAGTCCTTTCACACATCGAAGATATAGAACAGGCAGGAGACATCGTCGACTTGCTGAAATACGACGAAGACACTGCCGGTGGTTTGATGGGTACCGAAATGGTCATCGTTAACGAAAACTGGAGTATGCCCGAATGTCTGAAAGAAATGCGTATTCAGGCAGAAGACATGGACGAAATCTATTATGTATATGTAGTGGATGACGACGAACGCCTACGCGGTGTATTCCCCTTAAAAAAGATGATTACCAGCCCTTCTGTTTCCAAAGTGAAGCATGTAATGAAGAAAGACCCGCTTTCGGTGCACGTAGACACTCCGATAGACGAAGTGGTTCAGTTGATTGAAAAATACGACTTGGTAGCAGTTCCTGTGGTAGACAGCATCGGCCGCCTAGTGGGGCGTATTACCGTAGACGATGTAATGGACGAAGTCCGTGAACAAGCAGAACGCGATTACCAGTTGGCATCCGGTTTGTCCCAAGACGTAGAAACGGACGACAGCGTATTCCGCCAGACCACAGCACGCCTTCCATGGCTGCTGATTGGAATGATTGGCGGCATCGGCAACTCCATGATTTTGGGAAACTTCGACAGCACCTTTGCAGCACACCCCGAAATGGCACTCTATATCCCGCTAATCGGCGGTACGGGAGGAAATGTGGGAACACAATCTTCCGCACTAGTGGTTCAGGGACTTGCCAACAGCTCCCTGGACGCCCACAATACATGGAAACAGATTGTTAAAGAATCAGTAGTAGCCGTTATCAATGCCACTATCATTTCCATGTTGGTTTATATTTATAACTTCATCCGCTTCGGAGCAACCGCCACCGTATCTTACTCGGTATCAGTCAGTTTATTTGCTGTTGTCATGTTCGCCTCCATCTTCGGAACCTTGGTTCCCATGACACTCGAAAAACTAAAAATAGATCCCGCCATCGCCACGGGGCCGTTTATCTCCATTACCAACGACATCATAGGCATGATGCTTTATATGGGCATTACGGTACTACTATCGTAATTCTCTTTCTTTATAATGTGCTTCGGGCACGGATTTCATACTCTGTATCATTATATTAAGTGTAACAAAGAATGAGATTCGTGCCCGAAATACAACATTTATCGGCCTAAAATAAAAAAAACAGGCAAAATAGTATGAAGTTCTAATTTATTTCTTTTAATTTGTAAATTGTTGCTATAACAAGAAAGCTCACTTTAAAAATCTATACGATGGACTCGAATGAAACTAATCGCCCTTTAACCGAAGTTCCGATGGACAAGACGCCCGAAACTTTGGTATCATCCCCCGCCCAAGCGGAAGAGAATGACACTATGTATGTACCTAAACAAACCAAAGAAGAGGTCATTGAACGTCTAAAAGAACTCAACGAGGATGCTTGCAATGCCGACAAACAAGAGTTGGACTTGCTGAAACAAACTTTCTACAAGCTACACAAAGCAGAACAGGAAGCGGCCCGTAAAACATTTATGGAAGCCGGTGGAGCACCCGAAACATTTGTAATGCCTTCAGACGACTCCGAAAGCCGTTTCAAGGAAGCCATGAGTTCCATCAAAGAGAAAAGAAGTGCCATGCTTGCGGAGCAGGAAAAAGAAAGAGAAGAGAACCTGCAGAAGAAACTGAACATCATTGAAAAACTGAAAGAGCTGTCCGAATCTCACGACGACGCCAACAAAGCCTACAATGAATTCAAAAAACTGCAGCAAGAATGGAATGAAATCAAGCAAGTTCCGGCAGCCAAAATCAATGAACTATGGAAGAGTTACCAACTTTACGCCGAAAAGTTCTACGATTTGATTAAGCTGAACAATGAATTCCGTGAATATGATTTCAAGAAAAACCTCGAAATAAAGCTGCATCTTTGCGAAGCTGCCGAAAAACTGGCCAACGAAGAAGACGTCATTTCTGCTTTCCACCAATTGCAAAAGCTGCATCAGGAATTCCGTGATACAGGCCCCGTAGCCAAAGAATTGCGCGAAGAAATCTGGACACGCTTCAAGACTGCTTCAACAACCGTAAACCGCCGTCACCAGCAGCACTTCGAAGCACTGAAAGAAAAAGAGCAACGCAACTTGGATGAAAAGACCGTCATTTGCGAAATTGTGGAAACAATGGAGTATGACACATTCATCACTTTCCAGGATTGGGAAAATAAGACACAGGAAGTTCTTGCCCTGCAAGCCAAATGGAAAACAATCGGCTATGCTCCGCAAAAAATGAATGTGAAGATATTCGAACGCTTCCGTTCGGCATGCGACGAATTCTTTAAACGCAAAGCAGAATTCTTCAAGTCTATCAAGGAAAATATGTCCGGCAATTTGGAGAAGAAGAAAGAATTATGCGAAAAGGCTGAAGCACTGAAAGACAGCACAGACTGGAAGACTACTGCCGAAGTATTGAGCAAATTGCAAAAGGAATGGAAAACCATCGGCCCGGTTCCAAAGAAATATTCGGAAATGATATGGAAGCGTTTCATCGGTGCTTGCGACTATTTCTTTGACCAAAAGAACAAGGCTACTTCTTCACAGCGTTCCGTTGAGCAGGAAAACATGGCACAGAAGAAAGAAATTATCGAAAAGCTGAGTGCAATCAACGCTCAAGAGACTCCTGATGAAGATGCCGGTAATACCATTCGCGAACTAATGAAGGAATGGAATGCTATCGGTCATGTCCCCTTCAAGGAAAAAGATAAATTATACAAGCAATATCACGCAATAATCGATAAGTTATTCGATAAACTAAACCTGTCTGCTTCTCAGAAGAGGTTGAGTAACTTCAAGTCAAATATTGGTAAAGAAGGTAATATATACCGTGAACGTGAAAAGCTGGTTCGTGCGTATGAAAATATGAAAAATGAAATTCAAACGTACGAGAACAACTTGGGATTCCTGTCCAGTTCGTCAAAGAAAGGCAGTAATCTGGTAACAGAAATGAATCGTAAAGTTGAAAAGCTGAAAGCTGATTTGGATTTGATACTGAAAAAAATCGAAGTCATTGACCAGTCAGTCAATAAATAAAGAATAAAAGAATTATTCTTATATCTTGATTCCGCCATCTTGATTAGAAGGGTTTCCTTTTATATTGAGATGGCGGTTTTTCGGTTAGTTATTATTCTTTTTGGGGAGGGGTAACATATCAAGCAAACACCTGTCCACAGGATGTTGTCTCCTCCGGTTTTCAAACGCTGCATACGCTTTGAACTCCCTAAGTCGTTTCATTAGTCGGACTAAGCGTTTTCGTCCTTTCGATTATGCCTTTCTGTCAGTCGGATTACTACAGTCTTCGGCAGCGGACTGTATAGTCTGCTACAGTAGACCGTACAGTCTGCTACAGTGGACCGTACAGTCCATTGCCGTAGTCTGTAATAATCTTCCGTTTAAAAGACCTTGGCCGACCCTATGAAACGGCTTACTCTTCCCTTTGATATCCACTAATTTGACTTGACCCGAAATATCGGGTTAATCTGAAAACCCTGTGGGTGATAAGCATGACCTCTGAGTTACAATGCTGACGTCCAATCAGGTGTTCGTCTGATGTACTTGATTTATAATACTTTGGAAGGATGTATGTTTTTAGCATTGCAGACTTTCAATGTTTCTCAAATATTATACCCACATATTTTTTGACTTGACCCGAAATATCCGCTAATCCCTAATTTTAAGATAGAGCCTGAAAAAACAAAAGCCCCTCTAAAACTTCAATTTCAGAGGGGCTTTGTCTTTAATAAGTAGTTTGTTTGTTGGGATACCAGGATTCGAACCTGGAATGACAGGACCAGAATCTGTAGTGTTACCATTACACCATATCCCAATGTCCTTTGCCAAAAGCCTTATTTCGTTTTTGACGGTGCAAAGATACCGCTTTTTCTGGAACCTACAAACTTTTACATAACTTTTTTCTAAAAAAAATGCATCCGCTTTAGTAAAACGGTCGAATCCCCACTCCTGCTTATCCAACATCACCACCTTGCCTTTCATAATATATTGGGGTAAAAACAAAGATACATTGAAAGCCACTCAAAGGATTAATCTAATATTAAAAGACTCTCTAACTAAAAAAAACAAAAAGGGTGCATATTTCAGGCACATTTTTTCGTTAGAATTAGAAAACCAAGTATCTTTGTACTTTGTTGTAAATGTAGACTATTGAGTAAAATTAGCATTAAATAGAATGAATGAAGCAAAGAACTTAGTAAAAAAAATAACAGAAGGTATTCAAGAAAAGAAAGGTAAAAACATTGTTGTAGCAGACCTTAGTGACATTGATGATACGATTTGCAATTATTTTGTTATCTGCCAAGGAAATTCTCCCAGCCACGTCACAGCGATTGTTGACTCGGTGAAAGAGTATGTGCGTATCGCAACAGATAATAAACCGACTGCCATAGACGGACTCCACAATGCACAATGGGTAGCAATGGACTATAGCGATGTCTTAGTGCATGTATTCCTGCCCGAAGTCAGAGATTTCTATAATTTGGAACATCTATGGGCAGATGCCAAACTTACCTATTTACCTGATTTAGATTAATCTATGATAGAAAAGAAATGAGTGAAACTAATAATAACAACAAGCCTAAAATAAATATGCCACGCTTCAATTTAAGCTGGTTATATGTTATCATCGCAATGAGCTTTGGTATCCTCTATTTTTCCAATCAAGAAGGGGGAGTAGACAAGCAAATCACTTATACCGAGTTTAAAGACATGGTGAACAAGGGATATGCGGATAAAATCATTGCTTATGATAACAATACAGTTGAAATGTTTATCAAGCCTGAATATATAAAAGATGTATTCAAGAATGATTATAAGAAAGTAGGAAGAAGCCCCTTTCTGAACGTAGAA
Source organism: uncultured Phocaeicola sp. (assembly GCF_948499155.1). Classification (NCBI taxonomy): domain Bacteria; kingdom Pseudomonadati; phylum Bacteroidota; class Bacteroidia; order Bacteroidales; family Bacteroidaceae; genus Phocaeicola; species uncultured Phocaeicola sp. The sequence goes on along the minus strand of NZ_CAOOSE010000006.1, from coordinate 79,649 downwards.
ATCGGTTCGATGGAATCATTAGACAAGTTTTTGGAGAAAGCTCAGGAAGAAGGCCATTTCACAGGTTCAATCAGTTACGAGAAAAAACGTGACTATTTCGGTGCTCTATTTTGGAATATCGCTCCTTTCTTGCTCTTGATCGGTATCTGGATGTTTGCCATGCGCCGTATGAGCGGAGGCGGGGGTTCGGGTGGCGCCAATCCTTTTAACGTGGGTAAAAGTAAAGCTCAGGTATATGAGAAAGGAGACAAGACCAACCGGATTACATTTAAGGATGTAGCCGGCCAAGCTGAAGCAAAGCAGGAGGTGGAAGAAATTGTAGAGTTCCTGAAACAACCGCAGAAATATACGGAACTTGGAGGTAAGATACCTAAAGGTGCCTTGCTTGTAGGCCCTCCGGGAACCGGTAAGACTCTGCTTGCAAAAGCCGTGGCAGGTGAAGCGGATGTTCCGTTCTTCTCATTGTCTGGTTCTGACTTTGTAGAAATGTTTGTCGGTGTAGGTGCTTCACGCGTTCGTGACCTTTTCCGTCAGGCCAAGGAAAAAGCTCCCTGTATTATCTTCATCGACGAAATTGATGCAGTGGGACGTGCACGTGGCAAAAACCCGAGTATGGGTGGAAATGACGAGCGCGAAAACACACTGAACCAATTATTAACCGAAATGGACGGCTTCGGTTCTAACAGTGGCGTCATTATTTTGGCCGCTACCAACCGTGTAGACATCCTCGATAAAGCATTGCTTCGCGCCGGACGTTTCGACCGTCAAATTCATGTTGACTTACCCGACTTGAATGAACGTAAAGAAGTGTTCGGTGTACATTTAAAGCCCCTGAAACTGGACCATTCGGTGGATGTGGATTTATTGGCCCGTCAGACTCCGGGATTCAGCGGTGCGGATATTGCCAATGTATGTAATGAGGCTGCCCTGATTGCCGCCCGTCATGGAAGACCTGCCGTAGGGAAACAAGATTTTCTGGATGCGGTAGACCGTATTATCGGCGGTTTGGAGAAGAAAACCAAAATTATGACCGCTGAAGAGAAGAATACGATTGCTTTACACGAGGCCGGTCATGCCACCCTTTCATGGTTTCTGGAACATGCCAATCCATTGATTAAGGTCACTATCGTTCCGCGTGGCCGCGCTTTAGGTGCTGCGTGGTATTTGCCGGAAGAAAGACAAATCACCACTAAAGAACAGATGTTGGACGAGATGTGTGCCACTTTAGGCGGACGTGCCGCTGAAGAGTTGTTCACCGGACATATTTCAACCGGGGCCATGAACGACCTGGAAAGAGTGACCAAACAATCTTACGGCATGATTGCATACGCCGGAATGAGCGACAAGTTGCCTAACTTATGTTATTACAGCAATGACGAATATTCTTTTAGCAAACCATACAGCGACCGTACAGCCGAACTTATTGACGAAGAAGTCAAACGCATGATTAACGAACAATATGATCGTGCCAAAGCTATTTTGTCCGAGCACAAAGACGGACACAACGAGTTGGCTCGTCTTCTGGTTGAAAAAGAAGTTATTTTTGCCGAGGATGTCGAGCGCATATTCGGTAAACGTCCCTGGACTTCACGCTCAGAAGAAATTATGGCTGCTGAAGAAGGAACTTCAAAAACTATAAAAGTAACTGAAAACTTTGAGGAAAAGGAAACTGAAGAAAAGAAAAAAGCATAAACAATAAGTATTGCCATTCCATATTTTCAATTCAAGGCAGACAAAGAAAGTATGGGATGGCATTAGTCTATTACATAATCAAATTACCATGAAAAACAATTTCATGCAACGTGCCATTACCGGGATTATTTTCGTAGCAGTATTAATCGGCTGTATATTAGGAGGTCCTATCTCATTCGGCATTCTGTTTGCTATTATCAGTGCAGCAGCCATCAATGAATTTGGCAATTTAGTAAACAAGCAAGAAGACGTGCAGATGAATAAGCGTATCTGCATCTTAGGAGGTATATTCTTATTTCTATGCTTTTTCTATTATGGCATCAATCCTGCCCAAACAGGTATATTCGTTCCCTATCTGGCATTAATCATCTATCTGATGGCGAGCGAACTGTATCTCAAGAAGAAAAATCCGTTGAATAATTGGGCTTACGCCATGTTCAGCCAAATTTATCTTGCATTGCCGTTTGCTTTATTAAATGTATTGGCATTCCATTCTGATGAAGCAACCAGCATTTCACAATACAATCCTATTCTTCCTCTCTCCATCTTTATTTTTAATTGGGTTAATGATACGGGTGCTTATTGTACCGGAATGCTTTTCGGGAAGCACCGTTTATTTGAACGCATCTCACCCAAGAAATCATGGGAAGGTTCTATCGGCGGCGGTGTATTCAGCATTATCGCTGCTTTCGTCATGGCTTATTTTTTCCCATTTATGTCAATGGGAGTATGGGTAGGACTGGGATTGACTGTCGTCGTATTCGGTACATGGGGTGACTTGAGTGAGTCACTGTTCAAGCGTCATCTGGGATTGAAAGACTCCGGAAACATTCTGCCGGGACATGGTGGAATACTTGACCGTTTTGACAGTGCCATCCTCGCTATCCCGGCAGCAGTAGTTTATTTATATGTGATATCTCTATTTTAATTCCGATAAATCGAACGGAGTGAATGAGGGAACAGCCTCATCCGTCAGCGGATAAGAAAAAGTATATGTTTTCTCATTTCCGGCGGATGTCTTAACCAATACTTTTAATCCTTTCAGACTACTATTGGAAGGTCCGTATTTGCCCAATTTAAATGAGACCATGCCGGGAACTAATCTTCCGGCACTTCCATTACTATTATAACGAAGCTCCAAATGAGCATATCCGTCATCCACCAAAGGAATCATTTCATTAAACACCAAGTTTAAAATCGGTTTCTGCGGATTCGGATAGTTCAGCATAAAGCGTACATTCAGATAATCGTCGGAAGGCCAGATATCCCTAACCTGCACCACCTGATTTCCAATACTGTCCACATTCTCTACATTCAGTGAAAGGACCTCTTGCACAGGCACCATCGTATAATCATTCAAACGTATATTATAGCTGAAACCATCTTCACCGGGTTGCAACAAGCTAAAACTGCCAAACACACGTTCGTCTGCTTTAAGATCTTTGTAAGGAACAAGGGTTTGTACCACCCACATCTTCTTGCCGTTATCCAAGACAAAATAAGGAGCGTCATACTGAGGCGGACGTTCTACCGTTGCCATTCCTACCGCTACTGTAGCATTGGGATAATCATCGTCATCATTTCCACAACCATAAAAAGCAGATACACCAATAAGAAGTCCTGCCATCAAAAAACTTTTCAATTTATATTTCATATACTTCGGGATTTAGGTTCATTATTCCCGAAACAACAAAACTATCCCCTAAAAAGTTTATTTCTTCAATAAAGCCACCATTTGTCGTGCCGCTTGCCGGGAAGCTCCTGCCGGTCCCAATATCTGGATAATACGCTCGTACTCACCCAACATTTGTTCTCTATACACCTTATTATATAAGATAGCCTCGAGTTCTGAACGGATATTCGCAACAGTCATCGTATCAGCAACCAGCTCACGGACAACTTCTTTATCGGCAACCAGATTGACTAATGAAATATATTTCACCTTCAGAATATGCCGGCGCAAAAATGCAATAAACTTTCCAAGAGGAGTATGATAACATACCACCTGTGGCACCCGGAACAATGCCGTTTCCAATGTGGCTGTTCCCGAAGTCACCAATGCCGCCTGTGCCTGCCGCAACAATCGGTAAGTTTGTCCAAAGACTATTTTAACAGGAACTTTCGGATTCAGATATTCTTCATAATAAGAAGGTTCCATACCCGGCGCACCGGCAAGCACCAATTGATAATCCTTTGTAAAGGGTGCGGCCGCCTCCAACATTTTAGGGAGATTATCCTTTATCTCCTGTTTGCGGCTGCCGGCAAGCAGAGCAATAACCGGTTTGTCTGCCAAACCGTTTTCGGCTGCAAAAGCGCCAAAAGTTTCCACATTACCTTTGCAATATTCATCCACCGCATCCACACACGGATTCCCCACATAATGAATAGGATAATGATGCCCTGCAAAAAAATCGACTTCAAACGGAAGAATAGAAAACAGTTCATCCACATCTCGCTTGATGTTCTTTATCCTATATTCTTTCCATGCCCAAATCTTGGGAGAAATATAATAGTAAACAGGTATTTGAGTGTTCTTTTTGATATATTCAGCTATTTTCAAATTAAATCCGGGGTAATCCACCAAAATAACAACATCGGGCTGCCATGCTACAATATCCTCCTGACATTGTTTCATATTACGAAGAATAGTTTGCAAATGCAATAATACGGGAATAAACCCCATATAAGCCAGCTCTTTATAATGCTTTACTCGGCTTCCTCCAACAGCACTCATTTTGTCCCCTCCAAAGAAACGGAAATCTGCGTGAGAATCTTCTTGCTGCAAAGCACGCATCAAATTGGATGCATGCAAATCTCCTGATGCCTCGCCTACTATTAAATAGTATTTCATACGTCTAACTTCCAGTTTTTCAATTCCTTCATTACACTATAAGCCGTAACATCTATCTGTGTAGGCGTGACGGCAACATAACCGTGTTCCAACGCCCAATGGTCAGAATCAACAGCATCAGGCTCATGATTCACAAACTGCCCTGTCAACCAATAATATTCTCCACCTCTGGGATGCTGACAAACTTTCCATTCCTTATCCCAAACACCGGCCGTCTGACGGCAAATACAGACTCCCTTGAATGCTGCGACATCCGGGAAGTTCACGTTCAGACAAATACCGGCCGGTAAACCATGTTCAAGCACTTCTTCCGTTATTCTGCGAATATAAGGCAATAATGCAGAAAAATCAGCATCGGCAAAATGATTACACAAAGAATAACCTATGGACGGAATACCCTTCAAACAACCTTCGATTACCACTCCCATTGTACCGGAGTAATGTACATTCACAGCAGAGTTATCACCATGATTAATTCCACCTATCACCACATCAGGACGACGGGGAACTGCAGTATGCAAAGCCAGTTTCACACAATCAACCGGAGTACCGCTACATTTATATACAGTCAGGTCTTCTTCTTCACGCACTTTATAATATCTGACAGGATACTCCGAAGTAATTGAGCCGGATGCACCGGAACGTGGTCCGTCGGGAGCCATTACAATAATCTCCCCCAATCCGCGCAACGCACGAATCAACTCATTCAACCCCTTGGCAGTCACTCCGTCATCATTAGACAATAATATCAATGGTTTCTCTTTCTTCATATTTATCAAATCTCTATTTTTCTTGGAGCGTAAAGATACAACTCTTTACCCGAACTATCCCCCCTGAGAATAGAAAATTATCTTAATCTTCTACAACCCAGTGCTAAAATTGAAATAGAATTGGCAGGAAATAATTATCTTTGCCCTCGTTGAGTTATTAACAAAACCAATGAGTTATCAACAGTTTTGCTAATGTCTGCCGATTTTAATAGGTGTGCTCATCTATTATTAGTTACTTCGCAGCGAGAAAAAACTGATTAATATGGGAAAAATTATTGCTTTAGCCAATCAAAAGGGTGGAGTAGGTAAAACTACCACCACTATTAACCTGGCTGCTTCTCTGGCTACACTGGAGAAAAAAGTACTGGTTATCGATGCTGACCCTCAGGCCAATGCATCATCAGGATTGGGTGTGAACATTAAAGAGGTAGAATGCTCTATCTATGAATGTCTTATCAACAAAGCCGATATACGGGAAGCAATTTATACCACCGACATCGACGGACTCGACATTGTTTCTTCTCACATCGACCTGGTAGGGGCGGAAATAGAAATGCTGAACTTGGAAGACCGTGAAAAGATAATGAAAAGAGTGCTTAGCCCAATGAAAAACGAATATGACTATATTCTGATAGACTGCTCGCCTTCATTGGGACTCATCACTATAAACGCACTGACTGCGGCAGATTCTGTAATCATCCCCGTGCAGTGTGAATATTTTGCCTTGGAAGGTATCAGCAAATTGCTGAACACCATTAAGATTATTAAATCGAAGCTAAACCCGTCACTGGAAATAGAAGGCTTCTTGCTGACTATGTTCGATTCACGCCTCCGTCTGGCCAACCAGATTTACGATGAAGTGAAAAGACACTTTCAGGAACTGGTATTTAAAACGATTATCCAGCGAAACGTTAAACTGAGCGAAGCTCCCAGCCACGGCATACCTGTCATTCTATATGATACCGACTCAACCGGAGCCAAGAACCATTTAGCGTTAGCACAAGAAATTATAACACGTAACAGTAAGTAAACGATGGCAGTACAGAAGAAATTTGCTTTAGGACGCGGACTTGACGCACTGATTTCGACCGAAGAAGTAAAGACCTCCGGTTCTTCTTCTATTAATGAAATAGAACTGAGCAAAATCTCCGTCAACCCGAACCAGCCGCGTCGCGAATTTGACCCGATAGCGCTTCAGGAGTTGGCTGACTCTATCGCTGAAATCGGTATTATCCAACCTATAACGTTACGTCAACTGAATGAAGACTCTTATCAAATCATCGCCGGGGAGCGTCGTTATCGCGCCTCTGTCCAAGCCGGACTAAGAACAATTCCTGCCTATATCCGCACAGCCGATGACGAAAATGTGATGGAAATGGCATTGATTGAAAACATTCAGCGGGAGGATTTGAATTCATTGGAAATAGCGTTGGCTTATCAGCATTTGTTGGAACAATACGAACTGACACAGGAGCGCCTAAGTGAACGTATCGGCAAGAAACGCACTACGATAGCCAACTATCTCCGTCTGTTAAAACTACCGGCGCAGATTCAGGTAGCTTTAAAGAACCGTGAAATAGATATGGGACACGCCCGGGCATTGCTGGCATTGGATGACCCTAAAACCCAGATACGAATATTTAATGAAATACAGGCACAGGGCTATTCCGTACGCAAAGTGGAAGAGATAGTAAAAGCACTGACAAGCGGTGAAACCATAGACAGCGGCGGCAAGAAAATAAAACCGAAAGGCAGCAAACTTTCGGAGGAGTATACTATCTTGCAAAACCATCTATGCGGTTTCTTCGGCTCAAAAGTACAACTATCATGTACAACTAAAGGAAAAGGCAAAATCAGCATTCCTTTTAATAATGAAGAAGATCTTGAGCGTATCATGGAAATATTTGATTCGCTAAAGAAAAAAGAATAAAGCGCTATTACGACATTGGAAAAAAGAATATCCACATATAAACTACTGTCTCTTTTGCTCTTGTGCTTGTTATGGGCCGGGAGTACGGATGTTTACGCCCAGAAAGCACGTCAACGCCGAATGGGAATACGCGTAGATTCGCTGGCTCTCAGACAGCAAGCAATCACAGACAGTTTGACTACAGACAGTATAACAACCGACAGTCTGGCTATACTGAACAAAAAAGAGATAGAGAAGCTGGAAGCTCCGGTTGACACTGCACTGCTGGCAAAGAAAAACGACTCCATACAAAAAGCCCTGCCGACGGAAAAGAAACGGTTTATCCCCAACTCGAACCGTGCTACATGGCTGGCCTTGATAATCCCGGGAGGAGGACAGATTTACAATAGGAAATATTGGAAATTGCCTATCGTATACGGCGGATTTATGGGATGTGCCTACGCGCTGAGTTGGAACGGCAAGATGTACAAAGATTACTCGCAAGCATACCTTGATATCATGGACGATGACCCCAATACAAAAAGCTATGAAGATTTTCTTCCGCCCAATGCGGACATCTCCGGCCAGGAGGAACGATACAAGGAGATTTTCAGAAAAAGAAAAGACCTCTATCGCCGCCAGCGCGATTTAAGTATATTTGCGTTTATTGGTGTATACCTATTGTCTGTGATAGACGCTTATGTAGATGCCGAACTTTCGGACTTTGATATTTCAAAAGACTTGGGTCTCAAAATAGAGCCTGTTATTTTTAACGATGGCCGCAATAAAATCGGTGGGAACGCAATCGGTTTACAATGCAGCCTCAAATTTTAAATCGCATGAAAAACTTTTTAATTGGCTTATTCGCACTTATAGGAACGACAGGAATCAGTGCACAAACACAAAGCATCACTGTTCACTCACAAACGACAGGAAAAGAAGAAGTTATTGACATCCCTGAAAGTATGCAGTCTGAAATGGACAGCCTATTTTGGGACTGGCAATCAAAGAATTACATCAGTATGGGTGAAAACTGCAAAATGACTTCAGCCAACCCCATTGTCAGTGATTCTATCTACATGGATCGTTTGTCACGTATCCCGTCTATCATAGAAATGCCTTACAATGAAGCTGTTAGAAAGTTTATAGATATGTATGCCAACCGTTTGCGCAATAAGGTGTCTTTCATGTTGGCAGCAACAAACTTCTATATGCCTATTTTTGAAGAAGCGCTTGATTTATATGACCTACCCATGGAATTAAAATATCTTCCTATCATTGAGTCCGCACTAAATCCCGTAGCAGTTTCCCGACAGGGAGCTACCGGCTTGTGGCAGTTCATGCTGGGAACAGGAAAAATATATGGGCTGAAAAACAACAGCCTGATAGACGAAAGACGCGACCCCATCAAATCGACTTGGGCTGCCGCGCGTTATTTAAAGGACCTTTATGCCATCTATCAGGACTGGAACCTTGTATTGGCTGCCTACAATTGTGGTCCGGGCACCATCAATAAAGCAATACGACGTGCCGGCGGTGCAACAGACTATTGGACCATCTATAATTACTTGCCCAAAGAAACCAGAGGATATGTACCTGCTTTTATTGCAGCCAACTATATTATGACCTACTATTGTGAACACGGTATTTGCCCGATGGAAACTCAGCTTCCCTCGACAACCGACACTATCCATATCCATAAAGACCTTCATTTGCAACAAGTGGCAGAAGTCTGCAGCCTCAACATAGACCAATTACGCAGCCTGAATCCACAATATAAAAAGGATATCATTCCCGGCAACAGCGAATTATGCGTACTGCGTCTGCCCAACAATACAGTCAGCAATTTTATCGACCGCCAAGACAGTATCTTTGCGTACAAAACAGACGAATATCTGAAAAAAAGAAAAACCGTAGCTATCAAAGACAATGCCGGTATCCCTACTTCATCCAAAGGAGCTGTATATCATAAAATCAAATCCGGTGACACATTGGGAGGAATTGCAGCCAAATATCATGTTTCCGTCAATCAATTGAGACGCCTCAACAACATAAAAGGTAATAATATCAGAGCCGGAAAATCATTGAGAATACGCTAATTGGTAAAAAAGAAAGATTTAACACGATAGATTTATCGAAATCGCTTGCATAAAGATGTTTTTTGTATATTTTTGCATTATAGATTATATAGGAGGCAATTATGACGGATGAAAAACAACTTCAGGAACAAGCTGACGAAGAGATGATAAACCAAGGGTTTCAGGAACTTTTGGACAGTTATCTCGCGACCAAACATAGAAAGAAGGTAGAGATCATCACAAAGGCATTCAACTTTGCCAAGCAAGCACACAAAGGAGTGAAACGACGCTCGGGTGAGCCTTATATCATGCACCCGATAGCAGTTGCCAAAATTGTGTGTACCGAAATTGGATTAGGCTCTACTTCTATTTGTTCCGCCTTGTTACACGATGTAGTTGAAGATACCGACTACACAGTAGAAGACATTGAAAACCTGTTCGGTCCGAAGATTGCCCAAATCGTAGATGGGTTAACCAAAATCTCCGGTGGCATATTCGGTGACAGAGCTTCGGCACAAGCAGAAAACTTCAAAAAACTGCTGTTGACCATGAGTGATGACATCCGTGTTATCCTTATCAAAATAGCTGACCGACTGCATAATATGCGCACATTGGGCTCAATGTTACCCAACAAGCAATATAAAATAGCCGGTGAGACCTTATATATCTATGCTCCGCTTGCCAATCGCCTTGGGCTTAACAAGATAAAGACCGAATTGGAAGATCTCAGTTTCCGATATGAACATCCCGAAGAATATGCTCAGATTGAAGCGAAACTACAAGAGACACAGGCAGAACGCGAAGAAGTTTTCCGTGAATTTACGGCTCCTATTCGCGCGCGACTGGACAAAATGGGCATCAGTTACCGACTGATGGCGCGAGTCAAGTCTCCTTACTCCATCTGGAACAAGATGCAGACCAAGCATATCACTTTCGAAGAAATTTATGATATACTTGCCGTCCGCATTATCTTCACCCCTAAAGATCCTGAAGAAGAACTCAACGAGTGTTTTAATATATATGTATCAGTCTCCAAGATTTATAAGCCACATCCCGACCGCCTACGTGATTGGGTGAGCCATCCGAAATCCAACGGATATCAGGCTCTGCATGTCACACTGATGAGCAATAAAGGACAGTGGATTGAAGTGCAGATACGCAGTGAACGCATGAACGACGTTGCCGAACAAGGCTTTGCCGCACATTGGAAATATAAAGAAGGAGGAGGCAGTGAAGACGAAGGAGAATTGGAAAAATGGCTGCGTACCATCAAGGAGATTCTGGATGATCCGCAACCGGACGCTATGGATTTTCTAGATACCATCAAATTGAACCTATTCGCATCCGAAATCTTTGTTTTCACCCCGAAAGGAGAAATAAAGACAATGCCGCAAAACTGCACGGCCCTGGACTTTGCATTCTCTATCCACACTTTCTTGGGAAGCCACTGTATCGGTGCTAAGGTGAACCATAAACTGGTACCTCTCAGTCACAAGTTGCAAAGTGGAGACCAGGTGGAAATTCTTACTTCCAAATCACAGCACGTCCAACCGTCATGGATTAACTTTGCTACTACAGCCAAGGCAAAAGCCAAGATTCTAGCCATATTGAAGCGTGAACAACGCGGTATGCAACAAACCGGAGAAGAAATCCTACATGAATTCTTCAATAAAGAAGGGTTGGAACTCACCTCCGACAATATACAGAAACTCTGTACTTTCCACAATGTAAGGACACAAGAAGAGTTGTTTTCCGCTATTGGTTTCAAGACCATTACCCTAGGCGAGAGTGATAAAAATGAATTGAAGGACAAGCCTGCCACCAGCAATTGGAAAAAATACATCTCCTTTGCTTTCGGCGGTAACAAGAGCAATAAAGAAAAAACCGAAGAAAAAGAGCCGATTCAGAAGATTGACAGTAAGAAAATTCTAAAACTTACTCCTGAAGCAATCCAAAAGAACTATGTGATAGCTGAATGCTGTAAACCCATTCCAGGAGATGATGTATTGGGATATATTGATGACGATAATCGAATCATCATTCACAAACGTCAATGTCCCTTAGCTACCAAACTGAAAAGCAGCTATGGCAACAGACTTCTGGCTGTCCAATGGGAGACAGGCAAATCTTTATATTTTCCTGTTAATCTATATATCAAAGGAATAGACCACATAGGGCTGCTGAATAAAGTCACAGAAATAATCTCCCAGCAACTGAACGTAAATATTCATAAGTTGAATATAGAAACAAACGATGGTATCTTTGAAGGAAGAATCCAATTGTTTGTACATGATGTGGATGACGTAAAAACCATCTCTACCAACTTACGGAGAATCAGTGAAGTGAAGACAGTAACCCGCATCGAAAAGTTTGAAGACTTACCTAATTAAGCGTTGCGTAATATCATATTTTCGTCACTGTAGGGGCGTAAGCCTACGTCCCTACAGTGATGGATAATAACAACAGTTTGATAAATGCAGGGGCATTATGTCAGATAATCCAATTCTTTCCGCATACTTGCCAATTCCTCGCGCACAAGCAACAAACGGTCAAGAATCTCCGTTGCACGGATAGACGTATCCTTACTTACCTTCAATTTCTGTTTAGCTCCCTGAAGCGTAAGTCCTTTCTCCTTCACCAAATGATACACCAAACGAATGTTCTCAATATCCTCTTTACGATACTGACGTACATTCCCCCCCGCCTTTTTAGGAGTGATGAATGGAAATTCCTTCTCCCAAAAACGCAACAGCGATTCGTTTACATTAAACATCTTTGCTACCTCACCTATTGAGTAGTAAAGCTTCAGTTCCTTATTCGGATTATATGCCATTTTATCAACTATTTATTTAGAGCAAACATACTGAAGATATAGATTAGTCGAAGACCTTACCATGATTGGCAGCTATCTGAACCATCTTATCATAATCTTCCGCACTCAAATCCATGAAATAATAATTCACCGGATTTTGTACTTTACCCTTCACATGCACCTCATAATGCAAATGAGGCCCCGTGCTCTTTCCTGTATTCCCCACTTCGCCAATCACCTCGCCACGCACCACTTTCTGACCCGGACGAACCTTATATTTACTCAGATGTGCATACCAAGTCACATAACCAAACCCGTGATCAACCTGAATTAAGTTTCCATAACCAGTCTCCCACCCTGCCTTTATCACCTTACCGTCTCCGGTGGCATATACCGGCGTACCGATATTGGCAGAAAAGTCCATTCCGGCGTGAAACTTAGGCGTATTGTAAATAGGGTCGATACGTGTTCCGTATCCCGAAGCTGTCTTCTTCAAATCCTTATTGGATACCGGCATAATGGCCGGAATACACTTTAACATTTCATCATGTCCCTTGCACAAGTCCACCACCTCATCAAAAGACTTCGACTGAATATAAAGTTGGCGATTCAGCATATCCATCTTTTGAGTGGTATTCATCACCAGTTCGGCATTTGCCATATCCATCAACTGCTCGTAACGGTTCGTTCCTCCATAACCTGCTTTGCGAATCGCATCCGAAACAGGATCGGCTTGCAACACCACCCGATACAAGTTGTCATCACGCTGCTGGATATCCTGCATCACTCCCAACGCCTCATCCAAACGATGAGACAATACGTTATACTGCGCCAGCAAACGTGCATTCTCTATACGAAGTTCCTTTTCGGAAGGTGAACCGAAGATGAACAATAAAATAATAAAACTGCCTGCTCCCAGGCCCATGCCCACAAACAAACGGCGTAAGATGCTTATGGCGCGTTGCCTCACTGTGGGGTAAATGCGGTCGTAAGTTCGGGTTTTAGGATTATAAATATAGTAGACTTTACGCATCTATTTCTGCTTTTTGAAGTTTTTAATGCACAACACATCAATATTTTGCACAATTATTGTCGACAAAAATAATAAAACCAATTATCTTTGCAAATCCTTTTTGAGAATATTAACTAGAAGACTATATAGCGACATGATGACAGCTAAAGAAATTAGAGATTCTTTCAAAAGCTTTTTCGAGTCGAAAGGACACCAGATTGTTCCGTCGGCTCCAATGGTCATTAAAGATGACCCCACATTGATGTTCACCAATGCAGGTATGAACCAGTTCAAAGACATTATTTTGGGCAACCACCCTGCCAAGAACAAAAGAGTGGCGGACTCACAGAAATGTTTGCGCGTAAGCGGAAAACACAATGATTTGGAGGAAGTAGGACACGACACCTATCATCACACCATGTTCGAAATGCTAGGCAACTGGTCTTTCGGAGATTACTTCAAGAAAGAAGCCATCAGTTGGGCATGGGAATATCTGGTAGATGTGTTGAAGATAGACCCTAAAGACTTGTATGCCACCGTATTCGAAGGAAGCCCCGAAGAAGGCTTGGAACGCGATAACGAGGCAGCCGGATATTGGGAACAGTTCTTACCGAAAGACCATATCCTGAACGGAAACAAGCACGATAACTTTTGGGAAATGGGTGATACAGGACCTTGCGGTCCCTGTTCCGAAATCCATATCGACTCACGCTCGGAAGAAGAAAAGGCTCAAATCCCCGGCAGCCAACTGGTAAACAAGGATCATCCGCAAGTAATTGAAATCTGGAACCTTGTATTCATGCAGTTCAACCGCAAGGCTGACGGTTCATTGGAAGGACTTCCCGCTAAGGTGATTGATACCGGTATGGGATTCGAACGTCTGGTTCGTACCCTCCAAGGCAAGACTTCAAATTACGATACCGATGTATTCCAGCCCATCATCAAAGCAATTGCTGAAATGGCAGGCACTACATACGGTAAAGATACTCAGACAGATATCGCTATGCGTGTTATTGCCGACCACATCCGTACCATTGCATTCTCTATCACCGACGGCCAGTTGCCCAGCAATGCCAAGGCAGGTTATGTGATTCGCCGTATTCTGCGCCGTGCCGTTCGCTACGGTTATACTTTCTTAGGCCAGAAACAGGCATTCATGTACAAGCTGTTGCCCGTACTGATTGAGAACATGGGCGAGGCTTATCCCGAACTGAACGCACAAAAGACACTGATAGAGAAAGTAATCAAAGAAGAAGAAGAATCATTCCTACGCACACTGGAAACCGGAATCCGCCTGTTGGACAAGACCATGACTGACGCCAAGGCTGCCGGAAAGAAGGAAATCAGCGGTGTGGATGCTTTCACCCTTTATGATACTTTCGGTTTCCCACTCGACTTGACTGAATTGATCCTTCGCGAAAACGGCATGACCGTAAACGAAGAAGAGTTCAATGCAGAGATGCAGAAACAAAAAGAACGTGCACGCAACGCGGCCGCTATTGAAACAGGTGACTGGATTACTGTAAAAGAAGGCGAAACCAACTTTGTAGGTTACGACTTTACCGAATACGAAACCAGCATCCTGCGTTACCGTCAGGTAAAACAGAAGAACCAGACACTTTACCAGATTGTATTGAGCGATACTCCGTTCTATGCAGAAAGTGGTGGTCAGGTAGGCGACACCGGTGTTATTGTAAGCGAATTCGAGACAATCGAAATCATCGATACCAAGAAAGAGAACAATCTGCCTATCCATATAACCAAGAAATTACCCGAACATATCGAAGCTCCGATGATGGCGTGTGTAGATGCAGAGAAACGTGCCGCTTCAGCAGCCAACCACTCTTGTACTCACTTGCTGGACGAAGCATTGCGCCAAGTTCTGGGTACTCACGTAGAACAGAAAGGTTCTTTGGTGACTCCGGAGTCTTTGCGTTTCGACTTCTCTCACTTCCAGAAAGTGACAGACGAACAACTTCGCGAAGTAGAACATTTGGTTAATGCCAAGATTCGTGAAAACGTTCCTTTGACCGAATACCGTAACCTGCCCATCGAGAAAGCAAAAGAACTGGGTGCTATCGCCTTGTTCGGTGAAAAGTATGGCGATGAAGTACGCGTTGTTCAGTTCGGCAACTCTATCGAGTTCTGCGGAGGTACTCACGTATCGGCTACCGGAAAGATTGGTATGGTTCGCATTGTGAGCGAAAGTTCTGTTGCAGCCGGCGTGCGTCGTATCGAAGCCATCACCGGTGCTAAAGTAGAAGAGTTGATGGATACCGTTCAAGATACGCTGAACGACCTGAAAGCTTTGTTCAACAATGCTCCCGACCTGAAAGTCGCTATCCGTAAGTATATTGACGAAAATGCCGGTTTGAAGAAACAGGTAGACGAGTTCATGAAAGAAAAAGCTGCTGAGGTGAAAGCCAAATTAGTAGCCAACGCCAAGGAAGTGAACGGTGTGAAAGTAGTAAAAGCCGTTATCCCGATGTCTGCCGATGTAGTGAAAGATATCGCATTCCAGTTGAAAGGTGAAATTCCCGCCAACCTGTTTGTGGTTATCGGTAGCGTAGACAATAACAAACCGATGCTGACAGTGATGATTAGCGATGATTTGGTGAAAGCCGGACAGAATGCGGGCAAGTTGGTGCGCGAAGCTGCCAAATTGATTCAGGGCGGCGGCGGCGGTCAGCCTCATTTTGCAACTGCCGGTGGTAAGAATGCCGATGGTTTGAATGCTGCGGTTGATAAAGTTATTGAATTGGCAGCACTGTAATCCAACAGGAATCCGTCCATATTTAAATATAATGAGTATCCCGGTATTTGGCTGAAAAGCCAATACCGGGACTTTTTTAATTGAAAGATAATCCGATATTTCTCTTGCTATATGCACAAAACTTATTATCTTTGAAAGTATTCATTTACTAACAACACAAAACATATAAATAATATGATGAAAAAGCAGTACTCACACTTAGCCCTATTCTTTTTGCTTTGTATCTTCGCTGCATGCAGTGACAATAAAAACGATGACATTCCCGAACCGGATCCGGCTCCAGACCCCACTCCCACTATGACTTATCATGTGGAAGGCTATGCTGAATTGGGCGCTTTCAACCACAACAGCACGATAACGGTGTTTCCATTAGACAAAAGTTTGGCACACATTGAAAAGTTTCAATATAGCAACGAAGCTAAGACCGACTATGGTCTTTTCTCTGTAGTGGACAATATGTCGCTTAATGAAAGCCTTTACTTTGAAGTGCAAGTGACCGGCAACTTTTTTAACGGAACCAAAGGGCGGTATTCAGAACACAAAACCACATTGCGCGCCATCAACCATTTGGAAAATCACAACAGTGAAAAAAGAAGTATCAACCGATATATAAAACTTCCGGCTACCAATGTCAATATATTCACCCAACTGACGGCAGCCCGCATCTGTAACCTCCTAAAAAAGAATCCGGATTATGATAAAATGATTCCGACGTCACTCGAAATCTATAAAAAGGCATCGGAACAAGCTCTGAAAGAAATGTTTACCGCTTTCAGCATTAGCGACATATATGTGTCTATGCTCAGCGTTGTCCCGACGCAAACTTCTTTCAGCCAATACAATGACCCGTCCTCCATAATGGCTGCCGTTTCTAACATTCTCCTAACATCGGTAGACGAAGAGTTCCTAGATGATTTCTTTAAAGAATGGGATAAAGACTTTGCTTCAGACGGCCGCATTGACAATGAAGACATAAAAGAAAGCATCCGTTACGGACAACAGAATATGAAATATTCCAGCATACATGAACAACTGGATTCTTTCTACAAAGCTTATAACTTCAAAAACGATTTTCCGGAATTCTGGCGGTTTGTAGACCGGAATGGAGACGGAAGACTTGATGAACAAGACAAACCGGATGATTTTGAAATAACCGAAGAAGGATTTACTCCATCCCGGCAACAATGCATCCAGTTATTGGAACAGGTCAATAAATATCTCCGTGACTTTCTGCAAACAGAGTGTGTATGGGAAGCCAACTTCTGTGGCGTCATCGGCCCTATTCCCGATTATCCCACTACTTTAGTTCCCGATGATAACGAAGTGTACGAAATATGGACTGCCGCCTATGCAACAATCAGGCAATGTAACTATATGATTCACGTATTAACAAGCAAAGCATATGGTTATGAAGTAGAACCCTATGTAGGGACCGCCTATGCCATTCAGTCTTTGGTATATCAAAGCCTCACGCAACTGTTTGGAGACGTACCCTACGTCACTCCCGACAATTTTAATGATATCAATCATGAAAGCGACTTAACACGTACTCCGGTCAAACTTATCTATGCCAAGCAACTGGAAGCTTTAGAGAAATATGCAAATTCATTACCACAGACTGCCACACAATCCCAGCCGGAAAGCAATCCGGTTTCCTTTGCCGCCGCCCAATTGCTTATGGCAACAATGTATGCGGAGATAAAAGACTATGGCAATGCGTCCAAGCATTTTGAGAAAATAGACGACAACACGTATCTTAGCGCCAATCTATGGAAAGTCAACAATAACAAGTCTTCGATGCTTAACAAGCCGCTTTACAGAATGTATTTCAATGGACCTTATCATCTCATCTATCGCATTGCGAACCAAAATGCATTGCGTGTGGAATTATTGCTGGCAAACAACCAAGTGGCTGAGGCTTCCAATGCCCTGAAGATATTTGATGGCAACTGGGAAGGCAGTGATAAAGCCGACGAAATAAAAGCCCATTTATTGGATAAAGGAATTAACATAATGGGACAAACTTTCGGGTGCTTCTCTTTCCTCAAACGCCTAGGAGCAGCAAAAGAGTTTCTTAAAATAGAAGATTACCAACTTCTGTTGCCGATTCCTTCAAAAGTAGCTGAAACACCCAATATTACACAAAACCCGGGATATTAATGAAACCATAAAGACAGGGCACAACGGAGGTGTGTCAAAACTAAAGCGGGCTATTATTTTGTCATCCTGAGCACCAGTGAAGGATCTGTTTGCAATTACTTTGTGTATACAGATTCTTCGCTTTTGCTCAGAATGACAGGCTAATTGATAGCGATACCGGAGTCTTAACACACCCTCACGTGACATTTGCCTTTAGTGGTACGGTAATTCCTCTATTCGGTTTGCTCCTTCGGCCAGTTCACCAGATACAGAGTTTCGGTGGCACGGGTAAAAGCAGTATAAAGCCAGCGAAAATAATCGGGCGTAAGCATATCCTCCGTCATATAGCCTTGGTCAAGGAAAACACGCTTCCATTGGCCACCTTGCGCTTTATGGCATGTCACCGCATAAGCATATTTCACCTGCAAAGCATTATAATGAGGATCAGCCTTCATTTTCTTCATTCTCTCCCGCTTCATGCTGATATCGGCATAATCCTCCAACACTGTATAGAATAACTTATCATTCAGTTCTTTAGGCAGAGCAGGAGTATCGGTATGAAGAGTATCAAGCAATAACTTAACCTCCAATTCCACACCATCATAATCAGGAAAAGCCAACACTACATCTGCAAAACGAAAACCATACGCTTCACGAACCCGACGCACACGGCGTACCACAGCAATATCGCCATTCGCAATAAAGTCTATCTCTTTGCACTGCTCCGTCCAGAAATAATTATTCTTTGCCACCATCAGTAAATCACCACTGTTCAATTCATCCTCACGATAAAGAATAGTGTTGCGAATCCCCCTGTTATAAACATTAGCCCGCTTGTTGGAACGGCAAACCACAATGGTTTCATCCATTCCCGCATAATCATAGCTGTCATTGATTGCCTCTATCAGTTCATTCCCCGGAACAATACGAATATCCGGGAATCCTTCGACATGAATGGGAGGAAGCGCGAAGAATTCTTCTTCCGAAATATAACGGCGCAATTCCGTAGCGTTCCACAGGATACCCGAATCATGCGTCTGGCGAACCACCTCGGTGAGTTGTGTCTCGTACACTTCCAGCCCATACCCCTTCAAGATATCGGGAGAAAGAGCCGGACTCTGTTCTTCACCCACCGGAGGAAGCTGCGCCGTATCACCAATCAACATCAACCTACAACCGGTTCCGGCATACACATACTGAATAAGGTCATCCAAAAGACGTCCCGTTCCGAAAGCCGCCCCCGACAAACCGTCATTAGCTATCATGGATGCCTCATCGACAATAAACAAAGTCTGCTGATGCAGATTGTCATCCAAAGAAAAGTTATCCATGTCATTGGAGTAGCTGCGCTGACGGTAAATCTTCTTATGAATCGTGAAAGCGGAATGCCCGGCATAATGTGAAAATACTTTTGCAGCTCTACCGGTGGGAGCCAGCAAAACACACTTCTGTTGCAACTGGTCCAAAGTTTTGACCAACGCCCCGATGAGAGACGTCTTTCCGGTTCCGGCATACCCCTTTAAGAGGAAAACCGAATCCTGTTGGCGGGAAAAAAGAAAATCTGCTAAAGATTTAACAGCTTTTTCTTGCTCTAAAGTTGGTTTATATAGAAAATTTCCCTTAATTTGCTGCACTAAAGAATTATTAATCATAATTGCGTAATAAAAAGTTCCCTGAACTGTGCGTTATTAGATTTATTTATTTTATTTTTGCGATGCGAATATAAACTAAAAAAAACACATATTTATCATGAAAACAGTTATTAATATTGTATTGGCTGCCTGCGTTATCGGTTTGGTATATGTATGCTATGGTAGCATCGTGGGACCGATTAACTTTGACAACACTAAAAAGGCTAGAGAGAAGGAAGTAAAAGCTCGCTTGATTGACATCCGTAAAGCGCAGTTGGAATACCGTAACCTACATTCAGGTGCATATACTGCCAGCTTTGATACTTTGATTGATTTTGTTAAAACCGCAAAACTTCCGTTCGTAAAGAAAGAAGGAGTTTTATCTGATGCTCAGTTGGAAGCCGGTATGACTGAAAAGAAGGCTATGGCTATTATCAATAAGGCCAAGAAGACAGGTAACTGGAAAGAAGTAGAAAAAGAAGGTTTGATGAACTTCAAACGTGATACAATGTGGGTAGCTGTAACCGATACTATTTATGGTGCAGGTTTCAACCCAGACTCTATGAGATATGTACCCTTCGGAAACGGTGCACAGTTTGAAATGGCTATCCGTAACGATACAACCAAATCAGGTGCTCCTTTGCACTTATTCCAGGCACAGACTCCATACGAAACATATCTGAGCGGTTTGAACGCACAGGAATTGGCTAACTTGAAAGACCTTCAAAGCAAACTTGGCAAATACTGTGGTTTGAGAGTTGGTGATATCGAACAGCCTAACAACAACGCAGGTAACTGGGAATAAGAATGACTGAACGTATCGATTTTACTAAATCGGAACAATATACATTATCCATCCGCCTCAGTGCGGATGGATTTTCTTTTTCTATCTACAATCCGTTAGGAGATAGCGACTTCAGCTTCGACTCCTATCCGGTCAATACCTTCTGTTCCATGACTGCCAATATCAAAGAAATGCTGGCAAGCACAGAAGCATTAAAGTATCCTTATAAACGGATAAACATTTTGGTAGACTCTCCCCGATCCACTCCGGTTCCTTTTGATTTATTCGAGGACGAACAGATGGATGCATTATTTTATCATAATTTTCCAAAGGCCAATAATGAGATTGTGCTAGGCAATGTGCTAGGCAAAAGTAATGTGGTGATTCTGTTTGCCATGGACAAGCATGCCCACCAATTATTGACAGAACACTTTCCCACCGCCCGTTTCTTCTCGACGGTCAGTCCGCTGACAGAATACTTTGCGCAAAAAAGCAGACTAGGCAACAGTAAAAAGCTCTATGCCCACGTCCGCGAACATCTGATAGAAGTATACTGCTATGACAAGGGAAAATTATTATTAATAAACTCATTCCCCTGCAAACAAACGGCCGACCGTGTGTATTACCTATTATATATATGGCAACAGCTGGGCTACAACCAAGAAAAAGATGAATTACAAGTGACCGGAAAATTTAAAGATAAGGAAGAATTGCTGACCGACCTGCGCAAGTATCTGCGCCAAGTATTTGTTATCAATCCGAAAGCTGAGTTCAACCGTTCTGAGATAAGCAAAATTGAAGATATACCTTTTGATATGCAAACTCTAATCTTATGCGAGTAATTAGTGGAATATACAAACGGCGCCGATTTGACGTACCCAACAGTTTCAAAGCACGCCCGACAACAGACTTTGCAAAAGAGAATCTGTTTAACGTGCTAAGTAATAACTATTTCGACTTTGAAGACGGAGTAACCGCACTCGATCTTTTTGCCGGAACAGGAAGTATCAGCATCGAGTTAGTCTCTCGCGGTTGCGACAAAGTAATCTCGGTAGAAAAAGACCCTCAACACTTGTCCTTCATATCTCAAGTAATGCGTGAAGTAAAAACCGACAAGTGTTTTCCTGTCCGTGCCGATGTCTTTAAATTCATTGAGAAATGCAGCGAACAATTCGATTTCATTTTTGCTGATCCACCCTATGCATTAAAAGATCTGCAAAGCATTCCCGGCCGTATTTTCGAAAACGGACTGCTGAAGGAAGACGGATTGCTGGTACTGGAACACGGAAAAGATCAAAACTTTGAGGATAATCCTCATTTCATCGAACGCCGCATATATGGCAGTGTCAATTTCTCCTTCTTTAGAGCAACGGTGCCAGAAGCCGAATAGTAGATTCTTGTACCTTTTGATACCACGGACGCTTCATCCATTGTTTTCTCTGCAATAGGAAAGCGTCCTTTTGGTCTTTCAAGAAAATCTCTTTCAAGGTGAATGCAGAAGTACGGTCATACATAAAAGCATTGACCTCAAAGTTATGTTCAAAGCTTCGGAAATCCATATTGGTGGAACCAACCGTAGAAAGAATATCGTCACTCACCATCAATTTGGAATGAAGGAATCCCTTCTGGTAAAGATATATCTTAACACCGGCACGCATCATATCATCCAAATAAGAAAGAGAAGCCAAATGAGTCAACCGCGTATCAGCACGTTCCGGTATCATGATACGAATGTCTACACCCGCAAGAGCAGCCGTTTTCAAAGCCATCAATATAGGTTCGGTAGGCAGCAGATAAGGAGTCTGGATATAAAAATATTTGCGTGAACTGCTGATGGCTATCAACAGACCCTGCATGATGTCCCGCCACTCTCCCACCGGATCTGAAGTCACAATCTGTACCAAAGCATTACCATAACTCTCCATCTCGGGGAAATAACGGGAAGAAGTAATCAGAGTACGATCCACCACATACCAGTCTGTCAGGAACGCCGTCTGCAATCCATACACAGCTTTCCCTTCTATCTTAATATGAGTATCACGCCAAATTCCCCATTGGAAGCCCTTCATGTAACGCAAAGCTATGTTCATCCCTCCCGTGAAGGCAACCTTCCCATCAATCACCACTATCTTACGATGATTACGATAATTCACCTTACTCGTAAAAACCGGGAAACGGACTTTCAGAAAGCTGCGTGCCTCAATGCCGGCACCTCTCATTTCATCATAAAAGAGATGGGGAACTTTCCAGCATCCTACATCATCATACAACAGACGGATTTCAACTCCTTCACGAGCCTTGTCAATCAATAAATCACGCAACAACCTGCCCACAGAGTCATCTTCGAATATATAAAACTCCAAATGAATATGATGCTTCGCTTTACTGATTGCCTTCATCAACGATTGCAGCATGGACAGTCCGTCGGTATAGACTTCCGTCTTGTTGCCTTCAAAAGGCAAAGCATTGTTCACATTTCTAAAGAAACGCATTAGTTGGTGCTGGTCTTCGGGACATTTAAACGCCTTCTGCGCCTGATATTCTGCCATCGGACGCTTAATCAAGCGGGTAAACCCTTTACGACCAATCAGTTTCTCCTTACGTGTGCTCCTACCGAAGAAGAAATAAAAAACAAGTCCGACTATCGGCAGAAAAAAGAGCACAAGCACCCAGGCCATTGTTTTAACCGGATTACGATTATCAAGCACCACTATCATAATAGTGCCAATGATAATTATAAAGTAAAGCAGGTTAAAGGCAACAGTAAATATCTCATTGAATATGCTCCATTCTATCATAGCTCTGATTTACACATTAGCAAACATATAAAAAAAATCCCAACCTATAACAATATAGATTGGGAAAAGATTCTTCTATGCTTATTTTAGAATGGGCGTCCTCCATGTCCTCCGGGACCGGAGCCAAAGCCGCCCCCCCCGAAACCGCGCCTGTTATTCATCATTTTATCTCGTGCCCCTTTACTTCCGAAGATATTCAGACGATAAATAAAGTGAACCATACAATAACTGTTGATACTGTTGTATTCTGTAACCGAACGCATATCGGCAGACAGTGAACGGCTGACATTGCTCTGTTGCTTCAGGATATCATTCATCTCAAAGCTGATAGTTGCAGCTCCTTTAAGCAAGTTCTGTGCTATCTGGGCATTCCATATCAACTCATTATTATTATAGCTGGCATCGTTATATCCTCTTCTTGACTGATTAGTGATATTGGTAGACAAAGTCATTTGCCAGGGAAGAGTGATATTGGTACTTGCTCCATAAGAGAATGTATAAGGATTCTGATTATTTTCCGGACGTAATTTACTACGTTCCGCCGTATATTCGATAGAACCGTTCAAAGAGAATTCAAACCAGCTGTTACGATACGAACCGTTCAGATTTTCTGCCAGCGTCAGACCAGTAGTCGTGTTCTTATCATCCATCTTTGTATCCTTATTATAAAGATAGGCCACCTGATTCTGATAATTGGCGCGTGCAAAAGAATTGATGGTGAACTTCTTGTTTTTCAGTGCGGTATTGAAACCGAACATACCGAAAGCGTTCCAGTTGCCATTAATATTTTGCGGAGTGACAATAGTCCGTCCGGTTTCCATATCATACTGCGTACTGTTACTGATGCTGTTCTGAGTAGCGGTAAACATCAAGTGCGCCATCATTCCACGTTGCTTTTTAGCATTATATGTATTATAGAATGCACGCATGGTATGTGCAAACGAAGGCTTCAAACCAGGGTTACCGACACGGATGTTCAGCGGATTCGAGTTGTCGACAATCGGCAACAAGTTTTCCATGCTCGGCTGACTGCTACGTCCGCGATAAGTGATGCGCAACTGACTCACTTTAGAGAAACGATAGCGGAAATCCAGATTAGGAGCAAAATTAAAGACAGTGCGAGTGGTATCTACCATATACGCTCCTTTTTTATAAGAAAGCTTGGTATTCTGCGGTTGCAAAGACATTCCCACACTCATCTGATACTTCTCCCGAATGAAACGCAGT
The DNA here is from genome assembly GCF_948499155.1 of uncultured Phocaeicola sp. Taxonomy (NCBI): domain Bacteria; kingdom Pseudomonadati; phylum Bacteroidota; class Bacteroidia; order Bacteroidales; family Bacteroidaceae; genus Phocaeicola; species uncultured Phocaeicola sp. The sequence goes on along the minus strand of NZ_CAOOSE010000006.1, from coordinate 55,173 downwards.
CCCAAAGAGACATCATGGTTAAAGTATTGATACTCGGCATCTTTACTTAAACTATCCACATACGCAGCTTCATATCCTTCGGGCAATCCGTCACCGATTTCCCAAGGGAAACCTTGTAAATCATAAGTAGACTTGTCGCTCGTACTGTTTTTGTATTGGAACTGATAGCTGAGTTGCAGGAAAGTAGCCCGTGCAATCGGCTCACTATACGTCAGCTGTGCCATATAGTTATAATTCTTAGTCGGCATCGTTATATACTGATTGCGGTATTGGATAGAGTCTCCTCCCAAGTAATTATGTATTTGATAATAACGAGTTTCTGACTGGGTATATTGATCATTGTCGTTATCGCCATAACCAAACGAACCCCGGAACGTAATGTTGCGCCCTTTATCGTTCAGCTTGCGGTTCACCTGCAAAGTGGCATTGGCAGACACGCTCTTGGTATCCGACAAGCCGCGCTCATTGGTCGCATTGACACGGATATCGCGCAACGGATCATTGCCATCCATATCATTAAAATTAAGATAGTCATTCGGATTGGCAATATAATTATAAGGATCGTCATTAAAAGTACCTGATTCTTTCATTGTAGCCCCATCGGTCTTGTTATAAGAGACGTTAGGACGAAAGATAATATTTGTCATTGAATCGGGTTTCCATTCCATACGGAAATCCGCATTAAAATCACTTACTTTGTTACGGTTGTTTGAATTCGTATTTGAATAAGAATTGCCGCTCTGCAAGAAACGTTGAGAATAACCGCTACTGATGATATCTGCATCACGATAATTATAGCGCACACTACCTCCCAATTCCAGTTTAGACGTTTCGGTAGCAAAGTTCGCACCCAGCATCTTTGTGGCATTCAGTCCGTTATTACGTCTCCAGCGAGGGCCGCCTCCCCCACCCGAAAATCCTTGGTCATTCACATTATTGGCAGAACCGATAATAGAGAATTGAGTTTTATCATAAAAACGGTTTATCATGGCACGTCCCATATAGCGGTCCTCAGTACCTCCCGCCAAATCGACATTTCCAAACCACCCCTGATTCATACCCTTCTTGACAGTCAAATCCAGCACCGTTTCCTCTTCACCGTCATCGATACCTGTAATACGGGCCAAATCAGATTTCTTATCATAAGTCTTCAGTTTATCAACCATATCGACAGGCAAGTTCTTCAATCCGGTCTTCACATCGCCGCCAAAGAACTCCTTACCGTCCACCATGATTTTCTTCACATCCTTACCATTGATTTTGATATTTCCATCTTCATCAACCTCGGCTCCGGGCAGTTTTTTCACCAGTTCTTCCAGCATAGCTCCTTCGGGAGTACGATAGGCGGATGCATTATATCCGATTGTATCTTCCGAAATAGTCACTTGAGGAGCTTCAGCCACCACAATCGCTTCACCCAGCATAATATCATCAGTGGGTAAAGTCACCGTACCTACATTGACAGAAGGCTTTCCGGCCGTCAATTGCAACGGCTTCTCCTGCGTCAGATAACCGACAAAGGAAATCTTCAAAACATATTTTCCGGGACGTGCCGCCACAGAAAAAACACCATTATTATTGGTAACATTTCCTACTGCCATTGTACTATCCGGCAGAGAAAGCAACTGTACGGTAGCCTGTGCTATCGGACTCTTGTCATCTCCATCAACTACAGTTCCGCTTACCGTGACTCGTTTGCCGCCCTGGGCCCAAGAGAGAGTTGTACCGGCACACACCAGTAACAACAAAAGTATCAATTTCTTCATCTTTCTATTTTTCCTAATGAGATTTAATGCCTAATGTCCTTTGGACACTTCCACCCTCAAAAGGTTTAACGGAAAAGAAGATTATTTTTTAAAAAGCTTGTCTACTTTACTCTTTTGAATGCCAAACTCTAGACAAAGTACATTGAAAGCCATATAAACAATAGCAATAGAATTATCGGCTTCTTCAAGGTTTCCATCATAGACTCCCCTGGCAAGCATAACAATATAATAAATGCCTAAAAGATAAATGGCATAACAAATGGCCTTAACACGGATTTTAGATGTTGCCTCATTCTCGTTTTTCACCTTTGCCAGAAATATCATGAAAAGAGAAAACCAAATAAACAACTTCACAGAGGCTTTGGTAAACAACAAGTTACTATCGTTTATCATTCCAAACATAAACATCATCAACGGCAAGAACACACACAGGATTAAAAGAGTATATCCCATGGTTCTGCAATAAGTGGGTAGAATTCCTTTCATTATTTTAGTATTTAACGTACAAAAGTAATTATTTGCAAGCAAACTACGCCCATCTTTTTGCTTTTTTACCTAAATTTGCAGGCAAATATATAAAAAGCTATGAGTAAACAAAAGGTTATTATCTGCCATAATCTAAACGAGAATTTAGCGGATGCCATCGGCCAATGCACGTATGACAAATTATTCATTCTGGTTGACGAGCATACCCGCGAACTCTGCATACCGGTCATTAAAGAAGCCGGCTTTACTGCGGATGCGGAACTGATTAGCATCGGTGCCGAGGATATACATAAGAATCTTGATACCTTGGCCTATGTATGGAAACAATTAGGCGACCGAGGAGCTACGCGCCATTCACTGCTCATCAACTTAGGTGGAGGAATGGTGACAGATTTGGGCGGTTTTGCAGCCTCAACATTCAAGCGAGGCATTGAATATATCAATGTCCCCACCACTTTACTTGCCATGGTAGATGCTTCTGTAGGAGGAAAAACCGGCATCAACTTCAATGGATTGAAAAATGAAATCGGTGTCTTCTCTCCGGCTGAAGCAGTGCTGATAGACAGTGAATTCTTAAAATCACTGGATATGCACAATCTGCTTTCCGGCTACGCGGAAATGTTGAAACACGGGCTTATCAGCACACCTGAACATTGGGCTGAGTTATTAAACTTCGACTTCAACAAGACAGACTATAAGGCATTGCAAGAGCTGGTTGCCAAATCCGTTCAAATCAAAGAGAAGATTGTCGAATGTGACCCATATGAAACCGGAATACGCAAGGCTTTGAATTTGGGACATACGGTGGGGCATGCTTTTGAAAGTTTTGCTTTGGAGACCAATCATCCGGTGCTACACGGCTATGCTGTTGCCTGGGGACTGGTCTGCGAACTATATTTCTCTCATATAAAGATTGGCTTTCCCACAGACAAACTGCGCCAAACTCTCCAATTTATCAAGAATCATTATGGTAAACTGGATTTCGACTGCAAACATTATGACCGTCTTTACGAGTTCATGACACATGACAAGAAGAATATCGCCGACAGAATCAACTTTACTTTATTGGCTGATGTGGGCGACATTCAAATCAACCAGTCGGCAACTAAAGAAGAAATTATGGATATGCTCGATTTCTATCGTGAATCCATGTAATCAAGTATAATTTAGAGCCAAACAATAACTAACTGATACATAGGCTTCAATAAAACAAAATGCATTTTATTCTAAAAAAAGAAGCTGAAAGATTTGCTATTTTAAAATAAAGCTGTACCTTTGCATCCGCAATTCGGGGTGTAGCTCAGCCCGGTTAGAGTACGCGTCTGGGGGGCGTGTGGTCGCTAGTTCGAATCTAGTCACCCCGACAAGCTGAGCAAAAGGAGTTAAGTCATTGACCTAACTCCTTTTCATTTATAGCGATTACCTTTTGATTACACTTTGGGTCAATCACTTTTCGGATAACTTATGCCCTACCCATGTTTTAGATGCTCCATTAGAAACCTTATTCTTGTTTTTATAATATCATACCAATAGCTGTTTTTAAAACAAAGCAGTTATTTTCTTTAATAACCATTGACTGTTTGAGGTTGGAAACGATGCTTCTTGTCATCGGTTTTCCTTTTTCATAAAGTCTTGCCAAATGTTCCTTTTCAAATTCTACGTTCATATAACCGTTCTTTGATGACACAAAAATAATCCATATTTGTACGATTCGCGATATTAGTGAATCCTTTTCATCAATAGCCTGATATATCAATTCTTTTATTTCCTTATAACATAGCACAAACAAAGGGAAGAGTAAGCCGTTGCATACTGTCAGCCAAGGACTTTTAAACGGAAGATTATTACAGTCTCCGCCGGCGGACTGTACAGTCCACTGCAATGGACTGTACGGTCTACTGTAGCGGACTATACAGTCCACTGCCGAAGACTGTAGTAATCTGACGGACAGAAAGGCATAATCGAAAGGATGAAAACGCTTACTCCGACTAATGGAACGACTTAGGGAGTTCCAAACACCATGTATTCCAGCTTCGGACAAACTTTACCCCAAAAAACAGAAAGCTTTTGTGCTAAAAAAAAAGACAATATATCCTTAAATATTCATATCTTTATTTCATTCTCTCTTAACCTAAAAAACAGCAATATGACTAACTGGAAAGGAATCAGAACACTGATGAGAAAGTATGGCATCTCCCAAAAAGAAATGCTTCGTATACTCGAAACACACGAAGTGGTTTATTCCGACGCTGCGGGTGTAATTCTTGTGGATGAAGACAGCCTGATGGCCTATATTGATGCGCTCAAGCAACTGACTCAGAAGGACTCGCTGGTAAATGTTCTGCAAAAAGCGCTTCGCTCTAAGAAAAAATAGAAAACAGGCAACACGACAAGAGGCCTTACACAAAAACTGAGCGAACAGGTTATAGCCATCAACGAGATTGTCAGTCATGCACTGAGCATGTTGCTCGGAGAAAACGAACGTAAAGTATTCCTTGCGTTTGCCAACCAAACCGATATATATACTATTGCCCGGCTAATGTCAGTGGATGAAAGAGTTGTCTTTGTAATGTTGGAAGTGACCATTACAAAACTTAGCCAACAGTCCCACTATTGAATTCACAAGTTAGCCACGAAATACGAAGATACCTGTTATTACAACCAAATATTGATGGCCCAAGTCGAAAACAATGAAAAAATGATTGACCTGTTAGAACAGAACATAGAGTTATGTCAAAAACAATTAATGTTTAAAGAAGAGCACATAAGTTATCTTCAAAGCGCATTTGAAGAATTGAAGGAGATATATAAAAACCCGGAACACAAAAGCACTCCTTCCGACAAGGTAGTCGAGTGCGTTGACTGACAGACTCTTGGCAATGAAATCTCGTGTGATACATTCCTTTCATCCGGCAAAAGACGGATAGAAAAACTGTTCGGCGGGTAAAGAATATTAAAAGAAGGTCTGAATTTACTTGTTATATATTAGCCTATTCAGCAGAAAAGATATACTTTTGAAAACTGAAACAAAATAGAATACCCAATTATATGAAAACACACAAATCCATTCTTTTTCTTGCACTACTATTCGCGATAGTGTGTACACACGCTCAGGAAATCACCCCTTCGGATACTCCGAATGAGACTCAAAAAGCCATGCTGAAACGTGGATACGGAATGTTTATACATTTTGGAGTGAATACATTCTCAGGAGATGAATGGTCGGATGGCACTGTCCCCGTCAGTGCATACAACCCGACCCGACTGGACTGCGACCAATGGGTGAGGGTGGCCAAAGATGCCGGCTTCCGCTATGTCCTGCTCATCACTAAGCATCACGATGGCTTCTGCCTGTGGGACAGTAAATATACCGACTACGATGTGGCTTCCTCGCCCGTTAAGACAGATGTGGTGGGCGAAGTGTCCAAGGCCTGCAAAAAGTACGGTCTGCAGTTTGCCATCTATTATTCATTGTGGGATCGCCACGAACCCCTGTACAAAGGAAAAGACTTCGGCAAGTACATTGACTATATGCAAAACCAACTAACCGAGCTGCTGACCAACTATGGACCGGTGCAGGAAATATGGTTTGACGGAGGATGGGACAAGAAGCCGGAAGAGTGGCAATTGCCCCGCATTTATTCACACATCAAGAAACTGCAACCCACATGCGCCGTAGGAGTCAATCATACCATTGTCCTGAAAGAGGGAGAACGTAAGTTTGCACTCCCCGACTCTATGACGGTGGATAACAAATACACCTTCCAATACTTTCCAAGCGATTTCCGTTTGTGGGACCCTAAAATTGCCCACAAAGCCGACAAGAAGCAGTATCTACATCAAGGAAAATCTTATTATCTGCCTTTTGAGCACACCCTTTGTCTGAGCAAGGCATGGAACTGGTTCCAGAAATCGTCCGTCATGCCTGTCCGCGATTTGGATGAACTGGAAGAGCTGTTCTATTGGTGTACCGACAATGATAATACATTGGTGGTAAACATTCCGCCCGACCAAACCGGACGCATACGCGAACATGAAGCCAGCACTATCATCGAACTGAACAAACGGCTGGGAATAAAAAAAGGGAAAACTTTGCCGCGCAACGGAAAATTCATTTCATTGAACAGTACAGTGACTGCCTCTTCCACCTACGGCAATGACGAGGACAAATATGGTGCACAGTTTGCCACAGACGGAGGTATGCAAACCCGATGGGCGGCTGCCGACACAGTGGCGACGTTGACCCTGACGCTGGACGAGAAAGAACCTTTCAATAAAATCAGTATCTTCGAATATTGCGATGTCAAAAACGGAACGGACGGCTTCTCCAACTACAGGATTAACCGCATCAAGGACTATCAAATAGAAATATGGAAGGATGGGGATTGGGAAACGATTTACCGTTCGGACGTTCCCATGGGCGACTGTAAGGTCATTCATTTTCCTTACTGTTACCGCACTTCACAAATACGCCTGAACGTACTGAAAGCATCTGCACCACCTTCCATTTACGAATTCAATGTCATTTGTAAATGACGAATGAATGTATGGTATCTTTAATCACCAGCAAAGAAGGAAGTGACTTAAAGATTTCTTCATCTGCCGCAATGCCGACACAAGCATTATAGCTCAGAATCAGTAAACCGTAAGAATCCGGCAAACGTAAATCTGCTATTTCTACCAAAGGACGCAGATGTACGTTGCCGGAATATTGTTTGCCCAAGTTCCAAACACGTGCCATGTACTCCTCGTCTCCCCCTTTAAAATAATAGAGATGAAGTACATGGTTTCCCTCCTCCAACAACGGCTTCAGGTAGCCGAAAAGGAACTCGTCTTCCGCACCATTGACAAGAACCGCAATTTCCTCTCCCTCCCTAAACTCGCGGTTGACAAAAACAGCCACAGGACAGGAAACTTCTTCCAACACATCATTCACTTTCTTACGGAAGAGCCCGAAGAAAGAGGTCATAGACTTTTCACCATCTGTCATAAACCGTGGTCCGGCACCCAACAACAGAATATCGGGTGCTTCATCTTCCACCATTGAAATCATATCGGGAACCAAATTATCAGTTACACGATAACGTTTTTCTATCTGTAGATGCAGTTGGCCGGCACGTTTCTCTATCGGTTCAAAACTTTCTTCCGAAAACTGTTCCGCGCTAGTCTGATTCAAATCCGTCCCCAGCGTATAGTGAGTGGCAATAATCTGATGTTGAGAGAGTTGATTACCAAAAAGCAGTCGATAGACAGACAATAACTTACCTCCGGACTCCGGACGTCCGAAAAAGAGAAGAAGCTTACGCTGCAACGCCGATTTCTGTCGATGAACAGTGAAACTCCATTCGACAAAGTTTAATAACGGCGTAGTCATAAAAGTCGTGACAAGTGCCATGATAACCAATATCACAAATATGGAAGGAGGCAGCACTCCCAGCTCATAACCGATATTCAAAGCAACCAGTTCCATCAGTCCGCGAGTGTTCATCAAAGTGCCAATGGTGAAACTGTCCTTCCACGACTCGCCGACCAAGCGGGAAGCCACCGCACATCCTCCAAACTTTCCCACCACTGCCACTGTCACCAGCAACAGGCATACTCCCCACAATTCGGGCGTATTTATCAAACCAATCTGAGTGCGGAGCCCTGTAAACGCAAAGAACAATGGCAGGAAAAATACCAATGCTATATCTTCTACCTTCTCCATCATAACCTTTCTGAAACCGAAGTTGGAAGGCATCACAACGCCTGCCATAAAAGCACCGAACAGTGCATGAATACCCAAAACCTCGGTTATAGCAGCTGAAACAATAAGCACCAAGAAGATAAAGCTGACAAACGTCTTGTTTATCACTTCTTTATTGGAATACATGGCACCGATTTTCTTCAGAAACGGACACACAAGCCCAAACATGACACCGATATACACAAAAGTAAGCAAGACCGTATAAGCAGCTCCACCTAACGTTCCGGCTTTAGTTATGGCAATCACCACTGCCAACAGGCACCAAGCCGTCACATCATCATTGGCCGCTGAAGCTATGGTAAGAATCCCTACCGGTTCACGAGTCATATTTCGCTCCTGAATGATGCGGGCAAGCACCGGAAATGCCGTAATACTCATAGATATACCTATAAACAAGGCAAAAGGAATAAATGCTGTATGCTGTGCAGCATACGACTCGTATATCCAGTAGGATGCGATGATTCCCCCCCAAAAAGGTACCAGAATACCTGCATGACTGATGACCAGTGTCTCGTTTATCTTGTTTTTCAATACACTGAAGTCCACTTCCATGCCAATAACAAACATAAAGAGCACCAATCCCAGTTGACTTATCAGTTCTAAATTGGTCAATGATTCGGGACGAAACAGGAAGCCGAACAACTCCGGATACAGAGTTCCTAAGACAGAAGGTCCCAAAACAATCCCCGCCACTATCTCTCCTATCACTCCCGGTTGCCCGATAGCACGAAACAATGAAGCAAACAACCTCACCGCCAATAAAACGACAATAATTTGAACCAACAGGGTAGAAAGCGGATGTTGGATATTATCCGCCAATACAACAACAAACATATCAAAAGCATCTCCCGCCTGCCCCGCCACCCGGGATGACGATAGATGTTCAAACCGTTCGCCCCCGACAATAGCCATATAAATGAGCCCTCCGAAAAGAAGAAGCATCATTAAATAAATAAAGTAGTTCTTCCGTGCCCTTCCCATAAATTCAGATATATAAATGTTATAAGTAAATAAACATAGAAAGCTGTTAATGAGTTCACCGAATCCGCCTCTTTTTCTACCTTTGCCATGCAAAAACCGAATATGTCCGAACGCAAGACCGACATTCCTTTGGCGGTCGACATTGCCAAGGAAATAAAGAAGCGAATACGCGAAGAATTGGGACTGATAGCTTCGGCAGGTGTTTCATACAATAAATTCCTGGCTAAAGTGGCCTCTGACTATCGCAAACCCGACGGACTGTGCACCGTCCACCCCGACCAGGCATTGGAATTCATCTCCCGGCTATCCATCGAATCTTTTTGGGGAGTAGGCCCTGTCACCGCCCAAAGGATGCATTCCCTCGGCATACATAGCGGCAAGGAACTGTTGAGATGGCCTCTTCTATTTATGAAAAATACAATGTGTACTTTATCGGATGCTTACAAATCTCTTATTCAAAGAGGCACTGTGTGAAAGTAACCTTCCCCGTCTTCTTCACTTCAAAACGCCGATGAACAAAGGATTTCAATGGGTGTGACGTGTGAAAGCAACTTTTATCAACTTTCTTTTGAGTGCAACTCAATGATTGGAAAAAAGACATCCTTTCCCGTTTAGCCCGGAGAACCTAATTCCTAACAAAGGACAGAATTTTTACAAGAGAACAAGCAGAGTTTACACTAAGCTCACTCTATTGAAATTGAACTCTTTTTCTTTACTATGTGCGGTTACTGTGACAACACCAAAGAACAGCAAAACAATGAGGGCGAATAGCATTCTCTTTATGCCGTTATGTTTTGTGAATGATATTATTTATTAAAAGCCATTTTATTGTCATCCAGTTCTTTGTAAAATCTTACCTATGTTGATATCAGGCTTGTGGCTATTGTCCTTCTTGTCACAATAAGTATACTTAAGCATTAAAACAATTGTTTTCCATTGGTTTGAAGACTGAATAATTGTTCTTCTTGTCCACGAGTTAAATCACGTAACCAAAGTAATGCTCCTGATGGAATATTATTGTAAATTAAACTGTCTGTTGTTGCTATTTGTTTACCTAAGGATATCCAACCCTTTGTCCCATTCTGATAAAAGAGTTCATATTCATCTCCCTTTTTAATAAAATTATCATCGTTTCGTGGGACAAATAAAATCTTTCCTATTTGACTTTTTCTTGTAAAAGAAAGAACGATTTCTTCTTTTGTTATTTCTTGTGATTCGTAATAAGATAAAATATCTCCATCCAAAATACATTTTTCCGTATGTTTGGCATCTTTAGCTATAGGTGCTTTACAAATATATGTATCCAACTTTTTATTATTTGTATCGAAAAAGGCTATTTCACCTATTTCAATATAGAATTTTCCAGGAGGAATAAGCCGAATATATTTAACAGGAAAGGAAGGTATCGAATCAAAACATATTTGATTAGTTGTGATTGTATCTTCTATATGGCCTAATAAGCATGGATTTTGGAAATTCATAGATTGGTCTCCTTCGATTATTAGTCCTGTCATACATTCTAAATATTCTTTAAAATGTGCATGAACCGGATATTTACGGGTTAATATTGCTTTTTGTCTTTTTAATGTATCAGGCTTATATAAGTTTACGGTTCCGGTCCGAGTGATGGAGAAAGCATATCCTGTTGGACATAAGATTTCATTTTTATGGTACATCGGCAGAAAACGAACTTCCGGTTCTAAATTATGGAAAATAGATTTTGCGCCATGATTCCAATGGTTCATCACCAATGCGATAGGGAAGTATATACTTGCAGAAATCATCGAATGAATAATGCTTTGCCCATGGACGTTGTTCCCACACACTGAAAGCTAAGTCAATATTTTCAATCAGGTATTCCGCTGTAATCACTTGTGAGTCATATATTTTCAGCGATTTTCGATAGGAGAAATTATACCATAGGTCGTTTACCGAGTCCGTCCATGTTCCTTCTCCATACTGGGCAGATAACCATTTGAGTTGTTTTAAGGAGTCGATATATAAATCGCTATAAGAATAACATTTGCTCATACGCTCTATCAAGTAACAGGCCGCTTTATATCTTAATTTGTCCTTTTGATAATGTTTTAAAACTTCTTCCAATTCTATCCTGTATTTCCTGCTTGTCTCAAAGTTTGCTCTAATGGACCGGGAGGATTGCAAGCTGTCATAAAAATACATAATATGTATATACAAGCATATCCCATGACAGCCGGAAGCAGTTTTTGTTTTATCATCGTATTTAGAATTTGAGGGCTAAGCATAATCTTAAAACCACAAAGAGAAAGATTGCTCTCCTCTTTTTATAGATTCCTGAAATATTTTGTTTCTATTATATGAAAATACAAATCTGAATAATTAGGCATTTCTTTTATGGGTATAAATAAATCATCCATACATAATCTTTCATTCATAACAAAAATAAAAGGAATATTTTCTTCTTTTAATATTGTACTAAAAGCTGAATCTTTAGATAAATAAATAGGAATATCAGATTGTAAACTATTAGATATAGCTTGATATTCCCTATAACTGGCATCACTAATAATAATTAACAATCGTTCTTTAATATTAGGCTTGCTTAAGGCAAGTTCTTCTAAACAGGACATAGCAAATTCAATACATGAATAACAATTTTGGGGAGAAAACTTTAAAGCAAGTTTCCTCTTATCAGCTATTATTGAAGAGAGAGTTATTTCGTTTTTTAATTTATCAATTAATATAATATCAGGTAATTGACATTCTGAATAAGTGTAATGCATTTGTATATTACCTAATAAAAGTGATAGAATCTGTTTTCTATCACTTGCTGTTGTAGCTGCTAATTCTTTCATTCTTCTCTGTTGAATAGCCCAATTCAGACAAATTACATTCAACGTTATCATCGCTATACCAATGAAGATTATGGAATACTTTTTCTTCATGAGTTAAATGTTCAATTTATTTTTTTAGTCTCAGCCATTACAATAATAGGATTGTCATCTTCTTCAATATCAGCTAAAAAAGTTACAACTTTACTATTCGTCGGTTCTGATGCAGCCAGCTGATATGACTCTATGACGCCATATATTTTGCTTTGATAAGCCGCGTAGGGCGCAAAGGGAACAACACCATCTATATCGTTTTCTATAGGAAATTGTTTTTGGGCTTTCCCATAAATACATTTGGCATCGTCTACAGAGTAAACTATCTGATATACATCCATCGTACTGTAATTGATAGCGTTCAGAAAAAGGAAGTTATTACAACTTATCAACGATGTAATAACAGGATATTGGGGCGAATCAGAAGCTCCCGGCATAATTCTTTCTGCGGTTAATTGCTCTTCTTCCAACTTGCGGACATAGGACTTTTGGTTTGCTGTCTCCTCGTCACCGAAATTCAGTACAAATGTTCTCTTAATTCTTTCTTGCCCGATTTCGTAAATAGAATTGGTCAATATGTCAAAAAGGAAGGCATACTGAGGAGTGTGTGAAGACAAAGCTGAAAAAGGCGAATTTACTTCTTGTACAGAAATTGATTGTGGAGTATATAAAAAAGGATGTGTTTCTGCACTGTTTAAATCCAACAATATAAGATTAGGGCGTGTCTTATTCTTTTCATACGCCTCATTTGCTGAATAATCGCAGTAACAGGCTAAACTTCCATCTTCCAAATATTCTATTTCGTGTGCTATGAAATCTGTTTTTATGTCATTGGCTAAGTTTCCTTTTAAATCGTAGATTAAGATTCGTTTTCCTGAAAACATACACGCAATTTATTTTTTTTAATTATAAAAGCTATTCCGGGATGATGAATGATATTTCAGCATAAGTTCACCGAATCCGCCTCTTTTTTTCTACCTTTGCCATGCAAAAACTGAATATGTCCGAACGCAAGATTATACATATCGACATGGATGCCTTTTATGCTTCCGTCGAACAGAGAGACAACCCGGAGCTACGGGGGAAGCCGTTGGCTGTGGGGCATGCAGAAGAACGTGGCGTAGTGGCCGCCGCCAGTTACGAGGCACGCCGCTATGGAGTACGCTCGGCCATGTCGTCCCAAAAAGCAAAACGGCTGTGTCCGCAATTGATATTCGTACACGGCAGAATGGATGTATATAAAGATGTATCGCGCCGGATACACGAAATCTTCCACACCTATACTGATATCATCGAACCTCTTTCGCTGGATGAAGCCTTTCTGGATGTGACGGAAAACAAGACCGACATTCCTTTGGCGGTCGACATTGCCAAGGAAATAAAGAAGCGAATACGCGAAGAATTGGGACTGATAGCTTCGGCAGGTGTTTCATACAATAAATTCCTGGCTAAAGTGGCCTCTGACTATCGCAAACCCGACGGACTGTGCACCGTCCACCCCGACCAGGCATTGGAATTCATCTCCCGGCTATCCATCGAATCTTTTTGGGGAGTAGGCCCTGTCACCGCCCAAAGGATGCATTCCCTCGGCATACATAGCGGCAAGGAACTGCAGACCTGCACCCTTGAAATGCTGACACGCCAATTCGGTAAAGCCGGCCAACTTTATTATGACTTTGCACGAGGTATAGACCTGCGCCCCGTAGAAGCAGTACGCATCCGAAAATCCGTAGGGTGTGAACATACATTGGAAAAAGACATTTCCATCCCTTCGTCTGCCATCATTGAACTTTACCATGTGACCACCGAACTGGTGGAACGTCTCAAGCGAAACGGTTTTGCCGGCAATACACTGACGCTGAAAATCAAATTCCACGACTTCAGCCAAATCACGCGCAGCATCACCCAACCGCATGAACTGCATACCCTCGACAAGATACTCCCGCTAGCCAAACAACTGCTGAAAGAGGTAGACTACTCCAACCATCCCATCCGCCTCATCGGTCTGTCTATATCCAATCCCAAGGAAGAGAGAGAAGGGACGGCAGAGAAGGAAAGATGGGAACAGCTCTCCTTTGAATTTAGTGACTGGGAGTAAACAAATCGTTCTCCGCCATTGTTAAATTCATAATCAGTAGGTATTGATTATGAAAATAATGGCAAGTAACTTTGCCGATATCAGCCATACGATTTTAAGGTAACAAGAAAGGAGAACCAAATATGAAAAGAATAGTATTACTCCGACACGGAGAAAGTACATGGAATAAAGAAAACCGATTCACCGGCTGGACGGATGTGGACTTGACGGAGAAAGGAATAGCCGACGCCCACAAAGCCGGCGAACTGATGAAGGAAAAGGGTTTCCACTTTGACAAAGCGTATACGTCTTTCCTGAAAAGGGCTGTCAAGACACTCAACTGTGTGCTCGACAAAATGGACCTGGATTGGATTCCCGTAGAAAAGAGCTGGCGCCTGAACGAAAAGCATTATGGCTCTCTGCAGGGTTTGAATAAGAGTGAGACAGCTTCTAAATACGGAGAAGAACAAGTCCTGATATGGCGCCGCAGTTTTGACGTGGCACCGCATGCATTGGAAGAAAGCGATTCGCGCAATCCTATCCACGAGACCCGCTACAAGGAAGTTCCCGAATGCGACTTACCCCGCACCGAGTCTTTGAAAGAAACCATCGAACGCATTCTGCCTTATTGGAAATGCATTATCTTCCCCGCTCTGGCAACAGAAGACGAACTGTTGGTGGTGGCTCACGGCAACAGCTTGAGAGGTATCATTAAATATCTGAAAAACATTCCCGATGAAGAGATTGTACACCTCAACCTTCCGACTGCCGTTCCTTATGTCTTTGAATTTGATGATAAATTGAATCTGAAGAATGACTATTTTCTCGGAAATCCGGAAGAGATAAAGAAGCTAATGGAAGCAGTGGCCAATCAGGGAAAAAAGAAATAACTAAACTTTAACAACAATTACTTTATGAATAAAATAATAGATTTACTTGGCAACCAGGCCGAATACTACCTGGGCCATACTTGTAAAACAATAGATAAGTCACTCATCCATGTTCCTTCGGCCGATACCATCGACAAGGTGTGGATTAATTCGGACAGGAATATCCGTACGCTGAACAGCCTGCAAACTTTATTGGGACACGGACGACTGGCCAACACCGGATATGTTTCCATCCTCCCTGTAGACCAGGGTATCGAACATTCTGCTGGAGCTTCATTCGCTCCGAATCCTCTTTATTTCGATCCTGAGAATATCGTCAAGCTGGCTATTGAAGGCGGATGCAACGGAGTTGCCTCTACTTTCGGAGTCTTGGGCGCGGTAGCCCGCAAATACGCCCATAAGATTCCGTTTATCGTCAAACTGAACCACAATGAACTGCTGACCTATCCCACGTCCTACGACCAAGTGATGTTCGGTACGGTGAAAGAGGCATGGAATATGGGAGCGGTAGCTGTCGGCGCCACTATTTATTTCGGGTCTGAACAAAGCCGCCGCCAGTTGGTCGAAATAGCCGAAGCATTCGAATATGCACACGAACTGGGTATGGCCACCATTTTGTGGTGTTATCTGCGCAATAATGACTTTAAGAAAGACGGTGTGGACTATCATGCGGCAGCCGACCTCACAGGGCAAGCCAACCACTTGGGAGTCACCATCAAAGCGGACATTGTCAAGCAGAAACTTCCGGTCAACAATGGCGGATTCACAGCTATCAAGTTCGGCAAGACCAGCGATAAAGTTTATACAGAACTGACTTCCGAACATCCCATCGACCTCTGCCGTTATCAGGTGGCCAACGGATATATGGGACGTGTAGGGCTGATTAACTCCGGTGGAGAATCACATGGAAGTTCCGACTTGAAAGATGCGGTCATCACGGCCATTGTGAACAAACGTGCCGGAGGCATGGGACTTATCAGCGGCCGCAAAGCGTTCCAGAAACCAATGAATGAAGGAGTAGGACTGCTTCACACCATTCAGGACGTTTACCTAGATTCCGGCATTACTATAGCTTAACTTTACTATAAATTATCAGCATGGGAGCTTTGTGAAAAGCATTATACTGACGGGCGGAATCTTTCCGCCCGATTTTTTGCTCCATCCCGCTTCCGGTTCCCCTTCTCCTTAAAAGAACATTCTTTTTATCCTCCAACGTATCAAGTATTAAGATAATATTCCTAACTTTGCACTCCGATACACATTATTATATATAAGGTATGATGCAAATAAAAGTAACGGCACCCGCTAAGATACATACAACTATCCAATTGCCCTCTTCCAAGAGTATCAGCAACCGTGCACTTATCATCAATGCGTTAGGCCACGGAACACACCAACCCGAAAACTTGTCGGACTGCGATGACACCCGGGTAATGGTACGCGCCTTGAACGATGACAAAGAAACCATTGACATTATGGCTGCCGGAACAGCCATGCGCTTTCTCACCGCCTATCTGTCGGTAACCCCCGGAACACGAATCATCACCGGAACACAACGTATGCAACAACGTCCGATACAAGTGCTGGTCAACGCTTTACGTGAACTGGGTGCAGATATAGAATATGTAGCCAACGACGGCTTCCCCCCATTACGCATCACAGGGCGGAAATTCGAAAAAGACACTATCAGTCTGCCCGGCAACGTAAGCTCCCAATATATTTCCGCTTTATTAATGATAGCCCCCGTTTTGACAAACGGACTAACCATCCGGTTGACAGGCGATATCATCTCACGCCCCTACATCAACTTGACTTTGCAACTGATGAACGATTTCGGTGTCTGTGCGGAATGGACAGACGGCCATCAGCTCAAAGTAGAGCCGCAAGTCTACCATTCTATCCCTTTCTATGTAGAAAGTGACTGGAGTGCCGCATCTTACTGGTATCAGATAGTAGCCTTGTCGAAAGAAGCGGAAGTCACACTGCCCGGACTTTTCAAGGAAAGCTATCAGGGCGACAGCCAAGTAGCCGGAATATTCCGCTCACTGGGAGTAGAAACCATATACGAAGACCAAACCGTCACTCTGAAAAAAAGTGGAAACGCCATAGAAAGACTGGATTATGACTTCATCAACCAGCCTGACCTGGCACAAACATTTGTTGTGACTTGTGCGTTACTAAATATCCCTTTCCGCTTCTCCGGCCTGCAAAGTTTGAAAATCAAAGAGACAGACCGTATGGCTGCACTGATAACGGAAATGAGGAAACTGGGGTATATACTCCGTGAAACTGACGGGGCTGTTCTTTCATGGGAAGGAGAACGATGCAGTGCTGAAGAGCATCCTGCCATCGATACGTATGAAGATCATCGCATGGCAATGGCATTTGCCCCTGCCTGCCTGACATTGCCCGAAATATTGATTAACAATCCGCAAGTAGTCTCCAAGTCTTACCCCCATTATTGGGAAGATTTGAGACAGGCAGGTTTCATAATAAAGGAGGTATAAAAATATGTGGATACTAATTATCGGATTAATCGTTCTGACCGCCATTGCCATGGCAGTGGGCTATGCACGTAACAAAAAGATTCAAAAAAAGATAGAAAGCGGTGAACTGCAGGCTGCTCCCGAAATAGTAGAAGCAGATGCCGAATGTTGCGGACAACATGAAGTGTGCGAAAAAGAAAGTCTACTGGCCGCCGTAAGCAAAAAGATAGAATATTATGACGATGAAGAATTGGACCGCTTCCGCGGACATTCTTCGGACGGATACAGCGAAGAAGAAATTGAAGAATTTCGTGAAGTGATGTATACCTGCAAGGAAGACGAGGTGGCCGGATGGAGCCGCAGTTTGCAGCTTCGGGGTATCGAATTGCCAGACGAATTGAAAGACGAACTGTTCCTGATAGTAGGAGAACGGAGATTCAAATAGTCCCCGCCCTCCGGAGGTGCCTCCGGCAGAAAGAGTTAATAAACAAAGCCAAATGGATATATTAGAACTTTTACATTATACTTTCTTCCAGCATGCCCTGTTGGGAAGTTTATTTGCCAGCATCGCCTGCGGCATCATCGGTACGTACATTGTGACACGCCGTCTGGTGTTTATCAGCGGTGGCATCACTCATGCCTCTTTCGGCGGTATCGGGCTAGGGCTGTATGCCGGTATCTCCCCCCTTCTGTCGGCTGCCGTATTTTCTGTTTTG
The DNA here is from genome assembly GCF_948499155.1 of uncultured Phocaeicola sp. NCBI lineage: Bacteria > Pseudomonadati > Bacteroidota > Bacteroidia > Bacteroidales > Bacteroidaceae > Phocaeicola > uncultured Phocaeicola sp. Next base: position 37,161 of record NZ_CAOOSE010000006.1, on the reverse strand, counting down.
TCTGCTTTCGGAGTAGAGTGGCTGAGCAAGCGAAAAGATATGCGCGAAGACTCCGCCATTGCCGTCTTCTGGACATTCGGCATGGCAGTAGGTATCATATTCAGTTTCCTGGCACCGGGCTTCACCCCCGACCTTTCGGCTTTTCTTTTTGGCAATATCCTTACCATCACACCAACGGATATCTGGATGCTGGCTACCCTTTCGGTCTTATTGATTCTATTTTTCACCCTCTTTTTAAATCCCATTATCTATATAGCTTTCGACCGCGAGTTTGCCCGTTCGCAACGCATCCCCGTCGCCATTTTTGAGTATCTGCTGATGATGTTCATTGCACTTACCATCGTCTCATGCCTGCGCATGGTGGGGATTGTCCTTGCCATCTCACTGCTGACATTGCCACAAATGACCGCCAACCTGTTCACTCACAGTTTCAAGCGCATCATTTGGCTTTCCATCGTTATCGGATACGTCGGCTGTCTGGGAGGACTGTTCATTTCTTATAAACTACAAGTTCCTTCAGGAGCCGCCATCATATTTTTCTCTATTCTGGTGTATGCACTTTGCAAAGTGGGGAAAAGCATTTATCTTTGCAGACATACCCGATAAATAATAAGAAGTTAAAACAAACAATTATATGGAAATCAAAATCAATTCTTTAGACTCTATCCACGAAGCTGCCCGACAGTTTATCGCAGCCATGGGAGACAACACCGTTTTCGCTTTCTATGGAAAGATGGGTGCCGGTAAAACGACGTTCATCAAAGCAGTATGTGAAGAACTGGGAGTAACAGATGTCATCAACTCGCCTACATTTGCCATCGTCAACGAATATCGTTCGGAAGAGGCAGGCGAACTGATTTACCATTTTGACTTTTACCGCATCAAGAAACTGGAAGAAGTATATGATATGGGATATGAAGATTACTTTTACAGCGGTGCGCTTTGCTTTATCGAATGGCCGGAATTGATAGAAGACGTTTTGCCGGGTGATGCCGTGAAAGTTTATATCGACGAACAGGAAGACGGAAGCCGCAAAATCCATTTTGAAACAGCCGAATAAAAAAGCTCCTTCGGGAAGCAGATAAAGCTAAAGATAATTATCATCTCGTCGTTCCAAATATCTGCAAAGTATTTGGAATGACGGAGTTCATAATAAGGAGCCATGTGTTCCTTACTTACAATGACACTATACAAAAATGGGAATGCATTATATTATACAAGGAATATTTGTATTGGTGGGTTTACTTGCCATCCTAGCTTCCTTACTCAACTGGGAATGGTTTTTCACCGCGCATAATACACAATTTATTGTCCACAACGTAGGCCGCCAACGTGCACGCTTATTTTACGCTTTATTAGGACTGATGATGATAGCCACCGGCGTTTACTTCTTCCTTAATGTACAAGGTATCGTATGATAAAGTTAAAGGAATACCTGAACCGCCCTACCTATGCAGTAGATAAGCCATGGACACTTGCATTAGTGAATGCCACCACCGTAGGATTGATTCTTGCTGTTTTCGAACCTTTTCATTACAGATTAAACAGTGTCATTCAATTTGGAGTATTATGTGTTTTTATCGGACTTGCATTCATTGCTTCCGTTCTAGGATTCGTTGTAGCCCCTAAACTGTTCAAGCGTTTTTATGATCCTGAACAATGGACTATAAAGAAAAACATCATACACTGCTTCTCCTTCTTATTGTTCATGGGAGTCTGCACCTTTATCTACGACCATTATTTTCTCATTAAAGCCAACTTTTGGGATGATTTGGGGACACCCGGATTCTACAAGATACTTTGCATTGATATGCTTGCGGCATTCACTATCGGTGCAATTCCACTTACTTTTGGTCTTTTCATTGTAGAAAACAATGCCTTGAAACGTAACCTGTTGGAAGCACAAAAGCTGAACAAAGCGCTTTCCGAACGACATAAAGACGAAAAAGGAAGCAATGAAATGATTACTCTTTCAGGAGAGACAAAAGACTCCGTCACCCTGTTGCCCCAAAATATTTTCTATATGGAAGCATCTGGGAATTATGTCGATATTTATTATAAAGAAGAAGGGAAAGAGAAACACAAACTTCTACGATCCACCATTAAACAGATGGAAGAAGCAATGCAGCCTTTCGAATACTTCGTCCGTTGCCACCGAGCCTACATTGTCAATATTAATCATATCATACACATCAGTGGGAATGCGCAAGGTTATCGTTTAAACCTAACCGAAACAACCGAAGAAATTCCTGTATCCCGTACTTACCTGAAGAATCTGAAAAAACTGAAAGATATTATAAACTAGCCGTCAGACCTTGTCTTTTATCCCAGAAACATGGGATAGAACGCATCAATAAGTGTTTTATCACTAAACATTGATGTATATCCCTATTATTTGCCCTATTTCTTGCCCACTCTTACTTTTGCTGGAAATAAATCACGAAAATTATCAGCAAAATGAAAAAGAATGTAATTAAAGGAACAAGTATTTGTGTACTATTATTCTTGGTAACAGCAACCAATCTCATGGCTCAGCATATCTGTGGCACAGTAACAGATATGCAAAATCAACCGATAGGATTCGCCAATATCGTTTTATTATCAGCCCGCGATTCTTCATTCATTCAAGGAAGTATCAGCCAAGAAGACGGCAGTTTCGAAATAATTGCCCCATCTCCGAACACATATATAATAAAGGTATCTTCCATAGGATATCAAACCACATATCAAAAGGCCCAAAACAGCAAAAAGGAACACATAGTTTTGTCCAATGATACGTTTATATTGGAAGGAGTGGTCATTACCGCCAAACGTCCCGACTATCAAATAAAGGACGGCAACCTTGTTACCCGCATTGAAAATAGCCTTTTAAGTAAATCAGGAACAGGAAATGATGTACTGAAACACATTCCGGGAATACAAGAAAAAGAAGGAAAATTCACAGTATTTGGTAAGGGCACACCAACTATCTACATCAATGGCAGAGAAATACGTGACCTTTCCGAACTTGACCGGTTAAGTTCAGCAGAAATTCGACAAGTGGAAGTCGTCACGAATCCGGGAGCAAGATATAAAGCAGATGCAAAAGCAGTAATCCGTATTAAAACAGTAAGACAAAGCGGTGACGGAATAGGAATTGACGTTCGTTCCACTTGGGGACAGTCTGAAAACAGCAGACTGAATGAGCAGTTAAACCTGAACTACCGACATAACAGCCTTGATATTTTTGGAACTTTCCAATATATACACAATGAATATTTACTCACCCGCCGCGTCACCCAAGATATTTTTGTCGATACCTTATGGCAGCAGAAAAATATCATGAAAGAAGCTTCCCTATACAACAATTATAAAGGAGAGTTAGGAATGAATTACCAAATCAATAATAATCAATCTGTAGGTATCCGTTATTCACTGTCTGCTTCACCTAAAGATAAAGTGTGGTATAAAGCAGAAAGTGAGATTCTTGCCAATGGAGATTATTATGACCATTTATTGAGTAGTAGCAACAGTATAACAGTAAAAAAGCCGTCACAACAAATAAATGCATATTATTCAGCCACCTTCGGCCAACTGACTATTGACTTCAATGCCGATGCACTATGGAGTAAAGTAAGAACCACAAACGAAATAGAGGAAACCAGTCACAAACAAGCAAGCCGCATGATACAATCAACAAATAAAGTAGACAACAAACTTTATGCAGGAAAATTGCTTTTCAGCTATCCTATAGCTGAAGGTACATTCTCATTTGGTTCCGAATATACCCATACCCACCGTTATGACCTATTTGCCAACCCACAGGAAATACTTCCTACTACTGATAACCATATTAAAGAAACTCATACCGGATTCTTTGCGGAATACAACCGCTTCATAAAAATCGCATACCTGAATATTGGATTACGTTATGAACATATATCTTCGGAGCACTCCTATAGCAACTTCTTCCCTAATATCTCGTTAGCTACACAAATAGGCAAATTTCAGACCCAACTAAGCTATACTACTAAAATCAAACGCCCTTTCTACAACCAACTATCCAGTAATATGAGATATATGAACCGGTTTACCTATATGAGTGGTAACCCAGATTTAAAACCTGAAACAATCCATGACCTCACCTTATCCGGCAGCTACAAATGGCTACAGTTTATGATAAGCTACCAACGCGAAAAAGATGTAATTCTCTATATTACAGAACAATACGAAAAGAATCCCGCTATTACCACCGTTACCCACCGTAACTTCAACCGTATAGATAATTTCTCTACATTCCTGACTGCTTCCCCTGCAATCGGCAGCTGGCACCCCCAACTCACAGTAGGTGTACAAAAACAATGGGCAAAAATAGAGCATAACGGAGAAACACTTCAAATGGATACCCCCTTATTCTTCTGTACACTCAACAACGGCATCCAACTGCCATATCATTGGACTCTAAGTGCAGACATAAACTTCCAAAGTAAAGGGGATTATCAGAATATCTATATGTATCAAAATGTATTCATGATGAACGCCACACTCACCAAATCGTTTCTCAACGAGCACTTATCCATTCATTTACAAGGTATAGACCTGACTCATGGACGCAAGGACGGTAACCGAATTTATAATAAACACATGAATATGGATGTAGCCAATGTTTCTGACAGTCGTGAACTTCGTTTCACTATCCGTTACAAATTCAATACGGCAAAGAGCAAATACAAAGGGAAAGGAGCTGCAGCAGAAGAAATAAAACGATTATAATATACAGAATGCGCATCCTCTATATAAAGGAGATGCGCATTCACTTTTTTATTGTTCTATCAAAAAGGCAAGTATCAGTCTACTTGTCCCAAAGAATTTCCATATTCCATTTCACCCTGCACCACGAAGAACACATCATCGGCTTCATAAGGGCCCATACCGTCATTCGCAGCTTCTTTGACTACGTAATTCACGATTTCATCCTGATCGATATTGATGTATCCTTCCGCATCCGGCTCTACATCCAGACAACCACTGGTGGTATAATAGTCAACAATCACATCGAGGATGTAATACAAATCATCGTCCGTGAACTTGTCCTTCAAATCCTGAGGCAGATAGTTTTTGATAAATTCTATCGTTTTTGCATCATCCTCATCTTCCAATAAGAAATCGTCTTCCATTCCCATAGTTCTAATATATTAAGGGGTGAATATTCTCTGTTGATTAAAGTAAAGCTTTCAATTTTTCTTCCAATTGAGCTTTGGTAACTGCACCGACAGTCTTGTCCTGTACTTCACCATCTTTGATGAACAGAACGGTAGGGATGTTACGAACACCGAATCTGCCTGTCAACTCGTCATTGTCATCAACATTACATTTGCCGACAACGACCTGATCTTTATACTGTTCAGCCAAAGCTTCAACATCCGGAGCAATCTTTTTACAAGGTCCACACCATGTTGCCCAAAAGTCAACTACCACCGGTTTTCCTGCTTTCAGCAATTCATCGAAATTGCTATCTTTAATTTCTAGTGCCATAATTGTAATACTCTTACTTTATATTATATGAATTGTTATCTGCGCAAATATACTAATTTATTTTATAGGAGAGCATCGGTTGGCTCTTTAAATATGCCATTATATCTTTTTGAACCGTAATCTTTATCATGCGAGACATCAAATTGACATACATCTGACCATCTTCATCCTGTACATGGAAATAAAGTTCCGCATTGCCGGGGTTTGCCTTCACCAAAGCCGCAAACTCTTCAATCATCTCTTCATCAATGGCAGACAAAGGGGCAGTCACCGTCAACTTTTCAATAATCTTTTCTTTCACCTCAGGCAAAAGTTCAATTGAGTTTATCTTTATTTCCCATTCCTCCTGCCGCCACTGCTTCGGCTGGCATTTTCCTCTCAGGAACAAGAACATACCGTTCATGAAAAAGTTTTTCTTTTCCACCCATTCATTACCGAAGAAAGCAAATTCGGCAGAACCGCTATAATCTTCCATCTTCGCAATGCCATACGGTTTACCGGTCTTGGTGTAACCCTCGCGGACTCCGGTTACAATACCTCCCATTGTCACATCTTTGTTTTGAAGCGGAGTCAGATCGGTCAATTCAATCATGTGAGTATTGCATACATTCTCCAAAATAACAGCATACTCATCTAATGGATGGGCCGAAAGATAAATCCCTACCAAATCACGCTCTTTGTTGAGACGTTCCAAATCTCCCCATGTCGGTGCCGGAACTATTTCAGGAGTCGCTACTTCTATCTGGTTCTCACCGCCAAACAAAGAGTTGGATGCGGCAGCCTTATCCATTTGATATTTATTTCCATAACGTACCAATACTTCTGTAAAGGTTTCGTCTTTGGCATTCTTCACAAAGAAATCTTCACGCTTGATGCCGGGGAAACTGTCAAACGCACCTGCCAAAGCCAGATTTTCAATATTCTTACGGTTACAAGCCGAGAGGTTTACACGCTGAACGAAATCAAAGATATCTTTATATTCTCCGTTTCTCTCCCGTTCTTCCAGAATGGAGTGAACTGCACTTTCTCCTACACCTTTGATAGCTCCTAAACCAAAACGAATATCCCCCTTGCGGTTTACTGAGAACTTCAGATAACTTTCGTTCACATCCGGACCTTTGGTCATGATTCCGGTCGCTTTACTTTCGTCCATCAGCTTCGTGATTTCAGTAATGTTCGAAATATTCCGGCTCATGGTAGCCGCCATATATTCTGCCGGATAATTCGCTTTCAGATAAGCAGTCTGATAGGCTACCCACGAGTAACAGGTGGCGTGCGATTTATTGAATGCATATGATGCAAACTTTTCCCAGTCTGCCCAAATCTTCTCAAGCACTTTCGGGTCATGCCCATTCTTCTGACCACCCGAAATAAACTTCGGTTTCATGTGGTCCAGTTTATCCCGCAGTTTCTTACCCATCGCTTTACGCAAAGCATCAGACTCACCGCGAGTAAAATCAGCCAGCAAACGTGACAGCAGCATGACCTGTTCCTGATACACTGTAATACCATAGGTATCCTTTAAGTATTTCTCCATGATAGGAATATCATACTCAATAGGCTTACGCCCGTGTTTACGGTCGATAAAGTCAGGAATATAATCCATAGGCCCCGGACGATAAAGGGCATTCATGGCAATCAGGTCTTCAAAAGTACTCGGCTCGAGTTCACGCAAGTATTTCTGCATACCGGCAGACTCGAACTGGAAAGTACCGATTGTCCGTCCTTCGCTATACAGTTCATAGGTAGCAGGATCACAGATATCCACTTCATCAATGTCGAGCGTTATACCCTTACTATGCTTGATATTTTCTACCGCCTCCTTAATGATAGACAGAGTCTTCAACCCAAGGAAGTCCATCTTAATCAAGCCGGTATCTTCAATGACCGAACCTTCATACTGGGTAACCAGCATTTTCTCTCCGGTTTCCTTATCGTCCGCCGTACTTACCGGAACCCAATCTGTTATATCATCCCTACATATAATAGTACCGCACGCGTGCACTCCCGTGTTGCGGACATTCCCTTCCAACATCTTGGCATATTTAATCGTATCGCGCAAAATCGGGTCGGGTGACACTTCTGCCGCCTGCAACTCGGGAACGTATGCAATGGCATTGGGCAGATTCATTTTCTTATCAGGTATTTTATCGGGAACCAGCTTACACAAACGGTCGGACTCCGACAACGGCAACTTCTGTACACGGGCAACATCCTTGATGGCCAACTTCGTTGCCATTGTACCGTAAGTAATGATATGAGCCACTTTTTCCTGACCATACTTTTCCGTTACCCAGTTCAACACGCGTCCACGCCCGTCATCATCAAAATCCACATCAATATCAGGCAAAGAGATACGGTCGGGATTCAAAAAACGCTCGAACAGCAAATCATAGGCAATAGGGTCAATCTTAGTGATACCCAAGCAATAAGCCACAGCCGAGCCGGCTGCAGAACCACGCCCCGGCCCCACAGATACATCCAGTTCCTCACGGGCTGCACGAATAAAGTCCTGCACAATCAGGAAGTATCCCGGGAAACCCATGGTTTTCATAATATGAAGCTCAAACTTGATTCGCTCCTGCACCTCCTCGCTCAGTACTTCTCCATAGCGTTTGTGAGCTCCTTCCAATGCGAGTTTTTTCAAATAATCCGCTTCCAGTTTGATACGGTAAAGCTTATCATAGCCACCCAGTTTTTCTATTTTGGACTTAGCGGCATCCTCACTCATCACCACATTACCATTTTCATCCTGCGTAAATTCATCGAACAAATCCTTTTCCGTGTACTTTTTCCGATACTCTTCCTCTGTTCCAAAATCCTCCGGAATGGCAAAAGTAGGCATAATCGGGGCATGGTCGATACTGTAAAACTCCACCTGATTACAAATATCTACCGTATTCGACAGTGCTTCGGGTACATCGGCAAATATTTCATTCATTTCCGCACGCGTCTTCATCCATTCCTGCTTAGAATAAAGCATACGGTTAGGGTCATCCAAGTCTTTTCCCGTGCTCAAGCAAATCAAACGGTCGTGTGCTTCGGCATTCTCCTCATCTACAAAGTGAACGTCATTGGTGCACACCAGCTTCACATTATATTTCTTAGAATACTCTATTAATTTCTCGTTGGCAATCTGTTGCAACTTATACGCTTCGTGATTGGCACGAGGCACAGTAGCCTTATGACGTTGTAACTCCAAATAAAAGTCATCGCCAAAAACGCGTTTATACCATTGGATAGCCTCTTCAGCCTCTTCATACTTTCCGGCAATGATATTCTTAGGCACTTCACCGGCAATACAAGCCGTGCAGACAATCAGTCCTTCGTGATATTTCTCCAATTCCACACGATCGGTACGCGGACGCATATAAAATCCTTCCGTCCATGCTTTAGATACCAACTTAATAAGATTATGATACCCTTTTTCATTCTTGGCAAGCACCACCAAGTGATAACCGCTTTGATCCGGTTTTCCCTCCTTATTAAATAGACGACGGCGTGCCACATACATTTCACAACCGAAGATAGGCTTGAACAATTTCTTCTTCGCCGCTTCCAATTGCTCCCTGCATACAGCCAACTCAGCCTCGGGATTATCACATTCCACCGTACCTTTTTCCAGTCCGGCTATCTTCTTCTTCAAATCCTTTATCTCGCCGTTGGTTCCTCCATTCTTCTTATTTACATAGTTAAAGAATTCCTTTATACCGAACATATCACCATGATCGGTCACCGCTATTCCTTTCATACCGTCAGCAATCGCCTTATCGACCAAACGCGAAATAGACGCTTGCCCGTCAAGAATAGAATACTGGGTATGGACGTGTAAATGGACAAAATCCTGCATAATTTCTCCTCTCCTAAAAATTCGGTTAAAGATACTCCGCTTTCACAAAACCTGCAAAAAGATAAAGAAGAAGTTATCAACATTCGCTTTTTTTATCTTAAAAGTGACAGAAATAGGCATTTCTAACAACTTTTATTTGCAGGGTTTTCAAAATAAGTATATTTTTGCACGATAATTGGTCTTCTTATATCATGAACCGACTGAAGAAATTAAAGAAAATAAGACTACATAGAGAAGGAACGGAGATTTTAATTGCAAGTGCTTTATTACTGGCGGGCATTAATGCGTTAGTGTTTTGGGCATTTGACTGCAAAATCCTGTTCTACCTATTGGCTACAGCAAGTATCATCGTCTACTTGTTAATGGTTAACTTTTTCCGTTGTCCTATCCGTTTATTCGAACACGATACCGAGAAAATAGTTGTTGCACCTGCCGACGGCAGAATAGTAGTAATCGAGGAAGTAGACGAACATGAATATTTTCACGACCGCCGTTTAATGATTTCCATCTTTATGAGTATTGTGAATGTTCACGCCAACTGGTATCCGGTGGACGGAGTAGTAAAACATGTAGATCATCACAATGGCAAGTTCATGAAAGCATGGCTTCCGAAAGCCAGCACGGAAAATGAACGCTCCACGGTGGTTATCGAGACCCCCGAAGGACATACCGTTATGGCACGTCAGATTGCCGGAGCCGTCGCACGCCGTATTGTCACTTACGCAGAAGTAGGAGAAGACTGCTACATTGACGAGCACATGGGATTTATAAAATTCGGTTCACGTGTAGATGTTTACCTGCCGCTGGGCACTGAAGTATGTGTCAAAATGGGACAAGCAACCGTCGGAAACGAAACCGTCATTGCTAAACTAAAATAAAAAAGACCTAATGGCAAACTGTATTACACGCCACATACCCAACACTGTAACTTGTTGCAACTTATTTTCCGGCTGTATTGCCAGCGTAATGGCATTTAAAGGAAACTACGAACTGGCGATTACCTTTATTATAATAGGAGCTGTATTTGATTTTTTCGACGGCATGCTGGCACGCCTGCTCAAAGTTTCGGGACCGCTTGGCAAAGAACTTGATTCGCTGGCAGACGATATTACATTCGGTTTTGCGCCTGCCGCCATTGTTTTCTCCCTGTTTAAAGAAGTACATTATCCCGATTTCCTGTCACCCATAGCAGGATATATGCCTTACACTGCGTTTCTCATAGCTGTTTTCTCAGCCTTGAGGCTGGGAAAGTTCAATATCGACCCGCGTCAGAGCAGTTCGTTTATAGGTATGCCGACCCCGGCCAATGCATTGTTCTGGGGCTCCTTGGTAGTGGGTGGCCACTCCTTTTTGATATCCGATTCTTTCAATGCGATATACTTATTCATTTTAGTCCTAATCATGTCTTTACTGCTGATTGCTGAAATTCCGATGTTCTCATTAAAGTTCAAGAATTTGACATGGAGTCAGAACAAAGTGAGCTATATATTCCTGATAGTATGCATTCCTTTACTGATTATTTTCAAAATCAGCGGCTTTGCAGCCGTCATTATCTGGTATATCATTCTATCTCTTTTAACTAAAAAAAGAGCGTAAACAATATGCGTGGCACACTTGTTGTACGTGATATACTAAAAAAGAAATTACTATGTTTGGATTTTTAAGTTTTCTACTTATTCTTTTCTTGCTGATTATCTTTATCGGCTTTTCTATTCTAGGCAATATTATGCGCGTATTGTTTGGTGGCGGAAGCAAACGCGGCAATTATCAAAGCCATACATATACTAATCACGAAAGTTTCAACAGACAACGACAAGACAGCAATGACAGCTATACCGAAACCGACCCGGCTTCGGACACACACCGAAAGTCAAAAGGCAATAAAAAGAAGATATTTGGTGATGACGAAGGAGAGTACGTCGATTTTGAGGAACAATAAGCAACCCTCTCCTATTCCGGTTATCGCCTTTTCTTAAAGAAATCTTTCATCAATCGGGCACATTCATCCGCGAGTACTCCTTTTATCACTACAGTCTTCGGATGTAAAGCATCAGGTGCATACTTTTGATAGCCGCGCTTATCATCTGCAGTCCCGAAAACCAATTTACCCATTTGTGCCCATGCTATAGCTCCGGCACACATCACACACGGCTCCACCGTGACATACAGCGCACATTCATTCAGGTATTTACCGCCCAGATTATTGGCAGCAGCCGTGATAGCCTGCATCTCGGCATGAGCTGTCACATCGTTCAACGTCTCTGTCAGGTTGTGTCCTCGCCCAATGATACGGTCACGACAAACAACGACAGCGCCTACCGGCACCTCCCCCGATGTAAACGCTTTCTGCGCTTCCATTAAAGCTTGCTTCATATAAAAAGTATCATCTGCCATATTCACTTTACCGTCTCATATCATGTTCGTTGAATAATGTAGGATAATCTTCCTCCATCTTTTGATGAATAAAAGTTAACACCGTTTCACGCAGCCAACGAGCTTTGTTTGTTATCTTATACTTCTTAAGATAACAATCCACTATCTTTAGTTCCTCTTCGCTCATCAAGCACACCATACGTTGCTTCCTTTTAGGCGTAGAAGCGGGGACTTTTACTCTCTTTTTTACGTTGTTTGCCATATTCTCTGCAAAATTAGCTTTACTTCTGTAAATACAAAACATAAAAATGAGTATTTTTGTGCAAAATGTAACAGAATGGCAGAACACAACGAATTTGGCAAAGAAGGGGAAGCAGCGGCAGCCGAGTTTCTGACAGAAAAAGGCTACTCCATCCTTCACCGTAACTGGCGATGTGGCAAGAAAGAATTAGACATTGTAGCCGAATACAACAATGAGCTAATCGTTGTAGAAGTAAAGTCGCGCAAAGACATACGGTTCGGTAATCCGGAAGAGGCTGTCAACAACAGAAAAATCCGACATATTATAGCCTCAACCGATGCCTATCTCCGCAAATTTGCCATCGACCTGCCTGTTCGCTTTGACATTATAACAGTGGTAGGACAAGAAGCACCTTTTCAAATAGAACATATTGCCGATGCTTTCTATCCGCCTATTTGGTGATATTATACTTATTTATATATGGACATAGAAACAATCCGCGATTATTGCCTCGCCAAAAAAGGAACTACAGAAGGCTTTCCTTTCGGAGAGGATATTTTAGTGTTTAAAGTAATGGGAAAGATGACTGCCTGCATTTGGCTGGGACAACCCGACCTAATCACACTGAAATGTGACCCCGAATATGCCATTGAGCTGCGCGACCGTTATCCGGGAATAGAAGGCGCTTACCATTTCAATAAGAAATATTGGAATCAAGTATCGCTGAAAGGAGATATCGACGACAAATTGATTTTAAGTCTGATAGACCATTCATACGAAGAAGTCATCAAGAAATTCACTCGTAAACTAAAACAAGAATACAATGAATTACCCGACTAGCCCGACAGTCTCCATACTGAAAGAAAAAGAAACCGACTCTACCAATAACCGGCTTGCGCAACTGTGCGACCGGGAAGATATAAAAGAGTTTACCACCTTGTTGGCCGACAAACAAACTGCAGGCAAGGGGCAACGTGGCAATTCGTGGGAATCTGCCACCGGCATGAACCTCACTTTCAGCACCGTGCTCTATCCCATAACCCTAAAGGCACGTGAACAGTTCATACTTTCCATGCTTATAGCTTTGTCCATCTACGACACATTGAGCGACTATGCCGAAGGGTTCAGCATCAAATGGCCAAACGACATTTACTGGAAAGACAAGAAAATATGCGGCATTCTGATAGAGAATGAATTGGAAGGAGCTTATCTGGTTCGTTGCATTGCAGGTATCGGCGTGAATATCAACCAAGAACATTTCATCTCTTCCGCCCCCAATCCGGTTTCACTGAAGCAGATACTGGGACGGGAGACAGACAAGTCGGAGGTATTGGAAAGTATTCTGAAAAGACTGCTTTCCTATTATATCCCATTGATGACTCAAGAACCGAATATTAAGGAAAACATTCATTCCGATTATCTGAACGCACAATATCGCCATAAAGGAATGTATCTTTACAGAGATGAAAACGGAGAATTTAAAGCAAGCCTCGAAACAATAGAGCCGGACGGACACCTCCTGTTGAAAGATGAAAAAGGTATGCTCCGAAAATACGCATTCAAAGAAGTGCAATACATCATATAACAATATTAAGAGATGCAACTAAGCAACGGAAATAAAAAGATTCTTCAGATTGCCGTTCCTTCCATCGTATCGAACATCACAGTTCCCCTGTTGGGCCTGATAGACGTTACCATTGTGGGACACCTTGGTTCTGCCGCTTATATAGGAGCGATAGCTGTCGGCGGAATGCTGTTTAATATCATTTACTGGATATTCGGTTTTCTGCGTATGGGAACCAGCGGCATGACTTCACAAGCATACGGCAGGCACGATTTAAATGAAGTAACCCGCCTGCTGCTACGCTCTGTGGGGGTAGGATTATTCATCGCCTTGGCCTTATTAGCCCTCCAATATCCCATCGAGAAAGTGGCTTTCACATTGATAGATACCACAGACGAAGTGGCACAACTTTCCACCCTCTATTTCCGCATCTGCATCTGGGGTGCGCCTGCCGTACTGGGGCTATACAGTTTTGCCGGATGGTTTATCGGTATGCAGAATTCGCGCTTCCCCATGTACATTGCCATCACTCAAAACATAGTGAATATCGTGGCAAGCCTTTGTCTGGTCTATGGTTTCAATATGAAAATAGAAGGGGTGGCCATCGGCACATTAACCGCACAATATGCAGGATTAGTGATGGCCTACCTGCTTTGGATTCGTTATTATGGTAGCTTAAGGAAGCGTATCGAATGGCATTCCTCCTTCGGCCGGCAAGCCATGTATCGTTTCTTTCAAGTAAACCGGGATATTTTTTTCCGTACCATCTGCCTGGTAGCCGTTACCGTGTTCTTCACCTCGGCAGGAGCTGCACAAGGAGAAGTCGTTCTGGCTGTCAATACACTGCTCATGCAACTGTTCACTCTCTTTTCGTACATCATGGATGGGTTTGCATACGCCGGAGAAGCGTTGGCCGGCAAATATATCGGTGCCGGCAACAAGCAGGCACTCCATCAGACCGTGCGTCGGCTATTTGGCTGGGGAATCGGCCTTTCTCTTGCCTTTACCTTATTATATGGAATAGGCGGACAGGCTTTCCTTGGATTATTGACAAATGAAGAAACAGTGGTTGCAGCCTCCGGAAGTTATTTTTATTGGGTACTTGCCATACCTTTGGCCGGATTCCCGGCATTCCTGCTCGACGGCATATTCATCGGCGCAACCGCCACCCATCTCATGCTCCGCGCCATGACAGTGGCATCCGGATGCTTCTTCCTTGTTTATTACGGGTTCAAAGGCGCAATGGAAAACCATGCATTGTGGATGGCGTTTATCATCTATCTATTGCTTCGGGGCGTATTGCAAGGCATCTTGGGAAGAAAAATTCTAGGCTACTATCCTTTTCGGCAAAAGCAGTCAGCCAAGTGATTATTGATAAAACCCGAAGCCTGCAAATGAGCATAACAAATCGTCGTTCCAAAGGACTTAAAGCCCCGTTCCTTCATATCTTTGCTCATAGCATCCGATTCGGGAGATGAAACCGGAATCTCGCTTAACGAATGAAAAGTATGAACAACCGGCTTTCTATCGGGGAAGAATGACAGTTCACATACAGTTCGTCCGTTCCACACCAACCGCAACGTCCGTTTATTATACCTTGCATAGTCATCACATTTATAATCCGACACAAAGATAATTGATTCACAGCTCTTATTACAGTGCCAAGTATCAAATTATTTTTTTATCTTTGCCCAAACAATAAATAATAAATCACTATGGCAAGATTTAAAAGAATACTATTAAAGCTGAGTGGCGAGAGCTTGATGGGTGAAAAACAATATGGCATAGACGAAAAACGTCTGGGTGAGTATGCACAACAAATCAAAGAGATTCACGAACTGGGTGTGCAAATCGGTATCGTTATCGGTGGGGGTAACATTTTTCGCGGACTGAGCGGTGCTTCAAAAGGTTTCGACCGTGTGAAAGGCGACCAGATGGGAATGCTGGCAACCGTTATCAACAGCCTCGGGCTGAGTTCCGCCTTGGGTGCAGCCGGAGTAAAAGCACGCGTACTCACTGCCATACGCATGGAACCGATTGGCGAGTTCTACAGCAAATGGAAAGCCATTGAAGCAATGGAAAACGGTGAAGTGGTCATCATGTCAGCCGGTACCGGAAACCCATTCTTTACCACCGACACAGGCTCTTCACTGCGCGGTATCGAAATAGAGGCAGACGTCATGCTGAAAGGCACACGTGTGGATGGCATCTATACCGCCGATCCGGAGAAAGACCCTACAGCTACCAAGTTCGACGATATCACCTATGATGAAGTTTTGCGCCGTGGTTTGAAGGTGATGGACCTCACCGCTACCTGCATGTGCAAAGAAAACAACTTGCCGATTATCGTATTCGATATGGACACACTCGGCAACCTGAAGAAAGTCATGACAGGAGAAAATATCGGTACTTTAGTACATAATTAATGTCACATTTAGGGAGTGTGTCAAAAGCGATAAAGTGTTTTCATTTTGACACACCCTCGTTCTTGATAAGCACAGAACGGCAAGGTTCAGTTATTATTCTTGGAAATTTAATATATCAAGCAAACACCTGTCACCGGATGTTGTCTCCTCCGGTTTTCAAACACTGCATACGTTTATAACTCCCTAAGTCGTTTCATTAGCCGGAGTAAGTGTTTTCATCCTTTCGATTATGCCTTTCTGTCCGTCAGATTACTACAGTCTTCGGCAGTGGACTGTATAGTCCGCTACAGTAGACCGTACAGTCCATTGCAGTGGACTGTACAGTCCGCCGGCGGAGACTGTAATAATCTTCCGTTTAAAAAGCCTTAGCTGACCCTACGAAACGGCTTACTCTTCCCTTTGTGTGGTGATATGTTGAATCCCCAAGAAAACAAGATGCCCCTATGGAAACACCTCCATTCTGGCGAACGTATGGAAGCAGCATACAAAGCCAATGGCACGCTTGTCAATGAAACAATTACAGCATAAACAGTCTCAGTTCTGCATTATTCATTTTGGGCACACTGCGCAAATGCTGTAAAGCTACTCCCTGAATCTGTGCCTGAACCGCACGGTTTATCAATCCGTGCCCGACAGCCAGAAGCGTTTTCCCATCATAGTCCGCCTTTATATAATCAAGAAAACGACCGGCACGCCGATAGAGCATCTCCTCTGTCTCCACATCTGCCGGAATATGATTAAGGTCTACCTCTTTTATATAAAGTCCTGTCCAGCTCCCCCAATCTATCTCGCGAAGCAAATCCGTTGTCTCCCACAGCAAGTGCCTGTCCCCAATCACAATCCGGGTGGTATCCATACAGCGTTTTAAGTCACTGGAAATGACAGCATCCAACGGAATCTCTTTCAAAGAATCCCGTAAAGCCTCCGCTTGAGCAATCCCCTCTGCAGTCAACTGTCCCGGTAAATGCCCTTGGAATATACGCGCTATATTTTCTTCCGTCTGCCCGTGCCGGGCTAAATATAATGAAATCATACTTCTATGTTTTTTGTTACAAAGGTATAAGAAACAGAGCAATAAGGAACAATCCAATATTGTTTTTTGTACATTTGCAAAATGTATAATTACACAGTTATGATGAACAAAAGATGCTATTTATCCCTCTTTTTAGGCTGCCTCATCGGATTTATCGCCATCGGCTGTCAAAAAGAAGAGGATAATTTTGAGACCCCTACATCGGACAATGGGAAAGTGAACCAATGGATAGACAACGCCATGAGAGAAGACTACCTTTGGAATGACGATTTGCCCGGTAAATCATCACTCGACTTCGAAGCTTCCCCTGAAACATTCTTCACCTCATTACTCTCATCAAAAGACGGAAAAAAACTAAGTGACGGCTCGCACCACTACTTCTCTACGATAGAAAAGACTCCCACGAGCAAAGCACGTGCCGTATCGGAAGAAAATTCGTATGGCTTTGAATATATCCTTTATTCCATCAAAGACCAGAACTATTATTATGCCAGAGTGCTGTATGTCCTGCCCGGCTCCCCGGCCGCCGAAAGCGGACTGAAACGCGGAGACTGGATTATAGAAATCAACGGACAGAAAATTCACGCCTCTTCTACCTCTTTACAGTATGGAGGCAGTATCCGATGCACACTCGGCACCCTCAGACTTACAGAAGAAGGCAAATCCTATGCAATAGCCAAAAGCGGGGAAATAACAATCGGAGCCTCCCGCAGCATAGCCAATCATCCCATCTTGAAAGACTCTGTATACCACATCGGAGGGAAGACCATCGGTTATCTGTGCTATAACCATTTCACAAGCGGCCCCACCGGATTCGATGACCACACTTATGAAAACGAACTGAAAGACGTCATCGGCAAAATGAAATCACAACATGTCACGGAATTTATCATCGACCTACGCTATAATGGCGGAGGCAATCTTGCTACCCTGCAACTATTGGGCAGTATGCTCGTGCCTCCCCAAAATCTGAATGATATATTTCTGATAAAAGAGAACAACAAAGGAGAGAAAACGGATGTGGACTTCATCCGAGAAGTTCCTAACCTCAACCTGACAAACCTGTATGCCATCACAGGCAGATATACCGCCTCAGCTTCCGAAGCACTCATCAACGGGCTCTTCCCCTATATGGATGTTACATTAATCGGCAGTACCACCATCGGAAAGAATGTCGGTTCCACTCTCCACAGAAATGAAAAGCTGGGTTGGGATATATGGCCTATTACCATGAAACTATACAATAGCCAAATGGAATCGGACTATGAGGACGGCTTCAAGATTGAGAAATACCGCTACTTTGCCGACGAAATGTCATTGTCGATTAATGATAACTTTAAAGAACTGGGAGATACGAAGGAAATGCTTCTGAGCCATACGCTCAACATCATAGGGGTACAATCCACATCACAATCGAAAGTGCGCAACGCCGGAACCCCGGAAGACATACAACCTTTTTACTCATCACAGGAAAGGAAAACAGAGTTTGGGAAACTTTATAAATAAATCCTCTGCCATATATTGCAGATAATCAAAAAATAAATTACTTTTGTTTCACTAAAAAACAAAGCATTGATAATATATAACTTAAAATAAGAAAACAGTATGATAGACGCAAAGACTTGCATTAACGACGCACAAGAGAAAATGGATATGGCCGTTATGTATCTGGAAGAGGCTTTGGCCCACATCCGCGCCGGAAAAGCCAGCACCAGACTGCTTGATGGTATTCGTGTTGATTCTTACGGAAGCATGGTGCCCATCAGCAACGTAGCTGCAGTAACTACTCCCGATGCCCGCAGCATCGTCATCAAACCATGGGACAAGAGTATGTTCCGCATCATCGAAAAAGCAATTATGGATTCCGAGCTCGGCATCACTCCCGAAAATAATGGCGAAATTATCCGTTTAGGCATTCCCCCTCTGACAGAGGAACGCCGTAAACAATTGGCCAAACAGTGCAAAGGAGAAGGCGAAACAGCCAAAGTAAGTATCCGCAACGCACGCCGCGATGCCATCGACGCTTTGAAGAAAGCCGTAAAAGAAGGCATGCCCGAAGACGAACAGAAAAATGCAGAAGCCAAACTTCAGAAGGTACACGATAAGTACATTGCGAAGATTGAAGAACTGCTTGCCGAGAAAGATAAAGAAATTATGACCGTATAAAAGAACGAAGTGCGCGGATTAGTAATAAGAAATACAGGTAGCTGGTATCAGGTAAAGACGGAAGACGGACAGCTCATTGACTGTAAAATCAAAGGAAACTTCCGACTGAAAGGGATTCGTAGTACCAATCCCATTGCTGTGGGAGACTACGTGAAAATCATTATGAACAATGAAGGTACCGCTTTTATCAGTGAAATAGAAGACCGTAAGAATTATATTATCCGACGTGCCTCAAATCTTTCCAAACAATCACATATACTGGCCGCTAACCTCGACCAGTGTATGTTGATTATCACGATTAATTATCCTGAAACTTCGACTATTTTCATTGACCGCTTTCTAGCTACCGCAGAAGCATATCGCATTCCTGTCAAATTGGTATTCAACAAGACAGATAAGTATGACGAAGATGATTTGCGCTATCTGGATGCCCTGATAAACCTGTACACACACATCGGCTATCCCTGTTTTAAAGTTTCCGCACTGAACCACATCGGTGTAGACGAAATTAAAAAGGATTTGGAAGGTAAGGTCACACTCCTTTCCGGTAATTCCGGCGTAGGCAAATCCACTTTAATCAATGCCATTCTCCCCGAGAAGAACCTAAAGACAGGAGAGATATCCGATTACCATAATAAAGGGATGCACACTACCACTTTTTCTGAAATGTTCCCTATAGCGGGAGACGGATATATTATTGATACTCCGGGTATTAAAGGTTTCGGAACCTTCGATATGGAAGAAGAAGAGGTGGGACATTACTTTAAAGAGATATTCGAATATTCCGCCGACTGCAAATACGGTAACTGCACCCATCGCCATGAACCGGGCTGCGCAGTTCGTGAAGCAGTAGAAAAACATTTAATCAGCGAGTCGCGCTATACTTCTTATCTTAATATGTTGGAAGACAAGGAAGAAGGTAAATATCGCGCAGCCTATTAACAACCATGACTTTATGAAAAGACATCTTATCCTAGCCGCACTCTTTGCGATTGGTGCCACAAACCTGAATGCTGCTTCCCCCAAGAAAACAGCACCGGAAAAGAAAGGAGTAGAAACCATCAACCGTGCAACTGCCGAAGCACATATCGGATTCCTGGCCTGCGATGAACTGGAAGGGCGTGAAGCCGGATGGAAAGGTGGTCGCATTGCCGGTAACTATATCATTTCATGCCTGAAACAAATGGGACTGCAACCTCTATTTGACGATTATGTCCAACCTTTCGAGGTGTGCCATGCCGAACGTCAGGTGAAGAACAAACGCTGGCAAGTTCATCCCGATTCTATCGCCGCCCTGAAAAAAACAGTTCATCAGAAGCTGGACCTGCGCAATATCCTGGCAAAAATAGAAGGTAAGAACCCGAATGAGATTGTAGTTATCGGTGCACATTATGACCATCTTGGTTATGACCCGACTTTGGAAGGCGATCAAATCTACAACGGAGCAGATGACAATGCCTCGGGAGTGGCAGCCGTACTGCAAGTGGCACGCGCTTTTCTGGCAACAGGAGAGCAACCGGAACGTACTGTTATCTTTGCTTTCTGGGACGGTGAGGAAAAAGGCTTGTTAGGTTCGCGCTACTTCACGATGACCTATCCAGAACTAAAGAAAATAAAAGGTTATCTGAACTATGACATGATAGGGCGCAACAACAATGAAGAACAACCCAAAGGTGTCGTTTATTTCTATACCGCCGCTCATCCCGCTTTCGGCGACTGGCTGAAAAAAGACATTGAAGACTACCGCCTGCAACTGGAGCCCGACTATCGTGCATGGGACAACCCTGTAGGTGGAAGTGACAATGGAAGTTTCGCAAAAGAAGGGATACCTATTATATGGTATCACACCAACGGTCATCCAGACTATCATCTGCCGGGTGACGAAGCGGCAAAAATAAACTGGAACAAAACAGTAGATATCACAAAAGCTTCTTTCCTTGCCATGTGGAAACTGGCAAACGAAAAAAAATATTAAAAAGAAGCGCGGCGTTTAAACTTAACACCGCGCTTCTTTTCTAACCTTACAACGATGATTGTATTCATCGGAAATCAGATATCAGAAAGGCACATGAACAAACGAGTTAAATGGGGCATTATATTAATAATCGGAATAGGATTGTCCGGTTTAGGCATCTACCAATTCACCCCACACGAAAATGAAGAGTTAACGGCAGCCGATGCACTGCCCAGAGAGAATAAATCAAAGACACTGAAAGTGAATGCACAAGTCATTACACCGCACTTGCTAACCGATGAAATATTGGTGACAGGACGCTTGGTGCCTGACGAAGAAGTAAACCTCTCTTTTGAAACCTCCGGCAAGATTACCGAAATCTTTTTCACAGAAGGTAGCTCCGTCAAGCGCGGAGAGTTACTTGCCAAAGTAAACGACCGGCAATTGCAAGCTCAACTCAAACGGCTGGAAGCTCAAATACCATTGGCAGAAGACCGTGTTTTCCGCCAAAATGCCTTGTTACAACGCGATGCTGTCAGTAAAGAGGCTTATGAACAGGTAAAAACAGAACTAGCTACCCTGAATGCCGACATTGAAAATGTAAAAGCAAGTATTGACATGACGGAACTCCGCGCTCCTTTTGATGGAATTATCGGATTAAGACAGGTCAGTGTCGGAGCTTATGCCTCTCCTACCACCGTAGTTGCCAAACTGACAAAAATAAGCCCGCTGAAAGTAGAATTCGCCGTACCCGAACGTTACGCACGCGAAATAAAAAAAGGAATGAATCTGGACTTCAGTGTAGAAGGACGGCTCAACGCTTATCCTGCACAAGTATATGCCACAGAATCCAGTCTGGATATGGAAACCCACTCACTGAACATTCGCGCCATCTATCCTAACCGAAACGGAGAGTTATTGCCGGGACGATATGCCGATATTCAGTTGAAACAGAAAGAAATAGCAGATGCAATAGCTATCCCATCAGAAGCAATTGTACCCGAAATGGGAAAGAATAAAGTCTTTGTGTATCGCAACGGAGTGGCGGAACCGACGGATGTAGTTGTCGGTATCCGTACCGAGTCCGAAATCCAGATTGTTCAAGGTTTGGCTATCGGTGACACTATCCTGACTTCGGGTACACTCCAATTACGAAAAGGTATGCCGGTTGAAATCCAGGCTTTTAACTAACCACAAAAAAATGCTTCTATGAATATATCCGAACTTAGTATTCGTAGACCGGTGCTTGCTACCGTACTTACGATTATCATATTACTTTTCGGACTGATAGGCTACAACACACTGGGAGTTCGTGAATACCCATCTGTGGATAATCCTATCATCTCAGTTACTTGCAGCTATTCCGGTGCGAATGCAGATGTGATTGAGAACCAAATCACCGAACCTCTGGAACAGAACATCAATGGCATTCCTGGTATCCGTTCCCTGTCCAGTGTGAGCCAACAAGGGCAATGCCGCATCACGGTAGAGTTTGAATTATCCGTCGACCTTGAGACGGCAGCCAACGATGTGCGAGACAAAGTTTCCCGTGCACAACGCTATCTGCCGCGTGACTGCGACCCTCCCACCGTATCGAAAGCCGATGCCGATGCCGTTCCTATCTTGATGGTGGCTATCCAAAGCGACAGCCGTTCACTACTGGAACTCAGTGAAATAGCCGACTTAACGGTAAAAGAACAATTGCAAACCATATCGGATGTAAGCAGTGTTTCCATCTGGGGTGAGAAACGTTACTCTATGCGTCTGTGGCTTGACCCGACTAAAATGGCAGGTTACGGCATTACTCCGGTAGACGTAAAAAATGCAGTCACCAAAGAAAACATAGAGCTACCTTCCGGAAGTATCGAAGGAAACACTGTCGAACTGACTTTGCGCACAATGGGACAGATGCATACGGCTAAAGAATTCAATAATATTATATTGAAGGAAGTAAACGGCAATGTTATCCGTTTTAGCGATATCGGTTATGCCGAGCTCGGTCCTGCCGATATTAAAAGTTATATGAAAATGAACGGAGTCCCGATGGTGGGAGTTGTCGTGATTCCCCAACCGGGTGCCAACCACATAGAGATAGCCGATGCCGTATACCAACGTATGCAGCAAATGCAAAAAGACCTTCCCGAAGATGTGAAATACAGCTACGGCTTTGACAATACCAAATTCATACGCGCTTCCATTGACGAGGTAAAGACGACGGTATATGAAGCCTTCATACTGGTTATCATTATTATCTTCCTCTTCTTGCGCGATTGGCGCGTGACGTTGATTCCCTGTATCGTTATTCCGGTATCGCTTATCGGAGCTTTTTTCGTCATGTATATTGCCGGATTCTCCATTAACGTACTCACCATGCTGGCCGTTGTATTATCCGTTGGTTTGGTGGTGGACGATGCCATTGTAATGACCGAAAATATTTATATCCGAATTGAACGGGGAATGAAACCGTTCGAAGCAGGAATCGAAGGAGCAAAAGAAATATTCTTTGCCGTGATATCGACTACCATCACACTGGTTGCAGTTTTCCTCCCCATCGTGTTTATGGAAGGAACCAGTGGACGCCTGTTCCGCGAGTTCAGTTTTGTTGTAGCCGGTTCGGTCATCATCTCCTCATTTGCCGCATTGACATTTACCCCGATGCTTGCCACCAAACTATTGGTGAAACGTGAGAAGCAGAGTTGGTTCTACCGAAAGACAGAACCATTCTTTGAGGGTATGAACCGCATTTATGCCCGCTCATTGGATGCTTTCTTAAAAAAGCGTATGTTGGCTATCCCTATAACTCTATTGATGTTGATTGCCATCGGAATATTATGGAGTTATATTCCGGCAGAAATGGCACCGATGGAAGACCGTTCACAAATCAGCATTAATACCCGCGCAGCCGAAGGAGCCAGTTATGAATATATCCGCGATTACACCGAAGATATCAATAATCTGGTTGACTCTATCGTCCCTGATGCTGAATCGGTTACGGCACGTGTGTCAAGCGGTAGCGGTAATATCCGTATCACACTGAAAGACATAAAAGACCGCGATTACACCCAAATGGAAGTGGCCGAACGTATCTCAAAGGCTATCCGCAACAAAACAAAAGCCCGAGCCTTTGTCCAACAGCAATCTTCCTTTGGCGGACGCAGGGGAAGTATGCCTGTACAATATGTGCTGCAAGCCGTCAGCATTGAAAACTTGGAGAAAGTGTTACCCAAATTTCTAAGCAAAGTATACGATAACCCGACATTCCAAATGGCCGACGTCGACTTGAAATTCAGCAGTCCCGAAATGAGAGTCAATATCAACCGCGACAAAGCGGGAACAATGGGTGCCAGCGTGCGCGATATTGCAGAGACATTGCAATACGGCCTCAGCGGACAACGTATGGGCTACTTTTATATGAATGGAAAACAATACGAGATTTTAGGGCAAATCAACCGTCAACAACGGAACAAACCTTCCAATATCAAGTCCATCTATATCCGAAACGACAAAGGAGAAATGATTCAGTTGGATAATCTGGTAGAATTCGTAGAGTCTGTAGCACCACCCAAACTTTACCACTACAACCGTTTTATCTCGGCTACCGTCTCTGCGGGACTTGCCGATGGAAAGACAATCGGACAAGGATTGGAAGAGATGGACAAGATTGCCTCCGAAACCTTGGATGACAGTTTTCGTACCGCACTTTCGGGCGATTCTAAAGATTATCGCGAAAGTTCGTCCAGCCTGATGTTTGCCTTTATACTGGCACTGATACTTATTTACCTCATTCTGGCGGCACAATTCGAAAGCTTCAAAGACCCGTTCATTATTATGCTGACAGTACCGTTGGCCATTGCGGGAGCACTTATCTTTATGTTTGCCGGCGGAATTACAATGAATATCTTCAGTCAAATCGGTATCATCATGCTGATTGGTCTGGTGGCAAAGAATGGTATCCTGATTGTAGAATTTGCCAATCTGAAGCAAGAATCGGGTGAAGACAAGATGGCGGCCATCCGAAATGCAGCCTTGCAGCGCCTCCGCCCCATCCTAATGACCAGTGTTTCCACCATATTGGGACTGATTCCTTTGGCTTTTGCAACCGGAGAAGGAGCCAACCAACGTATCGCCATGGGTACGGCCGTTGTAGGCGGTATGCTTGTTTCCACTCTGCTCACCATGTACATCGTACCGGCTATTTATACTTATATTTCCACTAACCGAAAAGTTAAAACAGAAACCGTATGAAACGAATCATTATAACAATGTGTATCTGTCTGGCAGGAATAACCGGGATATATGCACAATACCCTTATACACTAAAAAAATGTCTGGAAGAAGGACTCGCCAATAACTATTCCATCCGCATCACCCGCAACGAAGAGCAAGTGAGCCACAACAATGCCACACTAGCCAATGCCGGTTATCTGCCTACACTCGATTTATCGGCAGGATATAGCGGTTCACTGGACAATACCGACAGTAAAAGCCGCAGCACCGGAAGCACCACCAGCGAACGCAATGTCTACGACCAAACCCTGCAAGCCGGACTGGACGTAAACTGGACACTCTTTGACGGATTTAACATCAGCACAACCTACAAGCAATTGAAGGAACTGGAACGGTTGGGAGAAACAAACACCCGCATCACGCTGGAGGATTTCATAGCCGGACTGACCGCCGAATATTACAACTACGTCCAACAAGAGATACGTTTGAAGAATTTCCTATATGCCGTATCACTGTCTAAAGAGCGTCTGCGTATCGTAGAAGAACGTTACCATATCGGTAACTTCTCCCGACTGGACTACCAGCAGGCAAAAGTAGACTTCAATGCCGACAGTGCACAATATATGAAACAACAAGAACTGGTGGTGACCTCCCGCATTAATCTGAATGAACTGATGGCTGTGCAAGAAGTCAACCGCCCCCTACGTCTCCATGATTCCATCATCACGGTCAATGACGTACTGAATTATGACGAACTGTGGTCTGCAACTCTATCGACCAATGCCGGACTGCTCAGAGCAGACCAGAATACGACCATCGCCCAATTAGACTACCGGAAAGTATTGTCACGCAACTATCCTTATGTGAAACTGAAAGCCGGATATGGCTATACATTAAATAAATATGAAACTAACGCCACCAGCCGCAGAAGCAATTGGGGACTGAACGGAGGCATCACAGTAGGCATCAACTTATGGGACGGCAACCGACGCCGTGAGAAACGCAATGCCAGCCTTGCCATCCGCAATTCACAACTGGAACGCGAGCAACTGGAGCTGGGATTGAAGGCCGACCTAAGCAACTTATGGCAGGCCTACCGCAATAACTTGCGCCTGTTAAATCTGGAACGTCAAAATCTGGTTGCCGCCCGCGAGAACCATGAAATAGCCAAAGAGCGCTATCTGCTCGGCGACCTGTCAGGTATCGAAATGCGTGAAGCGCAAAAAAGTTTGCTCGATGCAGAAGAACGTATACTTTCAGCAGAATATGATACCAAGATATGCGAAATATCCCTGCTCCAAATAAGCGGTAAAATAACGAAATATCTCGAATAATCGTTATAGAGTTTACTGCGCGTTTGTATTTCAGGGCGGTAATCCGTACCTTTGCGCCCAATTATCACTAATTACGTTATAAAAAGATATGGGATTATTTATTAGAAAACCTTTTTCCATGCTTCAAGCCGAAGCAAACGAATCAGGCGCAAAGTCACTTAAAAGAGTATTAGGTGCATGGAGTTTGGTAGCATTGGGAGTAGGCGTGATTATCGGTGCGGGATTATTCTCCATCACAGGAACAGTAGCAGCAGGATATACCGGCCCTGCCATTACACTCTCTTTTGCCATTGCAGCCATTGGATGCTGTTTTGCCGGGCTATGCTATGCTGAATTTGCCTCAATGATACCCGTAGCTGGTAGTGCATATACCTATTCATACGCCACCATGGGAGAACTGATAGCATGGATAATCGGCTGGGACTTAGTTCTGGAATATACAGTAGCGGCCACCACGGTCAGCATCAGTTGGAGCAGATACCTTGTCGTTTTTCTCGAAGGAGTGGGAATCAACCTTCCGCACGCGCTCACAGCCTGCCCGTGGGACGGAGGCATTATCAATATTCCGGCTTTCCTTATCGTAGTACTGATGAGTATCTTCCTGATTAGAGGTACGGAAGGAAGTTCTATCTTCAACGGTTTCATCGTATTCCTGAAAGTAGCTGTCATACTCACTTTCGTGGTACTGGGCTGGAAATACATCAACGCAGAGAACTACACTCCTTACATTCCTGCCAACACAGGAACATTGGGAGAGTTCGGCTTGTCGGGTGTACTGCGTGGAGCCGCCATTGTATTTTTCGCCTTTCTCGGCTTTGATGCCGTAAGTACGGCCGCTCAAGAAACCAAGAACCCTAAACGGGATATGCCCATCGGGATACTCATGTCACTGTTAATCTGTACCATACTTTATATGGTCTTTGCCCATGTAATGACAGGAGTCGCCCACTACACCGACTTTGCCGGCCAACAAGGTATCGCACCTGTAGCCGTAGCCATCGACCACATGGGACATGCAGATGCAGCCGGCATCATTCATCCCGATTACCCATGGCTGAACCGCGCCATCGTACTCGCCATCCTTTTCGGTTATTGTTCTGTCATTATGGTTACTTTATTAGGGCAAAGCCGTGTCTTCCTCAGCATGAGCCGTGACGGATTATTACCGCCTTTCTTCTCACATATCAATGAGAAATTCCGTACGCCGGCACGCAGCAATCTGCTGTTCATGATTATTGTAGGATTGCTGGCCGCATTTGTTCCGGCACGCGTAGCCGGCGAGATGACCAGTATCGGGACTCTTTTTGCTTTTACCCTAGTTTGTGCAGCCGTTTTGATTGTCCGCAAAAGTATGCCTGAAGTGCATCGTGCCTTTAAGACACCCTTTGTGCCGGTAGTGCCTATTTTGGGAATCCTGACCTGCCTTTGCATGATGCTATTCCTTCCGGCGGATACCTGGATTCGATTGGTATTGTGGATGCTGATTGGTTTGGACATCTATGCCTGTTATGGAGTAAAACACAGCAAACTGGAGCAGCACATCCCCCGCCGAAGCGGACTTACCATACTCAACATGATAGGTATTGCCTTATCTGTCTTATCCGTTATCACAGGGTTATGGCATCAGCAGACAGTAGGCTGGGACGAAGATAAAACTTTGCTTATTATCTCATTCGTCTTCGCTTTTACTCACTGTGCTTTCTATATGGTACGCATTTGGAGACAGACTTCCCAAAAGAAATAAAAAAACAGAAGACGCAACGAATATCGTAAAGGCAGTTTCACCGCCATAAAAAGGAATGAGGGTGTCAAAACTAAACCGAGCTATCCCATCGTCAGCTGTAGGGGCAGGGTTTGCCTGCCCGAAGACACAAAGCAAACTGTTTTCGGGCGAGCGAACCTCGCCCCTACGAACGAAACGACAGCATTATCCACGTTTTGACACAACCCTATTGTTATTTATAAAAGAGTATATTGCTTATTTACAGTTACCCAAGCAACGCGGTTTCAACTGTTTGAAGAAATCGTTCCCCTTATCGTCTACCAAGATGAATGCAGGGAAATCTTCCACTTCAATCTTCCAAATGGCTTCCATACCCAGTTCAGGATATTCCACACATTCGATGCTCTTGATATTGTTTTGTGCAAGGATGGCAGCCGGTCCACCGATAGAGCCCAAATAGAAACCACCATGTTTCTTGCAAGCATCGGTTACTTGCTGGCTGCGATTACCTTTTGCCAACATAATCATGCTGCCTCCATGCTCTTGGAACAAGTCCACATACGGGTCCATACGTCCTGCAGTGGTGGGGCCCATAGAACCACACGCCATGCCTTCCGGTGTTTTAGCCGGACCAGCATAATAGATAGGATGGTCTTTAATATATTGAGGCAAATCTTCGCCGCGGTCCAAACGTTCTTTCAACTTAGCATGAGCAATATCACGGCCAACGATGATTGTTCCGTTCAATGAAAGGCGGGTAGCTACCGGATATTTAGTCAATTCTTTCAGGATATCCGCCATCGGCTGATTCAGGTCTATCTTTACAGCATCACCTTCACCTGCTTCGCGAAGTGCTGCCGGAATCAATTCACCCGGTTTGTCATCCATCTTTTCAATCCAGATACCGTCTTTGTTGATTTTACATTTAATATTACGGTCGGCAGAGCAAGATACCCCAAGCCCAATCGGACAAGAAGCACCATGACGGGGCAAACGGATAATACGAACATCGTGTGCCATATATTTACCACCAAACTGAGCTCCCAAACCAATCTTGTAAGCCTCTTCCAATACTTGCTTTTCAAGTTCTACGTCACGGAACGCACGTCCGTACTCATTACCCGTAGTGGGCAATTCATCATAATAATGAGTGGATGCCAATTTCACTGTCAGCAAGTTCTTTTCAGCCGATGTACCGCCAATTACGAATGCAATATGATAAGGAGGACAAGCAGCCGTGCCCAAAGTTTTCATCTTTTCTACCAAGAACGGTACCAAAGTAGCCGGATTCAGCACAGCCTTCGTTTCCTGATATAAATAAGTCTTATTGGCAGAACCGCCACCCTTAGTAACACAAAGGAAGTGATATTCCATGCCCTCAGTAGCCTCCAAGTCAATCTGTGCGGGCAAATTACATTTAGTATTCACCTCATCATACATATTCAGAGGAGCATTCTGAGAGTAACGCAGATTCTCTTCCGTATAAGTCTTATACACACCTTCAGAAAGAGCTTCCTCATCGCAATAACCAGTCCAAACCTGCTGGCCTTTCTCACCGTGGATGATAGCTGTACCGGTATCTTGGCAAAGCGGTAATTTACCTTTGGCAGAAACTTCCGCATTACGCAAGAAAGTCAAGGCTACATATTTATCATTGTCACTAGCTTCGGGATCGTTCAGAATCTTAGCAACCTGTTCGTTGTGCGAACGGCGGAGCAAGAACGAAACGTCGCGGAATGCAGCATTTGCCATTGCAGTCAAACCTTCTTTTGCAATCTTCAAGATAGGTTTTCCTTCAAACTCACTTACTGACACATAGTCCTTGGTCAGCAAATAATACTCAGTTTTGTCAGGTCCCAAATCGAACATGGGCTGATAGTGGAACGGAGGTGTTGCCATAATGATACTTATTTTAGTTAATTAGTTATTAGTGTCACAAAGGTAGCAACTATTATCGAAATTTTTCCTTAATTAGCGTAAAAACTTTCAGAGAATGTCCTTACCTTTGCCGACTCATTATTAAATAACCTAATATTATATATGGAAAGAACAGGCAAATTACTTTTTATCACTTCTTTATTTTTATGTCTTTTCGGTCTGAAAGGGTGGAGCCGCGACAGAGCCACCAACCAACCGGACAGTCTGGAACTCCGGCTCATGGAAATCTATACCAAGCGAGAAGTCATGATTCCGATGCGTGACGGAGTACAGCTCTACACTGCTATTTACGAACCAAAAGACAACAGTCGGAAACACCCCACACTGATGATGCGTACCCCTTATTCGTGCAGTCCATACGGAGAAAGATTTGACGATTATCTGAAAACTGCATTGAAGAAGTACGTGGACAACAACTACATCATTGTCTTTCAGGATGTACGCGGCCGCCATAAGAGCGAAGGGGACTTCGTGCAACTACGTCCGTTAAACAAAAATAAGAAGGGGAAAAAGAATAAGAAAAATATAGATGAAGCCACCGATACTTATGACACCATCGAATGGTTGATTCATCATACTCACAGCAACGAGCGAGTGGGAACCTGGGGCATCAGCTATGAAGGTTTCTATGCCACCATGACCGCCTCATGCAATCATCCGGCATTAAAAGCCGTTTCACCGCAAGCACCGGTCACAGACTGGTTCAGAGGAGACGACCGCCATCACAATGGCGCATTTACCCTCCTGCAAACCACTAATTTTCTCCCCCGTCTGGAAGGTCGCAACATGGGAAAGGGTGTAATGCATCAGATTGTGAAAAACGATGTATATACTGATTTCCTGTCTATCGGCACATTTAAAGATATAGACAATCTGGTGAAAGATACGACTGAAACCATGTGGAACGATATCAAGAACCATCCCAACTTCGACGAGTTCTGGAAAGAACGAGATGCACGTACCTCTTGCTACAATCTGAAACCGGCTATATTGGTAGTGGGAGGGCTGTATGATTCAGAGGATTGCTATGGTGCATGGAACTTATACAAAGCAATCAAAGAGCAGTCTCCCGAAACCGACCTTTATCTGACTTTCGGTCCTTGGTGGCATGGTGCTTGGACCCGCCGCAATTTCCAAAGTATCGGAAATGTCTATTTCGGCAAAAGTACTTCAGCTTATTATATGGATGAAATTCAGTATCCCTTCTTCCGTTATTTCTTGGAAGGGGAAGGAGAAAAACCCGAAAAGCGGGTAAACATATTCTATTCCGGTGAAAACGAATGGAAGACTTATGAAGAGTGGCCTGCAAAAGAAATGGTTTCGACTCCTTATTATATTCATGCCGACGGTTCAGTATCGACTCAGGCACCGACCGAAGAGAAATCGTATACAGAATATGTATCGGATATGTCACGACCGGTCCCTTATACAGCCAATCCGACTACTTACCGCACATTGGAATATATGATTGATGACCAACGTTTTGCCGCTTCACGCCCAGATGTCATTACCTTCATGACCGAACCGCTGCAGGATACACTCACGTTGGCAGGCCCCATCGGGGTAGAGCTTATGACAGCCATAAGCAGCACCGACGCAGACTTCATGGTGAAAGTAATTGATGTTTACCCCGAAAGATTTGAATATCCACAAGAAATACGCAAACAACTGAAAAGCAACTATCCCATGAGCGGATTTCAGCAAATGGTCCGCGGCGAATTGTTCCGAGGACGTTTTCGGGAAGGGTTCGACACACCCAAACCTTTCAGGCCGGAAGAAATTACACAGGTCAACTATACGTTGTACGATGTAGCCCACTCTTTCCTGCCCGGACACAGGCTGATGATTCAAATCCAAAGTTCATGGTTCCCCATTATTGACCGCAACCCTCAGAAGTTCATAGACACTTATCATTGCGGAGTGGAGGATTTTGTGATGAAACAAAGCATTAAGATATTTCACCAGCAAGGCGCTGCCACCAGATTACTACTTCCGGTAGTAAAGAAGAAGTAGGACAGCAACAGGAGGAAGATTGTCCTACAGGCAAATATACTTATTTATAGAATCTGTTTTAGGCACAGAAAACATGGAACTTACGGAATAAGAAAAAATAATCCGTGTTTGTCCCTGAGTTCTGTGCCTAAAAGAAACTCTTAACAGTCTATTGAAGCATTCATCCTCCTATATTATTCCAGGCACTCATCTAAGTCACGTATCAACTGTTCCTTATCCAAATGCTGACCAATGAAGACAATCTTCTGCATACGATCACCGTATTTATCATCCCAATCACGCAGTAGGCCCGGTTCCTGACGCATCACTTCCATCAACTCCTCTTCCGGTGCCGTGGCATACCACAAGCCTGCTTCTTTCAGTTTCTTCTGCACACCGGCTTGTTCAAAAAGGAAAGACATATCAGGGTTATTGCTAAAATAGCATACACCTTTGGCACGGATGATATTGCGACTCCATTTGGTAGCAACAAAACGGTCGAACTTATGAATATCGAACGCAGGACGGCGGTAATAGACAAAAGTACCGATGCCGTATTCTTCCACTTCGCCGCCTTCGTGATGATGATGGTGATGTTCATGTCTTTCGGCCTCTTGTTTCTGCTCTTCCGTAAGTGCTCCTTCTATTCCGCGCACCCAACCGGCAGAAGTGGCAGTATGCTCAAAGTCAAACTTTCCGGTATTAATAATCTTATCCAAACCAACCCCGGCATAATCACATTCTATTATTTCGGCAACCGGTTGCAAAGTACGGATAATCTGCTTAATACGCTCCAATTCCTCACGCTTCACTTCCGAAGCCTTATTCAACAGGACAATATTACAGAATTCAATCTGCTGGATAATCAGATTTTCAATATCTTCTTCATCAATACCTTTACGAATTAAATCATTGCCACACGAAAACTCACTTTGCAAACGCAAGGCATCCACTACAGTCACAATGCAATCCAACCGGCATGAACCATGTACAGCGTTCATCCCTGAAATAGAACAAATGGTCTGTGCAATAGGAGCCGGTTCGCAGACACCGCTTGCCTCAATGACAATATAATCAAAGCGTCCCAATTTCATAATGTCATCTATCTGCTCTACCAAATCCATCTTAAGGGTGCAGCAGATACAACCATTCTGAAGTGCCACCAAACTATCGTCTTTCTTATCTACAATTCCACCTTTCTGAATTAAGTCAGCATCAATGTTCACCTCACCAATGTCATTGACTATAACTGCGAACTTGACACCACGCTTATTAGTGAGAATATGATTGACCAACGTCGTTTTTCCACTGCCCAAATAGCCGGTCAGCAGTAATATAGGTATTTCTTTTATTTTCATGCTAATTATTATTTTATTGTATTCACATTCAGAATCCTTCGCTTCTTTAGCTACAAAAAGCCAATACGTTCTATCAATTCATTGCCTAAAGCCGTCTTGACCTCGATATGCTGCAACACGGCAGTCACAAATGGGTTGCTTTCAAAGACACCGCGTACCTGCTCAAAGTCCTGTTCTTTTTCCTCTCGCGAACCATCTGCGCCAAATCCGGTCATGGCAGACAAAGAAAACTCTTTCTTGGCATCTGCATAAACCATTTTATCGAGTTCCACTACTGCTTCCTGCCATTGTTTCACAATAGCAACCACATCTTTAGCTGTAATGGTTTCGGATTGCAAATGGTAATATTCGAGCATCTTTCCATACGCCCAAGTCCACTCATAGGTATAATAGTTATGATGCATTTCTACAAAACGTTCATGTATTTGGTCTACATTAGTCAATACACCCGATTCTATATCTGCCATCAACTTTTCTATTTCACTCTTCGGAGCTATCAAGCCTGAGATATCCACCCATTCCCCTGTCCCTGTTTCTGTATCAGGAATTAATCGGGCACGGATTTCTTCATCACTTGCAAAATGCATCTCCTCCAAACGCTTAATCAAAGAATTACCCAAGAACTTATGAATGGCAAGTTCATAAAAACGAATACCATTATTTAAAGACGAGTTTTTAATTTTCGCACTTTGATAAGAATAAGTCTCAGAGGTCTCACCGGAAACCCTTCGCAATTCCTTCAGGATATCACGTCCCTTCATCATCTTCTGGATGGTATAAGGGCTTAAAAGATTATAATTGATTTGGTCTAAGCGATTCGAATCTTTCCGCTTGTCCCGCTTCGGCCATTTTTGGGCATCACGAATCGTTCCTACACTACGCAGATTTACCCCCGGCACTAAATAGGTAGTATTTTGCTGTTCTATCAAATAGGAAAAAGGAAGGTTGGACGTATCCGAATGATTCACATGACGCCCCATTACCAAAGAAAAAGCGCCGACTCTTGCCGGCCACAGAATATAAGAATCAGAAGTAGTCTTTGCTCCCCGTTCCATTGCTCCCTGATGGATTGGGCCCAATTTATACATGTGATTACTCTGATTAGAACCCGAACCTGCATTCATAAACGAGAACATGCCGGCAATAAGCAATGTGGATTTATGGTGGGTAACAGTAAACGGCCCTGCAAAGATGGCACAGGCTTCTCCGTTCTCTTCCTGACAATTGCTGAAAAACAATGAATCGGATGCAGAATAATTATGTCCCAAATGACAGGCTTGACCAATAAAACAACGAGTCAGCATAGTACCATCCTCTATACTGGAGCCACTAGACACAATAAAATCGTCGCAGACCACACCATATCCAATATGAATCGGAGCTGTCTCATTACTGTTCAAACTTCCATTCTTCAACCGTCCGGCCCCTTCTATCTTACAATAATTACCGATACGCACATTCTTTATATATCCGGCGTCTACAATTGTCACATGGTGTCCGATAGAACCTGTCTCAGATGCATTCTCTTCCGCATATTTATCGATAATCGCTTTCATCCGGCAAATCAATTCGGGACGATGGCGGTACAGTGCCATAATATAAGATTGATGAGCCGACAAACGGTCATGAATAATTACTTCACGCCCTCCTGTCTCATTCAGAACAGCTACCTCCACCCCATTGCCGAACTTAGTCTTGCCGTCTACCAGTATAATATCGACATTTTCAATGAAAGTATAATCACCAATCACATAATTGGCTATGTAATTCTTAATATTCTCGATACAACAATTATCGCCCACTGTCACATTGTGCAACGTCGTATGAAACAAACCCGAATGTTTGCACATACCACCAGCAAGGATAAACTCCTCTTCAAAGACTCCCAACTTCACCTTTCCTGAGAAACGGGTATGGTAAATATAGTCGGTCTTAAAATTCTCTACTACTTCAACGTCCGCCCAATTGACAGCCGTACATGAGTGTTCTTTCAGTTGTTGTATTTCCTGCAGTGTCAGTGAACGATAAGTATTCATAACCGGTATATTTTATATCTCTGTTTCGTCATAAGTCTGATAAAGAAAATCATTATATGGATACTTTTGCACATGGAGTTCCCTCACCTTATTATATATGATATTCTTCAGTTCTTCCAAATTGGTTTTCTCTTTTGCCGAAATGAAAATACAATTATCATTTAATTTAGCCATCCACGTTTTCATCAATTCATCCAAAGTAATATTCTCCTTTGTTTTAGGAGTCAAATCATCTTCAGGCTTCTCAATATAAGTGTATGCATCAATTTTGTTAAACACAATCATGGTAGGCTTACCACCGGCACCTAAATCAGCAATGGTTTTATCTACTACTGCTATTTGTTCCTCGAAATCAGGATGCGAGATATCCACTACATGAATCAGCAAATCCGCTTCACGCACTTCATCCAATGTCGATTTAAAGGAATCGACCAAATCTGTCGGCAACTTACGGATAAACCCTACTGTATCCGTCAAGAGGAAGGGCAAGTTATCAATTATAACCTTACGCACAGTCGTATCCAAGGTAGCAAACAACTTGTTTTCTGCAAATACTTCACTTTTTGAAAGCAGATTCATCAATGTAGATTTTCCTACGTTGGTATATCCTACCAATGCCACACGTATCATTCGGCCACGGTTCTTCCGTTGAGTAGTCTTTTGCTTATCAATCTCCGCCAAACGCTCCTTCAATAGAGACATACGGTTCAAGATAATACGACGGTCCATTTCCAACTGTGTTTCACCCGGTCCGCGCAAACCTACAGAACCTTTTCCACCACCGGCACCAGAACCGCCACCCTGACGTTCCAAGTGTGTCCATAAGCGTTGCAGACGAGGAAGCATATATTTGTATTGGGCCAACTCCACTTGAGTTTTGGCATTTGCCGTTTGCGCACGCATGGCAAAAATATCAAGAATCAGCGAAGTACGATCAAGTATCTTCACCTTCAGTTCAGCCTCAATATTCCGTATCTGCTTTGCAGAAAGCTCATCATCAAAAATCACCATTCCGATTTCTCGTTCTTCCTCTTCCTCCTGATGAATATATTCTTTGATTTCTTCCAATTTCCCTTTACCAACATAAGTCACAGAGTTGGCAGACGGTAACTTTTGAGTATACCTCTTCACAACCGTCGCTCCTGCCGTTTCCGCCAAGAACTCCAATTCGTCCAGATACTCCATTGTCTTCCGTTCATCCTGAGTCTGTGTTATAAGACCTACCAGAATAGCCGTTTCAACTTGTGCTTCAGATATTACAAATTCTTTCATTTATCTATGATTATAAATAAGTTCGCGACAAATATAACAAAAAAAGAGGATGAACGTTGAACGTTCATCCTCTTTTTTATGATTCTTCTGAGATATGAATCCTCCTGTTTAATTCTATAAAAGCCCTAGAACATGGTATCTTTTTCATTAAACAGTTTTT